>JBBDXD010000015.1:0-61070 GCA_040902535.1 Dehalococcoidia bacterium | reverse complement strand
GCACCGATCACCACCACGCCGTCATTCAGAGCGCAGCGAAGAATCTCCCAGCACGGCAACCCTGAGCGCACGCGAAGGATTCCGCCGTGCAACGCACCGATCACCACCACGCCGTCATTCAGAGCGAAGCGAAGAATCTCCCAACACGACAACCTCGACCCGCACACCAACCGCCGCATAACGTCATCCTGAGCGCATGCGAAGGATCCCGTCACGACGACACCCGCCACCCCGCACACCACCACTCCGCATACCGTCATCCTGAGCGCGCGAAGCATCCCGTCACGACGACACCCGCCACCCCGCACACCACCACTCCGCATACCGTCATCCTGAGCGAAGGCGAAGGATCCCGTCACGGCGACACCGACCGCACCGCACACCACCACTCCGCATACCGTCATCCTGAGCGCGCGCGAAGCATCCCGTCAGACGACACCCGCCACCCCGCACACCACCACTCCGCGTACCGTCATCCGTAGCGCACGCGAAGCATCCCTTCACGGCGACACCGACCGTACCGCACACCGGCGCGCCGCATACCGTCATTCAGAGCGAAGCGAAGAATCTCCCAGCCAGACGACCTCAAACCAGAAAGACACCGCACGCCAAACGGCACTCCTCACCAAGCTCCCCCTCTCCGCCCGACGGAGAGGGGCCGGGGGGTGAGGTCCTCCTCGCGCAGAACACTCCCAACAACGAAAAGACAGCCCCGGATCCCTCCGGGGCCGCCCTCCTCAATAAATCCTGCTAGCTTCGCCCTAGCTTCGCCGCCGGCGCGCCGTCAGCGAGATCGCCGCCAGCAGCACCGCCCCCGCCGCCAACCCCGCGAGCGACAACACAAACCCGTCGCCCGATGGTCCGCCGCCCGTCCGCGGCAACTCCCCTGGGCCCGGCCGTGGGCCCGGCACTTCTCGCCCGAGCACCGTGTTGACGAACGTCGGCGTCGTCACCACCGTCCGCGCGATCACCGTCGTCGTCAACGTGCGCGTGCCCGTCGGCGTGTCGTTGTCCGGCGTGCGCGTGCGCGTCGGCGTGTCGCTGTTGTCCGGCGTCGACGTCGCCGAAGGCGATGCCGTACCAACCTGCAACGTGTTCGTCGCCGTCGGCGTCGCCGTCGACTCCGCCGTGTTCGTCGGTGTCGCCGTACCCTCGACGGTATTCGTCGCCGTCGCGGTCGCTACCGAAGTGTTCGTCGATGTCGGCGTTGACGTCGCTTCTACCGTGTTCGTCGATGTTGGCGTCGGCGTTGACGTAGCTACCGCCGTGCTCGTCGACGTCGCAGTAAAGCTCTCCGGCGTGTTCGTCGCCGAAGGCACCGGCGTCGATGTTCCCACGATCACCGTGCGCGTGATATCGGGCGTCTCCGTGCGTTCGACAGTACGCGTGACGCGCGGCGTTCTCGTCGTCGTCACCTCCGCCGTGCGCGTAGCCGTGCGTGTGTTCGTCGCCGTCGGCACCGCCGTCTTCGTGATCGTCTTCGTCGACGACACCGTTTTCGTCACGGCCGCGGTCTTCGTCGACGCCACAGTCTTCGTCACGTACGCCGTCTTCGTTGACGCCGCCGTCGCGTACGACGTTTTCTCCGCGCCCGCGCCCGCGCCCGCGCCCGCGCCCGCGCCCGCGCCCGCGGTCGACGTCGGCCTCGGCCGCGCCGCGTCCGCGGACCCGGCGTCGATCATCGCCAACAATCCCGCCGCGCCGGACAAAACCAGCGCGATCGTCAACGCCGCCAACCAGAGTTGGCTTCCCGGAAGTCGAGTGTTCATGTCATGCCGCCAGGACTAGGAAGGAATCCGCCAAAGCGAATGTACAGGTACGCAATTCGCCGGACAAGCCGCATGACCGCGATTTGCACTCGTATGCGCAGCTTCGGGAACTGGAGGCTGATCGCTTGGGATGTCCCTCGCCGCCATCCTCCGCCCTTCCCCCTGCTGGTTCAAGACTCTTATGTTGGGACCCGAAGAAAATTCCAAACTTGACCGCAGCCGGCGCCGGCGCCGGCCCGGCACATGTGACCTGGTCCGGTTGTCCCACCCTGCTGCTCACCCTATACTGAGCCCCGCCCGGCATGGGCTTACTGTCTGAAGGAGGAGACGTGCCCAAGCGTACGTACCAGCCCAAGCGCATCCCTCGGCGCCGGCGCCACGGATTCCTGCACCGCATGGCCTCGCCAGGCGGACGCAACGTCCTGCGCAACCGCCGCCAGAAGGGTCGCAAGCGGCTGGTCGTCGTCTAAAGCACGTCCCGGGAGGCGCGATGCCGCCCCTGGTTGGGCGCTCCGCCGGCATGCATCGAGACCAACGGCTGCGCAGGCGTAAGGACTTCGCCGCCGTCTATCGCACCGGTCGAGCCCAGGGCAATCGACTGCTCGTCGTACGCATCCACCCCAACGAAGGCGACATAACAAGGTTCGGCTTCGTCGCGGGAAAGGTCGTCGGTGGCGCGGTCGTCCGCAATCGAGTCAAGCGCCGGCTCCGCGAGGCTGCCCGCAAGCTCGATGTGAAGCCCGGACTCGACATCATCATCGGGGCCCGCAAGGCTGCGGCAGACGCCGATTCCCACGAGTTGAACCGCGCTCTCGCTTCACTCCTCGCACGAGGCGGCGCGCTGCAACCGTTGGCCGGTGCCCTGGAGGAGACGTTGTGAAGAGACTGGCGCTCACCGCGATCCGCTTCTATCAGCGCCGGATCTCGCCCGGCATGTCGCCCAGTTGCCGCTTCCAGCCCACCTGCTCGCACTACGCCTGCGAAGCTATCGAGACCTTTGGCGCCGTCCGTGGCTCAGGCATGGCTGCCTGGCGCATCTTGCGCTGCAACCCCCTGAACGATGGCGGCTTCGACCCTGTGCCGGAGCGCGCGCACCGTGACGCCCGTTCACGCGTTTGAATGTTTCACGTGAAACAATGCCGAAACTGACCCCCCGCCTCCCCCGCAATGTTTCACGTGAAACAATTTGGCCGCGCGTGCTGCTGGCCCTCGCCGGCTCGGCGCTGCTGCTCGCCGCCTGCGGCAACCCTCCCGGCCCCCGAGGCTGGGCGCCCGCCAGGCCCGTCGTCGTCGGGGACCGCGAGTTTGTCCTGGCGCCGCATAAGTCGCACGTCTACGCCGTCCGGCCCGAATCTAGCTTCGTCCAGTGGCAATTTCCGCCCGAAGACCGCAACTCCTACCCGATCAGCCAGCAGCGCCTCGAGGGTCTGCTCGAGCTGATCGATGCGCTCGAGGTCACGGAACAGCAGAAGGAAGACCTCATCTCCCTCGCCGAGGGCCTCACGGTGTCCGGCGGCAGCGATGATGCCCTCAGGGACGCCCTTACGGACGCCGTGGGGGACGAGCAGCGAAACGCCATCAATGACTTCATCGACGACACGCGCGATACCGAAAACCGCGGCCTCCGCGATGTGCGCGCGCTCTATGGCGAGATCGCCATCTCCAGCGACGCCGAGACCGCGTACGTGGGCGCGTTCGGCGGCTGGGTGTTCGCCATCGAGACGGCCACCGGCCAGGCACGGTGGATCATCGAGACCGGGGACGAGATGGTCGGCGGCGTCGCCATTGACGGCGACACGATCTTTTTCGGCACCAAGGGCGAGGAAGTCTTCGCTGTGGGAGCGGAGTCCGGCGAGTTCGTCTGGCGCTTCGAGACCTCCGGCGAGGTCTGGGCGACACCCACCATCGCCGAAAGCGCCATCTACGTCTCCTCCATGGATGGCGTCCTCCACAAGCTGGACGCCGAAGGCAACGAGACGTGGTCCTTCGACAGCGCCGGCGCCGGCATCGCTGCCAGCGCGACCGTCAGCGGCGACACGGTCTACATCGGTTCGTTCGATAAGAAGCTCTACGCGGTGAACACCGCCGATGGCGTCATGCGCTGGTCGATCGCCGCCGACAACTGGTTCTGGGGCCAGCCCGCCGTCGCGGACGGGATGGTCTTCGCGCCCAGCCTCGATGGCAAGGTGTACGCTGTGAACGAGGACGACGGCGAAGAAGTCTGGACCTTCGATGCCGGCGCGCCCGTGCGATCCGCGCCCGCCGTCGTCGAGGACAGCCTGATCGTCGCCGCCCGCGATGGTGACGTCTTCAAGTTGGATCTTCAGACGGGCGAACGCGTCGGGGGCGCGCTCGTCGTCGGAAGTACGATCGAATCGAACCTTACACCCGATGACGATGGCGCAGTCTTTGTCGTGCCCCGCGACGCGACGCTCTACGTGATAGACGCGACCGAAAACCTGACCGCTAACACATATCCGCTCACCAGGTAAGCGACTGTGGACCTGTTCTTCACGCTGTTTGACTTCTTCCTCGTCGATCCGATGACGAACATGCTCGTCGCGCTCGCGCGGTTGTTTGGCGGCAGCTTCGGAATGGCGATCATCGCGTTCACGCTGATCATGCGGGGCATCACCTGGCCGCTGACGGCGAAGCAGTACAAGCAGAGCCGCGCCATGCAGCAGATCCAGCCGAAGGTCGCGGAGCTGCAGAAGAAGTACAAGGGCAAAGACCCGAAGAAGATGCAGCAGGAGATGATGGCGCTCTACCGCGAGGCCGGCGTCAATCCCCTCGGCTGCCTGCTGCCGATGTTGGTGCAGTTCCCGATCTGGATCGCGCTGTACCAGGTGATCCGGCTGTCGCTCGGCGAGACGCCGGAAAGCTTCGTGACGCTCTCGGAGCGGCTCTACCCCATCGACTATGTGCTGACCGCTGTGCCGCTCGACAACCACCTGGGGATCTGGAACCTGGCGCAAAACGATCCGACGTTCATTCTGCCGATCGTCGTTGCGGTGACGATGTACGTGCAGCAGAAGATGATCACGCCGCGCCCGGTCACCAGCGGCCAGATGACGCAGCAGCAACAGCAGCAGCAGCAGACGCAGCAGATGATGACGTGGATGCTGCCGTTGATGTTCGGCTGGATCAGCACGACGGTGCCGTCCGGGTTGTCGCTGTACTGGGCCGTCTCCAACGCCGCCGGCATCGTCATGCAGTACTTCTACGCGGGGCGTCGCCTGGATTGGCGGAACCTGCTGTCGTTCGGGCCGCCTGCCCAGCCACAGCCGGCGAAGAGCGTCCGCCCCGACGATGCGGCGGCGGCGGCCGCAAAGACGAAGACGGAAGAAGAACCCGCGCCGGAGGACGGCGCTGCAAAGGAAACCAGCACGGAGCCGGTCGCGCGCGACCGGTCTGAGACGCGAAGGAAGCGACATGGCCGGCGTCGAGGCAAGCGGTAAGACAATAGACGAAGCTATCGAGCACGCACTCGACGAACTCGGAGTCGGCCGCGACTCCGTCGACGTTGAGGTGCTGAGCGAGGGCAAGGCGGGCCGTCTCGGCATCGGCGGGGAGCAGGCGCGCGTGCGCGTCCGCCTCCTCGGTGACGATGACGATGCTGACGATGACGCCGACGACGGGGCTGGCGACGATGCTGACGACGACGATGACCAAGATGACGCGCCGGCCACCGGGAACGAGCGCGTCGATGCTCCTGCTTCGGGCGAGGCAGCCGAGGGCGAGGAAGACGAAGACGAAGAGGATGACGCCGAGTTCGCGGCGCAGATGCTCGACCAGATGCTGGCCATGATGGGGATCGAAGCGGACGTGTCGATCCGCGATGCGGAGACGCCCGGCGACGGCGTCGGCATGGCGAAGGCAGTGCTCGACATCGAAGGCGACGACCTTGGCATCCTGATCGGGCGGCGCGGGGAGACGCTGCAATCGCTGCAGTATCTGCTGAACGTGATGGTCGGGCGGCAACTCAGCGAACAATCCTTCTTTACCGTCGACGTCGAAGGCTACCGGCGGCGCCGCGAGCGCTCGCTCACCGGCCTGGCGCGCAAGATGGCGGACCAGGTGAAGCGCACAAAGCGTCCGGTGCAGCTCGAGCCGATGCCCCCGAACGAGCGTCGCATCATCCACCTGGCGCTGGCGGACGACCGCTACGTGACGACGTCGAGCACGGGCGAGGGCGAGGGGCGCAAGATCTCGATCCAGCCGCGCAAGTGAACGGGCTCGTGCGTGGCCGCGCCTGACTTCGTCGTGGCGGGCCATTTCGTCCGCGACGTCGTCCCCGGCGGCTGGGAACTCGGCGGCACGGTGACGTTCGCAGCCGTGCAGGCGCACCGCCTGGGTCTGCGCGTCGGCGTCGTGACGCGGACGGCACACGATTTGGGCCTGGACGCGCGCATGGCGTTCGCCGAGATCGTCGACGCCGGTTCCTCTGAGACGACGAGCTTCGAGAATACGTATCGCGAAGGCCAGCGCAAACAGCGAGTTGTCACTCGCGGCGCCCCGATGCGCGCGGAAGATGTGCCGGAGGGCTGGCGCGTCGCGCCGGTCGTGCTTGTCGGGCCGGTGCTGGGGGAGGCGCCGCCGGACTTCGCGGCGGTGTTCTCCGATGCGTCGCTGGTAGGCGTTTCGGCGCAGGGGTGGCTACGGGAACTGGATGCCGAAGGCAACGTGCGCAAGACGGACTGGAGCGGAGTGCCGTTCTGGCGCGGCGCGGACGTCGTCTTCGTATCGGACGAGGACCTCGGCGGTGATGAAGCGATGCTCGATCGCTGGTCCGCCGAGGCGCCGACGGTGGTGATGACGCGTGCGCGGCGTGGCGCCCGCGTGTGCTCTGCCGGCGAGTGGGGCGAGATCGAGGCGTTCCCGCAGGAAGAGGTCGATCCTACAGGCGCGGGCGATACATTCGCTACGGCGTTCCTGATACGCTTGCACGAAACCGGCGACCTGGCGGAAGCGACGCGGTTCGGTGGTGCTGCAGCCAGCGTATCGGTGGGCGGCGTGGGCGCGGCGGCGATGCCGGAACGCGGGGAGATCGAGCGGCACATGCGGGAGCATCCGGAGATCACGCTGCGCTTTGGGAGCGAGAAGCCGTGATTGGGAAGCGGGACGCTGTTAGGAAGTGAGAAGCGGGAAGCGTGAAGCGGGATCGAGTGGGCGGTGCGTGTTGCGGTGGCTGCGTTTCATGGCGCGCTTGTTGTGGTTACGCGTGCAGTTCGGACGCAGCTAAAGCTACGTCCCTACGATCCGCTTCGTTGAGCGGTGCGCGGCTCATGTGGAAGAAACGAGAAGCGGGAAGCGGGAAGCGGGAAACGTGAAACGGGATCGCACGAGGTCCACGTCATTGAGCGGTGCGCGTCTTACGGGCGAGCGTTATTTTTCCGCTGCGGGTCGCGCGGTCGAGATCTGCGCGTGAGTACGACGGTGATTGCGCTGGCGAACCAGAAGGGCGGCGTCGGGAAGACGACCACGGCGATCAACCTTGGAGCATCGCTTGCTAAGCATCATAAGAGCGTCCTGATCTTCGACTTTGACCCGCAGGCGAACTCCAGCGCGGGCCTCGGCATACGCATCGACGGCGCGAGCACGTATGACGTCGTGGTCAGCGACGTAGCGGCGCGCGACATCGTCGTCGAAACGGGCATCGATGGCTTGATGCTCGCGCCGGCGACGCCCGCGCTGGCCGGGGCGGAAGTGGAGTTGGTGCCGATGATGGCGCGCGAGTTTCGGCTGAAGCGCGCCATCGACACGCTGCGCGGATCGTACGACTACATCTTGATCGACTGCCCACCATCGCTCGGGCTGCTCACGGTGAATGCGCTCACCGCGGCGGACGAAGTGATCGTGCCGGTGCAGTGCGAGTACCTGGCGCTTGAGGGATTGAGCCAGCTCACATCGACGCTGGAGTTAGTGCGCCGCAATTTGAACTCGCGTCTGCGGTTGCGCGGGTTGCTGCTGACGATGTTCGACGGACGCACGAACCTTTCGCAGCAGGTTGCCGATGAAGTGCGATCGCACTTTTCAAACACGTTTAAGACGATCATTCCGCGCAGCGTGCGTCTCAGCGAGGCGCCGAGCCACGGTCTCCCGATCGCGAAATACGATCCGTCATCGCGCGCGAGCAAGGCGTACGAGGAATTTGCGCAGGAGTTGATCGCGGGTTCGAGCGTGGCGGAGGTGAGAAGTTAGAAGCGAGAAGCGGGAAGCGGGAAACCGTTGTCGGCCGTCGTGCGATAGGAGATTTCGCATGAGTTCATCGCATGGCGGCGCTGGACGTGGTATCCCGCGCTGGGCGCGGGACTATTGGAGGCTGGAGGCTGGAGGCTGGAGGCTGGAGCACGTCGCTCAGTGATCCGCCTGTGAAGGGAGTCATCGCATGAGTTCATCGCATAGGCCGGCGCTGGGGCGTGGATTGTCGGCGTTGATTCCGCAGACGAGTGCGGGCAGTGGGAGCGGCGGCGGAGTCGATGTGGTCGACATCGATCTGATCACGCCGAACCCGGAGCAGCCGCGCCTGCATTTTGACGCGGCGGCGCTCAAGGAATTGGCGGAGAGCATCCGCGAGCATGGCGTGTTGCAGCCGGTGATCGTGACGCAGAGGCCGTCCGACCTGGGGCCGATGGCGTACCAACTGATCGCCGGAGAACGGCGACTGCAGGCGGCGCGGATCGCGGGCATCGAAAAGATGCCGGTGGTGATCAGGGAGGCGGCGGGCAACGAATTCCTCGAGCTGGCGCTCGTCGAGAACCTGCAGCGGGAGGACCTGAACCCGATCGAAGAGGCGACGGCGTTCAAGCGCCTGTCGGACGAGTTCAGCATGACGCAGGAGCAGATCGCCAAGCGCGTCGGGCGCAGCCGGACCGCGGTCGCGAACGTGGTGCGCCTGCTGTCGCTGGCGACGGACATTCGCGCGAGCATCGCCTCGGGACAGATCAGCGCCGGTCACGCGCGGGCGCTGCTGGCGATCGAGAACGAGACGGAGCGGCTCGACGCGTGGCGGAAGATCGTGTCGGAGGGCATGAGCGTGCGCGACGCGGAAGACATCGCGCGGGCGTTGCGCATCCTTTCGACGCAGGAGCACACGTCGGGACCGCGCGTGGCGACGATGCCGCAGCCGCGTGACGCGCACGTGCGGGACCTGGAGTCGAAGTTGCGCGTCGCGCTGGGCACGCGCGTGGCGTTGACGAAGAGCAAGCAGGGCGGGCGAATTGTGATCAGGTTTCATAGCGACGAGGAGTTGGAGGGGCTGATCGCGCGGCTCACTTCGTGAGCAGTTTCAAGTTGTAAGTTTCAAGTCGTAAGTATCGGGCGGGGAGTGGCTGGTGGGTCACGATCGCCGGGCTGTCGCGCTGGGGGCGTTGGCGCCATACGTTGAGCGGGCGCGCAGTTTCTCCGGGTGGAACTTCGATTTTCTGGACGTGCGGGAGATCGAGGCGCCGCCGGCGTGGGACTACGTGGCGATCTGCCGCGAGCGTGCAGCGCGCGCCGGCCGGGTGCTGGATGTAGCGACGGGCGGTGGCGAGGTGTTGTCGCAGATCGTTGCGCTGCCGCGAGCGGGGGTCGTCGCGACGGAGCGCTGGCACGTCAATGCGCCGGTGGCGCGCGATCGGCTGCGGCCGGTGGGCGTGGACGTCGTCCGCGCACGGAGCAGCGTGTTGCCGTTTTGCGACGCATCGTTCGACCTGGTGCTCGATCGTCACGAAGGCATCGACCCGAACGAGATCAGGCGCGTGCTGGGCGGCCGCGGCGCGTTCGTCACGCAGCAGGTGTGGCGCAACCAGTGGGTGGAAGCGAAGCGGTTTTTTCCGGACAAGACGGACTGGGGCGACCATCTCGGCGAGTATCGGGCTGCGTTTCGGGCGGCGGGATACGCGGTGGAGGTGCGGGAGCACGACTGGAAGCTCGCGTACGGCACGCTGGGCGACTTCGTGTTCATGATGCTTGTGACGCCGTGGGAGTGGCCGTCGTTCGACGTCGAGCGTGACATCGAGCGTTTGCTGGCGCTCGAAGATGCGGTGCGGACGGATGCGGGGTTGGTGTTGACGGTGAGCCGGTATTTGTTGGTGGCGGAATGGGGTTCTTAGTTTTCTTATCCGCAGATGGACGCAGATGGACGCAGATGGACGCAGATGGTCACAGATGAGATCGGATTGATGGCGGGCGGGCTGTAAGCGCGCGCTCGGTGGGGCTGGCCAGCCGCACGTTTTCCACCCCGCCCCTTGCGCGCCGGAACATCGGCGCGCGGACGGAGCTGAAGCTTCGTGCCTACTTTTCGTCGGTGCTGCGTTGGTGGGTTGGGGTGTGTGATGGAGAGTGTCGTGCTAGGAGATTCTTCGCTTCGCTCTGAATGACGGCGTGGTGGCGGTTGGGGTGTGTGATGGAGAGTGTCGTGCTGGGAGATTCTTCGCTTCGCTCTGAATGACGGCGTGGTGGCGGTTGGGGTGTGTGATGGAGAGTGTCGTGTTGGGAGATTCTTCGCTTCGCTCTGAATGATGTGTACGAGGTGTGCGCCGGCGTGATGCGGTTGCGCGTTGCATGACGGGATTCTTCGCTTCGCTCTGAATGACGGCGTGCGAGCTACGTGCCTTCTTCGCGCTGGCGCCTTAGGAATTGTTCTAGGTCGTCGATGAGGGCGCCGGTGGGGGGGAACTGGGGCGGCGGCTGTTGCGTCGGCGATGCGTCGAAGGCCTGCTCGAGGGACTGGATGCGCTCCTGGATCTCGGCGTTGTCGTGCACGGCCATGCTCACCTGGCGTTCGAACTCTTCGGCGACGGCCTTCAGTTCGTTGAGGTTGATGTTCAGTTCGAGGAGGTCGTCGATCGATTCGAGGAGGCCGAGGGCGGTTTTGGGGTTGGGCGTCGAGCCGAGGTAGTAGGGCGTGCCGGCCCAGAGGCTCGCCGTCGGCATTTCGGCGTTGATGCAGGCGCTGTGCAGGACGCCGACGATGCCCGTGGGGCCTTCGTAGCTCGAGCGGGTGATGCTCTTGCTGATGAGCTTGTTCTGCACGATGGAGTCAGTCGAGAAGCCGGTGAGCGGCACGGGCCGCGTGTGCACGGACTCCGTGATCAGGGCGCCAAGCGTGACGATGCGGCGCGCGTTGACGGCGCGCGCGAGGTTGATGATCTCGCCGCAGAACGCGCGCCATTTCAGGTTGGGCTCCTGGCCGATCATCATGACGGCGGCGGGGGAGTTGCCCTGGCCTTTGAAGTAGAAAAACTCGTTGCCGGGCCAGGTCAGGTCGCGCGACGTGCCCTCGACGATGCGGATCGTGGGGCGGGTGTCGGTGAAGCTGTAGTACTCGTCGGGGTCGATGTGGGCGAACTGCTTCGCGCTCCACGCTTCGACGAGGTAGCGGACGGCGGTGGTAGCGGCCTGGCCGGCGTCGTTCCAGCCTTGGAACGCGGCGATCACGTTCGGGCGTTCGAGCTCCGGAAGCTGTTCCATCTCCATGCGATCAGCCTAGACCGCTCATCTGTGAATGTCCAACATGCGCGGGTCGCCGCCGATGCCACAACTGCATCGCGACGGCAGGGCCTGCGATGGCGATGATGAGCAGCGTCGCGCCGGTCGCGTAGCCGCCGAGGACATCGGATGGCCAGTGGGCGCCATCGTAGACGCGATCCCATCCGATGAGCGCGACGACGGCGAGCGCGAGTGCGACGGCAACGGCGCCGATCTGCATCGTGGCGTGACGCGCGCAGACGACGGCAGCGTAGCCGTACACGAGGATGACCGTCGACGAGTGGCCGCTCGGAAAGCCGTGGCCGCCGGCGGGCTCGCGGATGAGCATGTCGTCGGCGCCGGGTCGCGGGCGATCGATCAACTCTTTCAGTGGCGTGTTGAGCGTGCGCGCGACGAGCACGAGCACGACGGAGCACGCCAACAGCCTGCCGCCGGCTCGCCAGGCGTATGCGGCCGCCGCGAAGAGCAACGTGTACTCGATGACGCCGAGCGCGAGCAGATCCGCGATCGGTTCGTAGAGGCGGCCGCCGGGGACGTGCTGCAGTTCGTCGGAGATGGCGCGGTCGAAGGGAAGCAGCGCGCCGGTGGCGGCTTGCAGTGCGAGCGCGATCGCGGCGACGAGCGCGATGGTTAGCAGGGCAATGGCGGTGGTAGCGGCTCGTGTCGTGATCATGGGGCGATCTCAGCGTAGCGGATTGGTCGCTGGTCGCTGGTCGCTGGTCGCTGGTCGCTGGTGGCTGTCGCTGGTGGCTGGTCGCTGGTGGCTGGTCGCTGGTGGCTGGTCGCTGGTCGCTGGTGGCTGGTCGCTGGTGGTTATTGCAAATCTATGATTGCGGCGCGGATGGCGACGGCCTGGCGTTCGCGGTCGTCTTGGGGTGGGGTCGCTGGGGGCGTCGAGTATTTGCGCAGGAGGCCATCGCCGGGGCGGCGGGGCATGATGTGGATGTGCAGATGGTGGACCTCCTGGCCGCCCGCGGGATCGGTGGAGATCCAGTGGCTCATGCCTTCGCAGGCAAAGGCGTCGCGGACGGCGCGCGACACGCGGACGACGGTGCGCATCAGGTGGCCTGCGGTGTCGTCGTCGAGCTCGTAGAGGTTGCGGATGTGCCGCTTCGGTATGACGAGCGTGTGGCCTTCCGACGGTTGCCTCATATCGACGAAGGCGAGCGTGTGGTCGTCCTGGTAGACGATCGGGTCGGCCTGGGCGCCGGCGGCGATGGCGCAGAAGGGGCAGTCGGGGTCGGCGCCGGCTGTCGGGCTCAGGAGGGCTTCTTGGTTGGAGGTCGCCGAACTTCCACGACCCGCGAGATCACTTTTGTGCCGCGGAAGACATCCGGATATCGGGATCCGATCTTCTTAGTGATACGGGCAGCTTTCTCGGCCATCTTGCCTCCGCACTATTATACAAACTTGTCCGTCCGGAATGGATTGCGCCGGGCGATGCGGTCCCGGAGCACGTCGCGGGGATTCGACCAAGGCACCATCATCGATTGTCCGTTTTCGTACCGATACTCGGTTCGACCGTGCTCGGGAGTGCGCCCGTCCCAGTTCGCGTTTCGATATTGAACGGCGTCCACCCGGATCTCCACTTCCCAGTTGCGTGGAAAGCGAACGACACCAAGCTGCACGCATCGACCGGGCTCAAGGTAGGCGATGCGTTGCTGCTGCTCGATGGCAAAGACGTGTCCATCGGGGGTAGTTGCATGGCCGGACAAGCGACCGACGATGCCGTACACAATGCCGAGGGGATGCGTCTGCAGGTTGCGATACCACGCGACTGCGGTTTCGTGCTGATCGTCTTGTTCGCCGAATGCGTGAATCTCGGTGGTGGAGCGAAAGACGATGTCGATGGGGATGTCGTAATCGTCCGTGCCAGTCTCCGGGCCAGCGTCTACGCGAATGTAGCCCTCGATCTCAATCTCCTGGCGGTTTCGATTCTGCGCGAGCGCGAGAAGTGTCGCGCCGAAACCCAGAATGGCAACAGGTACGAGGATGACGGAGGACCAGGCTTGCATCCATTCCGCGGGTGTCGTGCCGTCATGCTCCGCCTCCGTCGCGCATCGTATGGCGGATGCTCCGCACAGCCAACCGTTGTGCCGGGGGTGGCATAACGCGCTTAAGGCGGGTATTGCTTTATAATCTCCGCACGGGGCCGCGCTTCCACATAACGAACGCGGCCTGTAGTGTCCCCAGCAGATTCCGGCGGACTAACCTCCGCGTACGCTTCCTGGAAGGAGCTTCTGCGATGCTCAACGGCGCGATCAACGGCAAGATGCTGAACGTGCGGCTCAACTCCGGCACGGTCGAAGTGGAGCAGATCCCCGAAGACATGTACCGCAAGTACCTCGGCGGGTACGGCATCGGCTCCCGGCTGATGTTCGACCGCATCCCGAAAGGTGCGAACCCGTTGGGCCCGGAGAACGTGCTCGGACTCTTTCCCGGGCTGCTGACCGGCACGCCGTTTTTCGGCATTCGCTACCAGGCCGTCGCGAAGTCGCCGAAGACGGGCGGCTGGGGCGACGCGAACGCGGGCGGCGACTTTGGCCCGTACCTGAAGAACGCGGGCTGGGACGGCATCATGCTGTACGAGAAGTCGTCGAAGCCGGTGTACGTACACATCGAAGACGACAAGGTGGAGATCAAGGACGCCGCCGATCTGTGGGGCATGAACGCGATCGACGTCGAGATGAAACTGAAGGAGCGTCACGGCAAGAAGGCGAGCGTCGCTTGCATCGGTCCGGCGGGTGAGAACCAGTCGTTGATGGCCGGCATCTGCAACGAGCGCGGCCGGTTGGCGGCGCGCAGTGGCCTGGGCGCGGTGATGGGCTCGAAGAACGTGAAGGCGATCGTCGTCAACGCTTCGAAGAACATCATCGGTTCGAGTCCGGAGATCATGAAGCAGGTGCGGCAGTCGCTGGACGAGTTCGCGAAGCCGATCACGAACTTCTTCCGCACGTACGGCACGACGGGCATCACGAACGGTTCGGCGATGTCGGGCGACGCGCCGGTGAAGAACTGGGGCGGCGTCGGGATGGTGGACTTCCCGCAGGGCATGGTGCTCTCCGGTGACAACGTCAACCGCCGCATGGAGAAGAAGTACGCGTGCTGGCACTGCCCTGTCGCCTGCGGCGGCGAGTCGCACGCATGGGACGACCAGGAGAACCAGGCGAAGGTGCGCATCGCGAAGCGCGAGACGAAAGCTTCGGAGTTGAAGGCGCAGCTCGCGTCGGCGGCGGATGACCAGAAGCAGCCGCTCGAGTCGCAGCTGAAGAAGATCGAGAACGACAACAAGGCGGACGCCGAGATCGCGAACGACGCGCGGTACCCGTACCCGAAGCACACGCACCGCGCGGAGTACGAGACGATGACGTCATTCGGGACGATGATGTTGAACAACGACATCAACGCCCTGCACTACGCGAACCACCTGTGCAATCAGTACGGCGTCGACACGATCGCCGCGGGTGCGACGGTGGCGTTCGCGATGGAGTGCTACGAGAACGGCCTCATCACGAAGGAAGACACCGACGGCATTGACCTGCGCTGGGGCAACTCGGACGCAATCATCGAGGCGCTGCACAAGATCGGCAAGAAGGAAGGGTCGCTGGGGGAGATCTTCGGCGACGGCGTGAAGGCGGCATCGGACAAGATCGGACCGAAGTCGGTCGAGTTCGCGATGGAGGTCGGCGGCGAAGAGTTGCCGATGCACGACCCAAAGCTGCAGCCGGAGTACTTCACGACGTACAAGCTAGACCCGACGCCGGCGCGGCACACGCAGTATGAAGGGGCATCGCGGCCGGCGTGGAACCTGGCGCCGGGCGTGCAGAACCGCACGGTCGCGGCGGGGCGCGGCGACCACCACCAGGGGCGCGCGAACTACATGCACGTTGTGAACTCGGCCGGCATGTGCATGTTCATCATGATGGGCGCGCCGAACGACCGCATCCCGGAGTGGATCAACAGCGAGACGGGCTGGGACACGACGCGCGAGGAGCTGATCAAGACCGGCGAACGCATCGGCAATTTGCGGATGGCGTTCAGCGTGCGCGAGGGCGACATCGTCACGCAGCGGCGGGTGCCGGGGCGGCTGTGGGGCGCGCAGGCGCTGGAGGCGGGTCCGCACAAGGACCTGTCGCTGGACACGAAGACGCTGGAGCAGGAGTTCCTGGCCGCCGCAGGCTGGGACGCCGCGACGGCGACGCCATCCCGCAAGAAGCTCGAAGAGCTGGAGATCGGGGACGTGGCGGACGCTATCGGGGCGAAGTAGGGCGCGCGTAGCGCGCCGGTTGTCAGTTTTCAGTTGTAAGTTTTAAGTGGGGCCTCCGTTTGGGGGCCTCGCTTGTTGTCTTGCCGATTTGTGTTTGGTTTCTGGGCAGGGGTCGAACCGGCGACCATCGGATTAGAAGGCTCGCTACCGAATCTTCATGCCCGGCGGGCAACCGTGAATCTGCATGAAGACCGAGAGCGTGTCGGACTCAAACGAGTCCTGTGGTCTCGATGCCTAGCAGGCGAGACCATAGGATTAGATCAATGCTCAGAAGTCACGTGAAAGACCCGCGTGGCTACAATCTTCGCATGGATCCGGAAGTTCGCTACTGCACCACCTGCGTCGGCGTACGCATCGCGTACTCAGTGTCCGGTCGGGGCCCGTCAGGAACGGAGCGATGAGTCAACCCAACCAGCATCACACCAACCGGTTGCTCGGCTATCCCGACGACGCCCGCTTATTGATCATCAACGCCGACGACTTCGGCATGTGCCACGCCGTCAACGCGGCGATCACGCGCTCGCTCACGTCAGGGGTGGTCACGTCCACGACCCTGATGGTTCCCTGTGCCTGGGCACTCCACGCGATGCGGTGGCTGTCCGCCCATCCCGAGATCCCGTTCGGCGTTCACCTGACCGCCGTGGGCGACAGCCTCCACTATCGTTGGAAGACGCTCAGTTGCCGGGACGACGTGTCCTCGCTGGTGGACGAGACGGGCCACTTCTACAACTGGGATCGCATGGCCGAGTTTTTTGCTCGTGCTCGGCTGGACGAATTGGAAGTGGAATTCCGCGCCCAGATCGACACTGTTCTGGCGGCGGGCCTCATGCCGACCCACCTGGACTGGCATTCCATCCGCATCGACCGCTGGCCTGAGATCCTGGAGGTGATGTTCGGTCTGGCGAAGGAATACGGCCTCGCCCTGCGCGTCCGCGAGCGACCTTTCATTGACAAGGTGCAGCGGCAGGGCCTGCCTACCAACGACTACGACTTTCTGGACAGCTCCGTGGGCTTCGACACCGCGACTAAACCGGCGCAGTTCGCCCAATTGCTGCGCGACCTCCCGGCGGGGCTGAGCGAGTGGGCGCTGCACCCCGGCCTCGGCACACCCGAATTACAGACCATCGAGCCGGAAGGCTGGCCGGTGCGGCAGGCGGACTTTGACTTTGCTATCTCCACCGAAGCCCGCGCCATCATCGAGCAGGAGGGCATCATCCTGCTCAGCTACCAACCACTCCAAGCGGTGTGGCAGTGATGCTTGTTGAGGGGTGGTCGCCGCGATGGGCGGACCTCACCCCCCGGCCCCCTCTCCGTCGGGCGGAGAGGGGGAGTTGTGTTGCGCGCGATGCGGCGATGATGCGTGTTGAGGGGCGTGGTCGCCGCGATGGGCGGACCTCACCCCCCGGCCCCCTCTCCGTCGGGCGGAGAGGGGGAGTTGTGTTGCGCGCGATGCGGCGATGATGCGTGTTGAGGGGCGTGGTCGCCGCGATGGGATCCTTCGCGGGCGCTTCGCTTGCTCAGGATGACGGGTCGCTGCGCTGCGGTCAGCTATCAGCGGTCAGTCTGTCAGGTGTCAGCGGTTTGTCTGCGGGACGGCGGGTGTCGCCGCGATGGGATCCTTCGCGGCGCGTTGCTTGCTCAGGATGACATTATGCGGGGCGGCGGTGTGCGGGGCGGTGGGTGCGAGGAGATCCTTCGTGGCGCTTCGCTTGCTCAGGATGACGCGTTTCGGTGGCTGGCTTCAGGATGACGGGTTTGCGGGCGCTGCTCAGGATGAGGGTTGGCGGGCGGTGAGTTCGGCGGCGATCTCGGCGGTGGCGTTCACGATGGCGTCGATGTCATCGGGGCGGGTGCGGAAGTTTGTGATGCAGGCGCGGAGGGCGGTGCGGCCGTCTTGCAGACGTGTGTTCGAGATCATGGCGATGCCGCGATGCTCGAGTTCGGTGATCACCTGATGTTGCAGTTGGTCGAGCGCGGCGCCTTCGATGCCGGGCGGTTCGACGCGCCAGCAGACGATCGAGAGGCCGCGCGGCGCCGCGAGCACGAGGCCGGGCGTCGCGAGCACGAGCGCTTCGAGGTAGGCGGCGAGTTGGAGGTTGTACTCAATCATGGCGGCGTAGCCGTCGCGGCCGAAGGCCTGGAGCGCGAGCCAGACTTTGAGGGCACGCTGCGGGCGCGAGTTTTCGGGCGAGCGCTCGAGCAGGTCGACGCGCGCGCCGGCCTCGGCGGTCTGCAAGTACGACGCGTGGAACGCGAAAGAGCGTTCGAGGCGTCCGGACTCGCGCATGAGCACGACGCCTGCATCGATCGCGGAGTAGAGCCACTTGTGCGGATCGCAGGCGACGGAGTCGACGCCGGCGAGGGCGGCGAGATCGGACGGCGCGCTTTCGGCGAGGACGGCGAAGGCGCCGTATGCGCCGTCGACATGCAGCCAGAGCTTCTCGTCGCGCGCCGCCTGGAGCAGCCCACCGATCGGATCGACGGCGCCTGTACCGACGGTGCCGGCGGTGGCGACGATCGCGATCGGCAAGTCGCCGCGGGCGCGATCTTCGGCGATCATCTGCGTGAGCGCGTCGAGGCGCATGCGATAGCCATCGTCGACGGGCACGGAGCGGATCGCGTCGCGGCCCATGCCGAGCAGTTCGGCCGCCTGCTCGTGACAGTAGTGCAACTCGCTGCTCGCGTAGACGCGCATCCGAGGCGCGTTGCCGTCCGGGCCGCGGGCGCCGTATCGTCGCACGTCCCACGGCGCCATCGCATCACGGATGACGGCGTGGGCGACGATGTTGGCCATCTGGCCGCCGCTGACGAAGATCCCTTCACTCGTCGAGGGCAGGCCGAGCATGTTCGCGATCCAGCGGATCGTCTGCAATTCGATGGCAGTGGCGGACGGCGTCACGCGCCAGAGGCCGGTGTTCTGATTGAGCGCCGCGGCCGCGAGACTGCCGAGGACGGAGACGGGCGTCGGCGAGCCCATGATGTAGGCGAGCCAGCGCGGATGACCGTTGAACGCGCTCGACGGCACGACGTCGCGCTCGATGCGGTCGATGAGATCGTCGAACGGGATGCCGCTGGCCGGGAGCGGGCCGTCGAACGACGCGGCGACGTCGTCGGCGGGGAGGGGAGCGGGCGGGCGCTGATCCCAGTTGGTCGACGCCGCGGCGAGCACGTCGAGCAGGCGCTCGCCGTACGCGCGCCAGCGCTCAGCGTCCCAGTCGAAGTCGACGAGGGGATGCACGAGGCGCGCGCGCAGGGCGGCGCGGTCTGCGTCGTTCATGCCGGGCGCTCGTCGCGAAGGCCGGCGAACAGATCGTCTTCTGGGTCGCTGACAGGCACGAGGCTGTAGACGCGGTGGAACGTCATGGTGCCCCATAGCACCTGGTGGTATTCGTCGGGGAGGTCGAGCAGCTTCTGATAGCCGGGCAATTGGGAGCGGTGGCACTGGATCGCCTGCCACACGCGTTGCCAGTAGGCGTCGGTGTCGATCCAGGTCGAGATCGTCCAGTGCGGCCAGGGGACGGCGCGGCGCTCGACGCCGTCGATAGTCATGACGAGATCGCCGAAGGCGCGCTCGTACGCCTCCTGGACGCCGCTCGTCCACGCGAAGTAGTAGAGCTTGGCGACGCTGTGCGGCGGCGCCGACGACGATGCATCGAAGTTGGCATCGGCGGCGGCGACGGTGGCGGCCGTCGTTGCGCGCGTCGCGGCGATGTGGTCGGGGTGGCCGTAGACGCCGTTGTGGTCGAAGGCGACGACGACGTCCGGACGGATGCGGCGAATGTGCCCGACGATCTGGCGCAGGAGCACGGCCTGATCGGCGCGATCCAGTTCGCCGTCGTGGTAGTCGAGGAGGGTCACCTCGTGTACGCCGAGCACGCGAGCGGCGTCGTGCAGTTCTTGTTCGCGGATCTGCGCGAGCGCCTGGGGGCCGGGGTTTTCTTCGGACGGGCCGAACCAGCCGCGTTCGCCGCGCGTCGCCGTCACGACGTGCGTCTCGACACCTTCAGCGCCGTATTTCGCGAGGATGCCGCCCAATCCGAGTGACTCGTCATCGGGATGGGCGACGACGCACAGCATCCTCAGCGGCATTGCGCGGTCCGCGCACCGGGTGCGGCGCGCATGTCAGCCCATCCTCTGGCGTTCGAGCGTGCCGTCGAACCACTCGGGGTCGCTGACGAGGTGGGAACGCAGTTGTTCGTACCAGGCGTGTTGCTCCGGCGCGTTGGAGTTCGCATCGTAGGTCTTCTTGTCGGCGAACATGGCGTACCCCATGAACTCATCGGGGTCGTTGATGTTGGAGCAGAGCACGGTGCGGACGAATCCTCCGAGGCCGGGCCGGCGCTCGCGGAGCCAGCGGTCGAAGTGGTCGATCACGTCCTGCCGGTGGCCGGGTTTGGCGCGCATTTTGAAGTGGGTGATGTGAGGAGACATCTCGTTACTCCCTACTCAGAAACGAGAGAAGCAGGCGGCAGCGGCGCTGCACGCAGCGGGCGCTGCACCGGCGCTGCACCGGCGCTGCACGAATGTAGCACGTACGCACGGCAAGGGCTGCGCTGCTGCTTGTTCGGGCAGTGCCGTTGGGGGTATCCACAGATGGGCACAGATGGCACAGATGGTGAATTGGGTGGAAGATACTTTTGCGCGGGCGACTGGCGGTATGGCTGGTTCGGACGGGGTCATGGGGGTTGTCCGCAGATGACGCAGATGGCACAGATAGGATGTTGTTGGCGGTGAGTGCATCATGTTGCGCGTGTTGTTGAAGTTTGCGCTGATCTCGGCGGTTGTTGTGAGTGCGCTCGTGGTGGTGTTGATCATCTTGAACGGGCGTGATCCGTACGGGGGGCCGATCGAGCCTTCGGCGCCGCATTAGAGCTTTCAGCGGTCAGCTTTCAGCGAGTCAGACGTCAGCGAACAGCGGTCAGCTAGCGCGGTGGCGGGCGTGGCTTTGGGTGGCAGTGGTCTGGGGCGGTTGTTACCATGCAGGAGCCGCATTGCGTGGGGCCGTAGCTCAATTGGGAGAGCGCAACACTGGCAGTGTTGAGGTCAGGGGTTCGAGCCCCCTCGGCTCCACCAACTTTCCATCGGTCCGCTTCCATGGTCAATCCAACATCGGAGTTCGCGATGAGAAAACTGAGCGTGCAGACGTTTGTCACGCTTGACGGCGTCATGCAGGCGCCCGGCGGGCCCGAGGAGGACCCGACCGGCGGGTTTGAGCATGGCGGCTGGTCGGCGCCGTACTGGAACGACATGATGGGGCGCGTCATGGGCGAGTCGATGGCACGGCCGTCCGAGCTGCTGCTGGGCCGCAAGACGTACGAGGTCTTCGCCGCGCACTGGCCATACGCGACCGACGAACCGGGCGCCGCGGAACTGAACAGCGCGAAGAAGTACGTCGTCTCGACGACGCTCACCAAAGCCGGCTGGAATAACTCGACGATCATCTCCGGCGACGTGCCGCAGGAGATCGCGAAACTCAAGGAGGCGGATGGGCACGAACTTCGGATCCTCGGGAGCAGCGAGTTGATCCAGACCTTGCTCCGCCACGACCTCATCGACGAATTTGGCGTGTGGATCTCGCCGGTGGTGATCGGCAAGGGCAAGCGGCTGTTCGGGGACGGCACGATCCCTGCCGGTCTCAAGCTTCTCGACAGCAAGACCTCGACTACCGGCGTGGTGATCCTCACCTATGGCCGGGGCGACGCGCTCCCCACGGGATCGTTTGCGCTCGAGGAATCGACGGACGCGGAAGTCGCGCGGCGCGAGAAGATGGCCGAGGAGCGTTAGGAAGCGCGCGGCGTGGCGGTGTTGAAGCAGGCGTTCGAATGACTTCCCCTCGCGCCGAAATGTAGTAGATGTGGAGACGGCTTCCGCGGGAGCCGTCTCCTTTGTTTTGCGCCGCTTTTGGCGTCTTCTCGACTGTTGATGTGAGGAGAGTTTCGGTGGAGGCGGGTCGTCAGTCGCCGCGCGGCGGGGGGAGGAGGGGGTAGCGCTTTTGGGTGAGGGGGAGGAGATCTTTAGCGACTGGGCGTTGGTGCAGCAGTACTGCCGGTCGCCCCGGGTCAACACCTTGACACTCCGGCTTGACAAAAGGTAGACAACGTGCGAGCGAACTGCAGTGGTAATCCGCATGGACAACGGTGTCGGAGAAGGTTGTTGGGGACACGCACATCGTTCCGCGGCCGCCGTACGGTGGCTCCGCGGCTGCGAAAGCCAGACTCCGGGGGATCGATACATCCGTCGCGGCTTGTGCCAATTGTGCCTTGGAGTCTTCAGTGATGGTCAGATCCACCGGCGAAAGGCCGACGACACTTACTGGCAACTCATGGCGGAGGGTTTCGACCCGAAAGATGACACGGGCGACGGAACGCGTAACGGCCGGTCGCCACGACCGCATCAGCCCTCAGGCGGCTACAAGCAGTTTGGGAAAGTCACCGAGACACGGAATCCACGCGGAGGCGCCGGAAAGCATGAAGATCCGTACGTGTGAATCGTGTGGCGACGCTGCGCACCACGGAGGGCATCGTCCTCATCCGCAGTCGCTATCTCCTGGCATACTGACAGGCCGACAGACTGACAGCCCGAAAGGCCGACACCACTAGAAGGGTTTGAATTCTGCTAGCCACACCATGACGGGGAGCAGGAAGAGGATCAGCAGCGAGATGGCGATGGGGACGTTGTCTTCGAGGAGTTCTTGCAGGCCGGGGGTGGGTTCGTTTTTCTTTTTCGACTTGAGGGTTTCGATCTCGATCTGGTTGAGGGCGTGGCCGAGCAGCGGCACGCAGATCAGCAGGACGACGAGGTAGGCGACTTCGAGCGCGAGCAGCCAGCCGGTGGTGAAGAAGTTGTAGCCGGCATCGGCGGCGAGGAAGACGCCTGTGGCGCCGACGGCGATCGTGCCGGGGAGCAGCGCGGTCTTGTGGCCCGTGTACGCATCTTCGAACGCGACGAGGCGGCGGTCGAGGTTGTCGTCGGACCAGCCGCGCCAGAGCGGGATCATGACAGCGCCGAGCCCCGCTGTCATGAGGAACAGCGAGAGCCAGTGCAGCATGCTCAGGATCTGGACGCTGGTCACTCTCGCGCGGCAGCTCTCGCGCGTTCCGGCTCGAGGATGCCGGCATCGACGCCCTGGCGCAGCAGCTTGGCGGCGCCGATGAAGTCGCGGAACAGCGGCTGCGGCCGGTCGGGGCGCGAGCGGAACTCCGGGTGGAACTGCGAGCCGACCATGAACGGATGGTCGACGATCTCGCTGATCTCGACGAGGCTGCCGTCGGGCGACGTGCCGCTGGCGATTAGGCCGGCATCGGCGAGTTGCTCGCGGTAGGCGTTGTTGAACTCGTAGCGATGGCGGTGCCGCTCGACGACCTCGTCGACGCCGTAAGCCGCGGCGGCTTTTGTGCCGGGGATGAGCTTGCAGGCGTAGCCGCCGAGGCGCATCGTGCCGCCGAGATCTTCGATGCCGAGTTGCTCGCTGAGCATGCTGATGACGGGATGCGGCGTCTGGTGGTTGATCTCGGTGCTGTTGGCGCCGATCAGGCCGAGGACGTTGCGCGCATACTCGATCACCATCATCTGCATGCCCAGGCAAACGCCCAGGTAGGGGATCTTGTTTTCGCGCGCGTATCGCGCCGCTTCGAGCTTCCCTTCAATGCCGCGGCCGCCGAAGCCGGGGCAGACGAGGATGCCCTCGACGTCGTCGAGGAGCGTTGTCACGGGCTCCTGTTCGAGGCGTTCGCTGTGCACCCAGCGGATGTTGACGCGCACCTGGTGCGCGATGCCGGCGTGGATCAGCGCTTCCTTGATCGAGAGATACGCATCGTGCAGCTCGACGTACTTGCCGACGACGGTGATCGTTATCTCGCCGTGCGGGTTTTGCAGGCGGTCCACCATTTCGCGCCATGGCGCCAGGTCGCGGGCCGACGCGTCGAGGCGAAGCTGCTCGATGACGTAGTCGCCGAGATTTTCGTCCTGCAGCAGGATCGGCACCTGGTAGATGCTCTCGACGGTCGGCAGCGAGATGACGCCGCGCTCGTCGACGTCGCAGAACAGGGCGATCTTGCGGCGAATGTCGGCGGTGACTTCGTGGTCGGCGCGGCAGAGGATGACATCGGGCTGGATGCCGGCGCCGCGCAGTTCGCGGACGCTGTGCTGCGTCGGCTTGGTCTTCAGTTCGTTCGTCGAGCCGACGTGCGGCAGGAACGTCACGTGGATCGACAGCGTGTCGTGCGCGGCTTCTTCGCGGCGGATCTGGCGAATCGCTTCGAGGAAGGGCTGACCTTCGATGTCACCGACGGTGCCGCCGACTTCGACGATCAGCACCTGCGCTTCGGTCTCGCGCGCGAGATGGCGGACGCGCGCCTTGATCTCGTTGGTGACGTGCGGGATCGCCTGGATCGTGCCGCCGAGGAATTCGCCTTTGCGCTCGCGGGCGATCACGGACTGGTAGATCTGGCCCTGCGTGACGGAGCTTGCCTTCGTCAGCTCTTCATCGATGAAGCGCTCGTAGTGGCCGAGGTCGAGGTCGGTCTCGGCGCCGTCGCTGGTGACGAAGACTTCGCCGTGCTGGTAGGGCGACATGGTGCCGGGGTCGACGTTGAGATAGGGGTCGAGCTTCTGGATGGAGACGGAGACGTTGCGGCTCTTGAGGATGCGACCGAGGGCGGCTGTGGTGATGCCCTTGCCGACGGAGCTGACGACTCCACCGGTCACGAAAATGAACTTCGGCATAGTCTCCCGCGGGGCTGGGGGAACGCCACCAATACAAAAGCGGCATCTTCTCGGGGAATGCCGCCCACCAGCATCTTAGCGATGGGGGTGGTTGACAAGCAAGGCGCGTGAGATGGATGCGGGAGGCGGGAAGCGGGAAGCGGGAGGTCGCGCGCGCGGAGAGTGTCGTTGGGGGTTATCCGCAGATGGACGCAGATGGCACAGATGTTGGATGTCTGGAGAGGTCGCGCGTGCGGCGTTTGGGGGGGTATCCACAGATGGACACAGATGGGCGCAAATGTTGGATGTGGTGGTGGGTTCGGGTGATTGCAGGGTGTCCGCCGGTCTGTGTGCATCTGATTGGCGCTGTGTGGGAGATTCTTCGCTGCGCTCTGAATGACGGTATGCGGGGCGTTGGTGTGCGGTGCGACGGTGGTGGTCGTGACGGGATCCTTCGCGTGCGCTCAGGATGACGTTATTCCGCGTCCTTCTCCGCAGTTGATTGGCGCGGTGGGAGATTCTTCGCTTCGCTCTGAATGACAGTTAGCTTGGCTCTGAATGACAGTTAGCTTCGCTCTGAATGACAGTTGCTGATGACGAGTGGCTAACCGGCGTCGTCGAGGGCGCGATGGTGGTGCTGCTGCGCCTAGTCGTGTGCGGGGAGCCAGAAGGAGAACGCCATGCCGCCGCCATCGATGCGCTCGACGGACAGGCGGCCGTGCTGTTCTTCGATCAGCCGGCGCGTCACCGCGAGGCCGAGGCCGGCGCCGTGGAGCGGGGCATCGCCATCTGACGGGCGGTGAAACGCGCCGAACAGCCGGTCGATCTGCTCCTCGGTGACGCCGGCGCCGCTGTCGACGACCGTGACGACTACACCGCCATCCTCAGCCCATGCGCGGACCTCGATCGGCCTCTCGGGAGGGCTGTGCTGTTCCGCGTTGGTGATGAGGTTGCGCAGCGCCTGCGACACGTAGGCGCGGGCGGCATCGACGAGGGGGAGGCCGGCGGCGACATCGATGACGAATTCGCGCTCCGGCCACTCGGCGTGATGATGCTCCGTCCGTTCGCGAATGATCGGCTCGATGTCGACCGGCTCACGTCCGATCTGCTGTCCGCGTTCGAGACGGGCGAGCGCGAGCAAGTTATCGACGACGCGTTGCAGGCGCGACGCCTCGTTGCGGATGTCCGTGAGCGCTTCCGTGCGTTGATCGGGAGACAGCACGGATTCGCGGCGGGCGAGCACTTCGGCGTTGCCGGCGATGACGGCGATCGGCGTCTTCAGTTCGTGCGACATGAGGCTGAGGAACTCATCGCGCGCGCCGTGGGCCTCCTCGAGTTCGATGGTGCGTTCGCGGATGCGGCGCTCCAGTTCGACGTGGTCGAGCGACTCGCTGCCATCATCGCGCAGGTGCCAGGCGATGTTGGCCGAGCGGCCGCTGCCGCCGATCAGGCAGATGCACGCGAGGACATCGCGGGTATGACCGTCGCGGCGTACGCGAAGGGGCATGTCGCTGACGCGGCCTTCACGCCGCACGCGCTCGAGGAGCATCGGCACGTGACGACGGCCTTCGCCGCCGAGCAGCGCCGCAATCGGCAGCCGCGCGAGTTCCGCCGTACTGCGATTCGCGAGTTCGGCGGCGGCGCGGTTCGCTTCCAGGACGAAGCCAGCGCCGTCGGTGACGATGCAGGCTTCGTTGCTTTCATCGAACAGTGCGCGGTAGCGGGCGCGCTCCTGGCTCGAGCGATCACGCTCGGCAGCAAGCTGGCGGTGGTCCCGCACGAGCGCCGTTTCGGCGGCGCGCAACTCATCGAGACTCGCCCTGAGGCGGCGAACGCCGGTGGCGTCGAGCGCGCCTTCGCCCGGGCGGAGGTCATCGAGCTGACTCGCGACGTCCTCGATGCTCTCATCGAGCTGGTGAATATGCTGTTCTCCCCGCTGCGCCACGCGCATAAAAGCGGCTCCTCGGCCGTCACGGACGTGTACGTGCGGCTTCAATAGAGCGTACCAATGAAGGAAGAAGGTACGGGGCGCGATTTCGGCGGTAACAATTGCAATGGTGCATCGATACCGCCAATGACGCGCGACAAGCGGGCATGACATGGCTGCGTCAAAACATCGCACGCACGTAGCAGCACGGAGCGAGGCGCGGGGCATGCGCGATGCAGCTATGCGGGCGTGGGCGCCTCTGCGTAGGGCGGTGAGGGGTCGTATTCGATGGCTTTCTGCAGCCTTCGCGCCTCGTCGGCGCCCTTGATAACGCCAACGAGGTAGAGGGCCATATCGATGCCCGCGGAGACGCCGGCGGCGGTGATAACGTTTCCATCGTGCACCCAGCGCTCGGCGGCGACTTCGACATCGCCAAGATCGGCGAGTTGTTGGCGTTGCGCCCAGTAGGTCGTGGCGCGGCGGCCCTTGAGGAAGCCCGCGCGGTGCAACAGGAAGGCGCCCGTGCAGACCGACGTCACGTACTGGGCCGCTTCGCCGGCGCGGCGGATGTAGCCGATGAGCTGTTCGTTGTCCATGCCGGGGCGGGTGCCGAAGCCGCCGGGCACGACGATGACATCGGCGTGGGGGGCGTCGTCGAAGGTGCAGTCGACGTTGACGGAGAGGCCGATGGCGCCTTTGACGACTGGCTCCTGGGCGACGGTGAAGACGCGCCAATCCTTGTACATGACCTTGGAGGCCATGCCGAAGACCTCGAGCGGGCCGGCGAAGTCGAGTTCTTCCATATCAGGAAAGAGCACGATGGCGATGTTCATGGCGTGGCTCCTGCTGTGGGCGGTGGGCGTTACTATACGTCCGCCGCCGGGCAGAGCGCCAAGCGTCGCTCGAGATCGCGAAGGAGGGCGCTAAGGCAAGGTGGAGAGATCCAAGTAACGGATCGCGCTACATGAACTCCTGCATGATCTGCACGTTGGCGCGGATCTGGCCCGCATCGATCTTTATGAGTTCCTTCTCACTAAGATAGTTGAGGTCGCGGCTAAGCGTTTTCGCGCCGACTCCGTGATACAGCTGAGACAGGGGATGACCGCCCATCCGCAATTCGCGGATAGATACAGCATCCCCGGGAAGTCCAAGCAGGAAGTGAAACATTCTTTGTCCCGCCTTTGTGCCGAGCTTCCCGTCCTGAGTTAATTGCGCTCTGGCGAAATCTCGAAACGCCATGATCGTTACCTCGGCGAGGATTTCACGGTGAACCGCTTCCTGTTCGGTGACCAATCCGTCGAGCGCGAACTGGATAAACGGAGTGATGTCGCCGTTGGTGTCAAACCTAACATGGTCGAGCATGGCGACATATTCTGGTCGACGCTGGTAGTAGTAGTTTGCAAGTGAATAGAAGCCCCGGGCGTTGATCCCGCCTTGATAAAGCAGGTAGCTCTCTAAGCCGCGAGCAGTCCTCCCGTTTCCATCACCGAAGGGATGGATGCTGATGAGATAGAAGTGTGCCGCGACGGCGCGGACCGCAGGATGCCATCCTCGCGGAGGGCCTCCATTGAACCAATCGACGAACTCCGCCATGAGCCGACGCACGTCGTGATATTCGCGAGGAGGGACATACGTACCTACGGTGACGCTGTGACTGCGATACATACCCGGCTGATTGTTCGGGTAATCAATACCTTCTGTAGTCAGCCTATGGATCTCGCAAATCAGGTGCTCGGTCACCGGATAATGAGGCTCTTGCTTCACTGCCCAAGGAACAAACCGCATCACATGCTCGGCATTGCGAACCTCGAGTTCCGCCCTGTGCCGTGCGTCAGAAAGCACCTGTCTTTGTGGAGCACGGATGATCTCCTGAACCTCGGCTTCGCTAACCTCGGTGCCTTCGATCCCCGTCGTGCCCCGTACGGCTCGGAGGATGTTCAGGCTGTCTATGTGCGCCTGGACAGCTGGGGGAAGCGGGATGCCGTGGATGACCGTCGAGAGCGCGTCGATCTTGGCCAGATCGGCCACAATCTCTAGCTTCTTAGTATCGAGTCGGCAGTCAAACTGAACGTCCCAAGTTGGCAATTGACCTTAACCTCCTTCGATGTCCGTGGTATTGTCCATCGCCATGTCCGTAATGATGTCCGCTATATTGTCCAATCTATCATAGATGCGACGGAAGGCGTAGATTGCCTTCATAATGTCCATGCGAATGTCCACCCCCGCGGCGTCCAGGCAGTTTCCGGAACTTCCGGGGGCGGTTGACTCTAAGCCGCGTCGGAATGAATATTCATTCCGTGAGAACGCAGACCGCTGCCGCCCCCACCACCGGGGACGCCGACAAACGCGACGCCATCCTGGATGCGGCGCTGGCGTTGTTCGCCGAGCGCACGTTCGATGGGACGCCCGTGCCGCTGATCGCCGAACGGGCGGGCGTCGGCGCGGGCACGATCTATCGGTATTTCGATGACAAGGCTGCGCTCGTGAACGGCCTGTACCAGTACTGGAAGATGGCGATGGCGGCACGGCTGACGCCGGCATCGCCGATGGGCGATGCGCGCGCGGAGTTTCATCACTGGTGGGACGGATTGTGGCGTTTCGCGTCGGAGCATCCGGACGCCTTCGCGTTTCTCGAGACGCAGCACCACCAGGCATATCTCGACGCGCGCAGTCATGCGATGGGCGAGGCGATCGTCAGCGCCGCGGCGGCGTACGTGCGACGGGCGCAAGCGGCGGGTGCCGTGCGGCGCGCCAGGCCGGAGATGTTGATCGCGCTGGTGTTTGGCGCCTTCACCGGGCTCGTGAAGGCCGCCGGCGAAGACGGACTGACGTACAGGAAGAAGGATGTCGCGACGTCTGAGGAATGTGCGTGGGCGATGTTGCGGGCGTAAGCGGGCTGGTGGTTGAGGGTTGGAGTCGCGGGCTGAAAGACCGCGCCACAGGATGCGTGGGCAATGTTGCGGCGTAGGCAGGCTGGCGGATGAGGTTGGGGTCGCGGGCTGAAAGACCGCGCCACAGGATGCGTGGGCGATGTGCGTGCGTGGGCAGGCTGGTGGATGAGGTTGGGGTCGCGGGCGGAACGCCCCCGCTACAGGATGCGGAGGCGATGTGTTGTGCGTAACGAGCGTCGGAGTCGCGGGGGGGAAAACCCCCCCCCCCCCCCCCGCCACAGAGTAAGGAGAGACACATGTCGAACGTACTGATTACCGGGTGCAGCAGCGGCTTCGGGCTGTTGGCGGCGTTGGAGTTCGCGCGTCGCGGCGACCACGTCTTCGCGACGATGCGTGACACGTCGAAAGCAGGCGACCTGCAGGCGGCGGCGGCGAAGGAGAGTCTGGACGTGCAGGTGCTGCGGCTCGACCTGCTCGACCAGTCGTCGATCGATGCGGCGATCGCCGAAGCGCAGAAGGCGGCGCCGATCGACGTGCTGGTGAACAACGCCGGCTTCGAAGTGCGGTCGTCGGTCGAGGATGCGAGCGAAGACGAAGTGCGCCGCCAGTTCGAGACGAACGTCATCGGCACGCTGCGTGTGATCAAGTCGGTGCTGCCGGACATGCGGAAGCGCGGCGCCGGCACGATCATCAACCTGTCGTCGGTCGCCGGGATCGTAGGCGTGCCGTATGCGGGCTACTACTCCGCGTCGAAGCACGCGCTGGAGGCGATCACGGAGACGATGCACTACGAGGTGCGGCCGTTCGGCGTGCGCGTGGCGCTGATCGAGCCGGGCGCGTTCGAGACTTCGTTCGGCGGCAACATCGTACGGGCGAAGCGCTTCAACGAGACATCGCCGTACTGGGGGACGTCGGAACGTTTTCACGTCGCTCGCGGGAAGCTTTCGAACCCGGAAGTGGTCAACGACCCGCAGGACGTCGCGAAGACAATCGTCGAAGCGGCGTACACAGACACGCCGCGATTGCGATGGCTGGTCGGCGGCGACGCGCAGCTGATCGGCGCGGTGCGGAAGCAGACGGACTTCGAGGGTTTCGAGGCGGCGATGCGGCAGACGCTGGACTGGTGGGACTAATTGACTGGTGGTTGGTCGCTGGTCGCTGGTGAGTGGTGGCCGGTGTTACTTGAGCGGGAGTCTTGACGTGGGGAGTAGGATCATCGTCAGCAGGAGGCGGGCATGAGCACAAAGTGGACAGCGGCACAGATCCCCGATCAGAGCGGGCGCACGGCGGTGGTGACAGGCGCCAACAGCGGCCTCGGGCTGGTGACGGCGCGCGAGCTGGCGAAGGCGGGCGCGCGGGTGATCTTGGCCTGCCGCAACGTCGAGAAGGGGGCGGTGGCCGTGCGAGAGATCGCGGTTGCGGCGCGGGGGGCTTCGGTGACGTGCGCCGCGCTTGATCTCGGCAGCCTGGCGTCGGTGCGTGAGTTCGGGGCGCGCTTCGGAGCGGAGCACGGGTCGCTGGACCTGCTGATCAACAACGCCGGCGTGATGGGGGCGCCGCGGCGGCTCACCGAAGACGGCTTCGAGATGCAGTTCGGCACGAACCATCTGGGGCACTTCGCGCTGACGGGCCTGCTGCTCGGGCACATGACGCGGGACGGCGCACGCGTGGTGACGGTGAGCAGCGGGGCGCATCGCATGGGGCGCATGGCCTTCGATGATCTGCAGGGCGAGAAGAAGTACGGGCGCTGGAGCGCGTACGGGCAGTCGAAGCTCGCGAACTTGCTGTTCGCGTTTGAGTTGGACCGGCGTCTTCGCGCCGTGTCGTCTCTCGTGCGCAGCGTCGCGGCGCACCCGGGCTATGCCGCGACGAACCTGCAGTCGGCCGCAGTGCCGGCACACGAGCGCTTCTTGATGTCGATCACGAACGTGGTCCTCGCGCAGAGCGCCGAGAAGGGCGCGTTGCCGACGCTGTACGCGGCGACGGTTCCCGACGTCGAGGGCGGCGAGTACTACGGACCGGACGGCTTCTTCGAGCAGCGCGGCTACCCGGAGAAGGTCGATTCGACGCCGGCATCGAAGGACGAAGCAGCGGCGAGGCGGCTCTGGGAGATGTCTGAGGAGCTTACCGGCGTGCGCTTCGCGCTGTCGCCGGTCGCTGCGGGCTGAGACTCGGCATCGCGGGCTGAAAGCCCGCTTGACTACGAGATTGGATCCAAGGTTCGCTTTCGGTCGTGCGGTGCATGGGCCGGTTGCTATTCATGTCTGCCGTGATGGGAGATTCTTCGCTTTGCTCTGAATGACGGGTGCGTGGTGATCGGGTGCGTCGCGTGTCACCGAGCGTCGCCGCCCCGCCCCTGCGCGCGGGAGCATCCGCGCGCGGACGGACCTGAAGGTACGTCCCTACTTTTCGTCGGTGCTGCGTTGGGTGGTTGGGGCTGCGCGATGCAGGTTGTCGTGCTGGGAGATTCTTCGCTTCGCTCTGAATGACGGGATTGTGCGCTCTAAATGACGGGATCATTCGCCTCGCGCGGGCTACTCTACGCCGGCTTCGACGGGGCGGGTTTCCAGCGAGTCGAGGGCGGTTTTGACGTTCTTTGTGAATGCCTGGAGCTGGTCGTCGAGGCGGCGGAGCATCTCGAGGGCGTAGCGGTCCGCTTCGTCCATCTGCTCGCCGGCAAGCTTGTCTGCTTCGGCCATGCGTGAGCGGCCCTGCTGTTCGGAGTCGAGAAGCATGCGGTCGCCGCGCGCTTCGGCCTCGCGGACGATCATCTCCGCGCGGGCCTGCGCCTCGTGCACGATCGATTCGTGTTCCAGGAGCTGTTCGACCTGCTCCTGTCCGCGGCGCACCTTGATCTGCGCTTCCTCGTCGGCGCGGCGCATGATCTCATCGCGGCGGCGGAGGATGTCTTCGGCTTCCTTGATCTCGTTGGGCAGTGCGGCGCGCATCTGGTCGACGAGGTCGAGCAGGCGCCTGCGGTCGACGACGACGCCGGCGCCGATAGGCATTCGGCGGCCCTCCGCCACCATCTCTTCGAGCCGGTCGATCAGGTGTAGCGAGTCGATGGCGCACCTCCCTGCGTGCCGCGGCGCGAATGCCCGTCGGCGGTCCGTTCGTTAGGTCACGGCGCCTGCGCGGGCGCACCGATCAAGTCTTGTGGAACTTGGCCTGCAACGCCTTCCAGACGTGCGGCGGTACCAAGTCGGACACATCATACCCCAGCGCGGATACCTCGCGAATGCGCGTACCGCTGATGAAGAGGTGCTCCAAACTGGCCATCAGATAGATCGATTCGATACCCGGCGCCATCTTCTGGTTCATGAGCGCCATGTCGAACTCGGCCTCGAAGTCGGTGACGGCGCGCATGGAGCGGACGATGACGGTCGCGCCCTGCGCTTTCGCGAAGTCGACGGTGAGGCCCGAGTACGACTGCACTTCGATGTTCGGGCAGTCGGCGATGGCTTCGCGAAACATGTCGCAGCGCACGTTTGTTGGGAAGAGCGAGTTGCTCTCGTGCAGTTCGACGGGGGCGACGATCACGCGATCGAAGAGGCGCGCCGCGCGGCGGGCGATGCCGCGGTGGCCGTTGGTGACGGGGTCGAAGCGGCCCGGATAGATCGCGACAATCACTCGGCATCCTCCTGCGCGTAGATCGACACGACCGTATCGCCGTGCCGCCTCGAACGGTAGAGCGGCAGCGGCCCGAGCGCATCGGGCGGGGCGCTGCGCCGCTCGTGCTCGACGACGATCACCGTCGCGTCGGTGGCGAGCGGCGACTCCGCGACGGCGCGCGCCGCCTCGAAGGCGTCCTCATCGTAATACGGGGGGTCCGAGAGGACGAGGGTGTACGGACCCTGGAGCCTTGACACGGCCTGCTTCGCATCGAAGCGGTGCAGCCTCGCGCGCGCGGCGAACCCGGTGGCGCGGAGGTTCTCGGTGATGACGTTGGCTGCGGTGCCGTCGCTGTCGACGAAGTCGGCCGTGCCCTCGCCGCGGCTGAGCGCTTCGATGCCGAGCGCGCCGGTGCCCGCATAGAGGTCGAGCACGCGCTGATAGTCGGCTCCGAGGGCATCGAGCATGTCGAAGATGACGCCGCGGACCATGTCGGATGTGGGGCGGATGCCGGGCTTGCCGGCGGCTTTCGGTTTCGGCGGGCTTTTGAGCGCGCGCCCGCGTGCGGAGCCGGCGATCACGCGCATGGGGACGCGCTACTCGCCTTCGGCGGCGGGCGGCGGCACGACGTTTAGCGCCGAGCGTTGCGCCAGGCGAAGCACGCCATCGCTGATGATGATCGTGATCTCGTAGGTGCCGGGATCGGCGGGCGATGTCCATGTGACGGCGTCGCCGGTTGCCGGGCTAACGGTGCCCTGGTTGGCGGACCACTGCGGCACGAACAGCTCGCCGTTCGGCTTCGAGAGCGTCGTGCTGCCGGTGTCGGCGATCTCCTGCACGGCCGGCCAGACGTTGGCGCCGCCGCTTTCGACGGAGACGTCGTTGAAGGCGACGCCGCCCAGGTTGTAGCGCTGCGCCAGTTCGAGCCGGAAGCGGATGCTGAACTGGTTGGCGACCCAGGCGGTGCGTCGGCCGCCGAGGCCGGGGTAGGCAAACGTCACGGATCGCGCGGCGTCGTCCCAGTGGAGGCCGCTCGAGCCCTCGCTCTGCGCCAGGTTGCGGGCGATGAGCGGCACCTGCGCGTTGGGCACGATCTCCCCTTCGTTGACGACGCTGATCTGGCTGGCGAGCGCCATGGCGTCGTTGAAGGGGAGCGTGCGCAGGCCATCGCCGCCGCGCTCTGTGCTCAACGTGGTGACGGTGATCAGGACCTTGCTGCGGTCGACGCGCTCGACGATGTAGTCGAGCGCTTCTTCGGTGCGCTGGAAGTAGAGTTCCTGGTCGGGTTCGCCGAGCATCTCGATGCTATCGGCGAGTCCGCCGAGCGCTTCCCAGTCGAAGGCGCCGGTCTGCATCTCGCCGCCCTCCCTGAGCGGCATGGGCAGCAACAGGGTGAGGGTGCGGCCATCGGCGTGCAGCGCATCGGCGAGTTGGCGGACGAAATCGGTGTACTGCTCGCCGAGCGTCTCGTTGACGTTGCGATAGTCGACGAGGATGCCGGCGTAGTTGCCCTGCGTGACCTGGGCGGCGATCGCGGTGGCGTGCGCGGGCCGCAGTTCCGTCGAGCGGAGGATGTTGTCGACGACCTCGGGCACGGGTGCGACGAGGCCCGGCACGACGCGGTACGCGGGCCCCGGCACGGCGGGCGGCTCGCCTGCAAGCGCGCCATCATCGGCGGGAATGAAGACGATCGGGTGCAGCGTTGTGAGCACCGCCTCCGCACCGGGATCGATGTTCGTGCCGGCGGGGATCGAGCCGGCGACCTGCAGCAGCGTCGCGCTGCGGCGCAGGACGATGACGTTGCCGGGCAGCGCGCCGAGTTCGCCACGCACGGCGTCGCCGTTCGCGACGAGCGTCACATCGCTGAGGCGCTGCCAGGCGCTGTCGATATAGGAGTAGAGGGCGAGGTTGCGCGCGTCGGTCTGCGCCTCATCGAGGCTGATCGTGATCGCGGAGGCGCCGCGCTGATCTTCGGGCGCTGACATGTCGAAGAGTCCGCTGACGGCTTCGAGGCCGGCGGGAAGTTTGGGGACGCCGCCGCGCCGTTCGGAACTCAACGAATCAGCATCGCCGGGGCCGCTCGGGATGTCCGCGCTGCCATCGCCGCTGAGGATCGAGATGGGCGGCAACACGAGCACGAGCAGGAGGATCGCGAGTCCGATGATCGTGCCGCCGATGTAGATGGCGGAACGGTCGCGGCGTTCGGGCTCGCCGGCCGGGGGTGGGGTGGTGGTCTTGAGGATCCGGTCGAACGGACCCCGCTGCTCGCTAGCCATATGCGGCCGCGCGCCGGCGTGGCGCTGAGCGGCCCGTACCTCCGTGTCGGATCTGGCGCGACGGCCGGTGGCCGGTCACGCGGGGAAGTGTGGCGATGCAGCCCGCAAAGGGCAAATCATAGATGTCCACCTTCGGCGGAGCAGCGGCGGGGTAGCAATGAAAGTGCAACATTGGAGCCTTTACAGGCCCTACGGACGGCTGTATAATCCCGCGACGAACCGCTACTGAGGCCCGGCGCCTCAGTTTTTTTCTCGTTTCCGGATCGCCCACAGCTTGCTCCAGCCGAAGCGTCTAACAGCATTGACGCCGACGGAACGGGGGACACCATGGACAAGCCTCAGCCCATTACACGCGAAGGTCTGACGAAGATCGAGCGCGAACTGCGCCACCTGGAGACGGTGCGGCGGCCCGAGGTCGCCGAGAAGATCAAGCAGGCGAAGGAACTTTCGAGCACGCAGAACAACGCCGAGTATGAGGACGCGAAGAACGAGCAGGCAATGGTCGAGGGGCGCATCCAACAGCTCCAGGCGCTGATCCAGAACGCGGCGATCATCGATGAAGACGGCGCGCACAAGTCGAAGCTCGTCATCCTCGGCAGCACCGTCAAGGTGAAGAGCAGCGATGGAGGGTTAAGCGAGTACACGATCGTCGGGCCGGCGGAGGCTGATCCGCGCGACGGCCGGATCAGCAACGAGTCGCCGGTGGGGCGCGCGCTGATGGGCAAGAAGGTCAACGAAGAGGTGCAGGTGAACGTGCCGAAGGGCCTGGTGACGCTGAAGATCACGAAGATCAGTTAGCGCGCGACCGCACGATCAGGATGCAAGGGGCGGTCGTTGCGGCGACCGCCCTTTCTCGTGCCTTGCGGTGTATGCACTAGTATCGAGCGGTAAAACCGACTTGGGGCGGCCTGACGCGGAAGGTGACAGACGATGCCGGGCGAAGATGAACTGATCGCGCAACGGATGGAGAAACTGCAGCGGATCCGCGCGCGCGGCATCGACCCGTATCCGCCGCGCGTCGTGCGCACGCATACGTCGGAGGAGGCCGTCGCGGCGTTCGAGGCGTGGGAGGCGGCAGGCAGCGCCGGGGACGCTCCGCACGTGAGCGTCACCGGACGCGTCACGGCGCGTCGCGACATGGGCAAGGCGGCGTTCATGGACCTGCGCGACGGCACGGGACGCATCCAGGCGTTCTTCAAGCGCGACGTGCTCGGCGACGCGTTCGAACAGCTCGACGACTTCGACCTGGGAGACTTCATGGCGGCGAGCGGTCCGCTGATGCGCACGCGCGCCGGCGAAGTGAGCGTCGAGGTGCGCGAGTTCGCCATGGTGTCGAAGGCGCTGCGGCCGCCGCCGGAGAAGTGGCACGGCATCGAGGACATCGAGATCCGCTACCGGCAACGCTACCTGGACCTGATGGCGAATGCGGAGGTGCGCGAGATCTTTCGCACGCGCGCGCGCGTCCTCTCGTGGATACGCCGATTCCTGGACGAACGCGGCTTCATCGAAGTGGACACGCCGGTGCTGCAGGCGGAGGCAGGCGGCGCGGCCGCGACGCCGTTCGTCACGCATCATCGCGCGCTCGACCAGGATTTTTACCTGCGCATCTCGCTTGAGCTGCACCTCAAGCGGCTGATCATCGGCGGCTTCGACCGCGTGTACGAGATGAGCCGCATCTTCCGCAACGAAGGCGTGTCGTGGAAGTACAACCCCGAGTTCACGATGCTCGAAACGTACGAGGCGTACGCCGACTATCAGGCGGTCGCTGCGATGGCGGAGGAGATGGTGTCCGGCATGGCGAGCGACGTGCTCGGCTCCACCGTGATCCGCTTCGGTGAGCACGAGATCGAGCTGGCGCCGCCGTGGCGTCGCGTCACGATGCGCGAGGCGTTGATCGAGCACGCGGGCATCGACTTCGAGGAGTTTCGCACGCGTGACGCGCTGCTCGGGGAGTTGCAGCGCCGGAAGATCGAGGTCGACGCCGGCTGGTCATGGGGCAAGCTGCTCGAAGAGGCGGTTTCGGTGTACGTCGAGCCGAAGCTGATCCAGCCGACGTTCCTGCTCGACTATCCGAAGGAGATCTCGCCGCTGGCGAAGAGCAAGGCCGGCGAGCCGGGCATCGTCGAGCGGTTCGAGGTGTTCATGGCAGGGTTCGAGATCGGCAACGCGTACTCGGAGCTGAACGACCCCGTCGACCAGCGCGAGCGCCTGGAGACGCAGGCGCGGCTGGCTGCCGCGGGCATCGAAGAAGTGGAGACGTTGGACGAGGAGTTTCTGATCGCGCTGGAGCACGGGATGCCACCGACGGGCGGATTCGGGATGGGCATCGACCGGCTGGTGATGATTTTGACGGGCAACACGTCGATACGGGAAGTGATCTTGTTTCCGCAGTTGCGGCGGCGGGAGTGAGGGGCACGCCCGCTTCGTGTTCATCGAGAGGAGGTGCGACGGTCGATCGTGAAATCAGCTGACACGACTTCGAAGGACAATTCGTCCGCTGACGGCTGGTACACCATGCGCCAACGGTCCAATATCTCGCGGCCGAGCAGCGATGGCAGTTTGAGAGACTCATCCGGATCGTCGATCAATTCCGAACCGTCGTGCGCGTCGGCGTCAGGTGGTGGGAGAATTTCAAGGTCTTCACGATACCCCCAGATCGCCACACCATGCTCGATGAAGACAATGATCGCCGGCTCGACGAAGCTGGTTACGATGCCTCCGATGCCCTGCGCTTCAGACGTTCGAGAGATGGCACTGAAGTCGATGCCGATTTGAATGGCGTCAGTAGCTGAGATGAGGCTTGTGTCGGCGCCGGTGTCGACCAGAAACGAGACGTCGCCATGCAGGCGAAATCGCGGGAAGTAGACTCGCCCTTCGAGATATGGTCTGCCCGTAGTATCGCCAAAGCGTCCGTGCAGCACCGCTGGCTAGAGGATCATCTTGCGAGGGTTCTTGTCGATGTAGCGCACGATCATGTGGCCGCGAGGCAGACCGCGATCTTCGATCTCAGCCATTAATTCGTGCAGCGTTGCAGCATCGGCAGCGACGTCTCCTTCGTAGATCGCGACCCAACGCTTGGGGTAGCGAGCGATCAGGTGGCGCTGTTTCGACGACAAGACGCGCGCGCTTTCCCGGAACGCCTCGAGTTCCTTTTCGAGGACGCCGGGATCTCCAATGATGTCAACAACGTCAGGATCCATCACGTGTATTGTAGGCGACGCGAGCTGTAGGACTCACGGTTCGAACCGAAAAAAGGCCTTCTCCTAGCGGCTCGGAGTCGAACGACGTGCGCTCCACCGAGGGCCGGCGGCCCGGACGGCGCAGAGGCTCTACGCCCGATATGGAGCGGGTGAGTCGGGCTGCCTTACGCATTCTGCATTTGGAAGCGGGTTGAGCGGCGGGCGTGTTGAGAGCGACAATACCCGACACCATCGCCAGCGTAGGCGGTGAGGAGGCGTGACGTGGAGACAAGCCGGCTCGATCTGCCCGTGGGGGTGACGCTGCGCCTGCAGTCGCGGTCGGGCAAGGTGCTCGTGATCGCGGAAGCGCGCGAGGACATTGAAGTCGAGACGGACGACGTCGAGACGCGGGTCGAAGACGGCGGCGGCGCGCTGATGGTGCGCTCGGGCCGCGGCGGCACGAAGACGCTGACCGTGCGGGCGCCGATCGACACCGACGTGCAGGTCGGGACGCAATCGGGTTCCGTCCGCATGCAGGGCAAACTCGGCGCGATCAGCATCACGACGATGAGCGGCGACATCGAGGTCGACGACGCCGAGGAACTCGACGCGCGCTCGCTTTCCGGCAAGGTCACCGTCGGCAGGTGCCGCGGGCGCTGCCGCCTCAACGCGGTCAGCGGCAGGATCTACGGCGGCGACGTCGATACAGCGTACGCGCAGAGCGTGTCCGGGTCGATCAAGTTCGACCGCGTGCTCGGCGACGTGCGCGCGAAGACCGTCAGCGGCAGCATCGACCTGAATGCGCTGGGTGACGGCGTGATCGCGCTGAAGACGATCTCCGGCAAGATGCGTATCGTACTGCCGGCGGGCACGGAGCCGCACACGCTGTTCAAGACGCGCGGCAGCGTGCGCTGCGACTTCGCGGAAGGGCGCGACTGCCGCATCGAAGCGCATTCGCTGTCGGGGTCGATCGAGGTCGTGCCGGCATGACGGCGGCGACGGCGGCAGAGGCGAGCGTCGTTGCGGGGACCGTGATGTTCACGGACATCGTCGGGTTCACGGAGTTCACTGCGGCGCGCGGCGACGGCGATGCGGTGGCGCTGCTCGCGCGCCAGGAGGCGATCGTGCGGGAGGAGTTGTCGGACAGCGGCCGCATCGTGAAGGAACTGGGCGATGGGCTGATGCTCTGGTTCGATGACGCTTGCGACGCGATCGAGACGGGGCTGCGGCTGCAGGAGCGGTTCGAGACGGAGACCAGCGACGAGGACCTGGCGTTGTGGGTGCGCATCGGCATGCACACGGGGCGGCAGTCGCGGCGCGGCACGGATCTCGTCGGGCACGACGTGAACGTGGCGTCGCGCATCGTCAATTTGGCGAGTTCCGGTGAGGTGCTGGCGTCTGAGTCGACGGTGAAGGGAGCGGAGGGGCGGCTTTCGGGCGTGCAGCTCGAGCAGTTGGGGCCGGTGGTGATGAAGGGGATTCCTGCGCCGATCAACTTGTTTCGTGCGGAGCGTGGGTGAGGGGGCCGCCGGAGCCGCCCCTTAAGACTGGAAGGCGGTTCACAGGGAAGCGCGTGTCCACCGAGCGTGTGCTCTCTCGGCTCAAGGGCTAACGGAAGCTGAACGGCAACCGGATTCGTCGGACGAAGTGGTGGCTCCTTGATGCGTTGAGCTAGCTCGTCGTGAACGTGCCCGCCCTTGCGCGAAGCAGGTACGGTAACGAGCTACGGCGCTGGGTCGCTTGAGGGCACCTGGCCAGCACGTAGCCACCCGGCGTCGGACAGTCGCTGCCATGCGACCTCAATGTGCTTCGGCGTGAAGGTCCGCCGCTTGCGCGCGTTCCATCGGTGGACCGCCTGAACTGCTGCACGGGCATCAGCTGCAGCCGACTCATCCTCATTCGCCACCCAATGCACGGTGGCCAACAGCTCCATGCCGTACGGGGTCTCGAACCCCTGAATAACTTTCGCCACATCATGCAAGTGTTGTTGGGAGTCCGTGTGCCCTTCGAGGGCAAGCATCGCTTCGTGAACAGCCTCGTCAGTAACTGCGATAGACGAGTTGGCGCTTCGATCACCGTAACCACGGATGTAATGGCCCTCAAGGGGTTGCAATACGTGATGGAGCTTCTCCGAGTAAGGCCCGAACTTGTCCTTTGCGAAGTCGAGCCTTAGCGGCTCGCCGCCCTTTTCGAGCAGATACGCGAGCTTCTGGATCTCGAGAAGGCTAAGTTTATAGCCAGGCATGCCGTAGCGTTTCAGCAGCAGGATGATCGCGGCACGTACCGCCGTCATCCTTGGTCTCTTCGTCGCAACTGGCATCCGATTAGCTGCCGGTGCTCCGTCGGGTGGGTAAACGAGGACGCGAACCCCATCGAGCGAACCCAGCACCCGCCTAATGCGCGGTTCGACATCGCGCCAGTCCAGACCGCCGTTACCGCAACCGAGCGGAGGTACCGCTACTGATGTAATTCCATATTCCCGAATGGCCTTCGTTAGTGCGCGCAGTCCTGAGTCAATGTCTGTGAGTCGCGCTTTGCCCTTCCAATGGCGCTTGGTCGGGACGTTAATGACGTACTTCGGTCCGCCTAGCCGCTGGATCGGAACAACTTGGACGGAGCCCGGGCGCAATTCGTCGTGAGCACATGCGCGTCGGTACTCGGCGTACACCTCGGGGTATGCTTGGCGGAACTGTAGGGCGATGCCTTTGCCCATGATCCCTACAGTGTTCACTGTATTGACCAGCGCCTCAGCATCGGCCTCAAGCAGGTTTCCCCTTACCTGTTCGATCATGTTTGCATGTGCCTCAGTTGTAGTACCAGCCGGGTCGCACAACTACCTTCGGGCGATGATCCCCCGCCGCGACGATCCCGTCAACCACTTCTTTTGCAGTCGCATTGATAACGCCGATCTCGGTCACGAGGGTCCATGGGAACGACCTATAAACTAGGAACTCGGCCTGCCGCTTCCTTTTGCGGTCCGGCTGCGCCTGTGTGTCGTTCCAGTAAGTCAACGGCATAACGCTCCAGTCAACTCTATCAAGCTCGCAAAGGTCGTCGTAGAAGCGGCTCAGTGGCGCCATGGGTGCATGCCCATCCGTGAAGACGAAAGGCAACCCGTGCTCAGCCACTGCCTCGCAAGTTGAAACTATGTGCATGATTCGTCTCTGCCCGCCGGCGTACCCGTCGACGTGGCCCCCGTGGATGGAGAGCAGCATTGGCGATCGGGGCGCGAAGTAGAACGGTACGTAATCGTCCAGGGTGCCCTTTGGCCCGACGGGAACGTCGGTCTCCGCGCGCCACTCTTTTATATTCGTGTGCGCGATGTTTCTTCGGGTGATCCTCAACTCAATGCGGCGCTTATCGCAGCAGAGCTCGCCGCGGTCAATGATCGAGGCGAGTTATCATATGGAGTGATGTGGAATATTGGCGGCATTGGCCTATATTGTATCGATATCGCGAAATCTGGGGCCGCACGAGCAGTTCCAGGGGGTTTGGCCAGTATCCCCACTCCTGTTGTCTTGACTTTTCGTCGATGTCATCGTAAATTCCCGATATGAAGGTGATCGAGCAGACCCGGGAGGAGGCGCGGACGGTGGCGATGCTGCGGGCGATTGCGCATCCGGCGCGGTTCCGCATCGTGAAGCTGCTGGCGGCGCGGCAGGCGTGCGTCTGCGGCGACCTCGTCGACGAGCTGCCGCTGGCGCAGTCGACGGTATCCGAGCACCTGAAGGTGCTGAAGGACGCCGGCATCGTCCGCGGGACGATCGAGGGTCCGAACACGTGCTACTGCCTGGAGCCCCAGGCGCTGGCATGGCTCAAGCGGGAATTCGGCGCGCTCAGCGACGCTTGTTGCTGATGGCCCGCGGGCGCGCCGTTTTTGTTTCATCCGGTTATCGGTAAAATCCGATTAGCACAGCAGGAGGTTCTGTCATGGCCCGAACAGCGGACGAGATCAAGGAAGCGGTGAAGGAGCACTACGGCGGCCGCGCGCGCGAGGTGGCGTCGTCGTGTTGCGGGACGGACAGCAAGGGCTATCGCGACAAGCTGTACGTCGTCGACGAGGTCGCCGACCTGCCGGAGACGGTGACGTCGTACGGCTGCGGTAACCCGACGGCGATCGCCGGCCTGCGCGAGGGTGAGGTCGTCGTCGACCTGGGCTCCGGCGCCGGGCTCGATTGCTTCATCGCGGCGAAGGCGGTCGGCGAGCGTGGCCGCGTCATCGGCCTCGACATGACGGACGACATGCTGGCGCTGGCGAACGCCAACCGCGACAAGCTCGGCGCGACGAACGTCGAGTTTCGCAAGGGCGAGATGGAGTCGATGCCGATCGACGACGCGAAGGTGGACGTGATCATCTCGAACTGCGTGATCAACCTGTCGCCGGATAAGGACGCGGTGTTCCGCGAGTCGTTCCGCGTGCTGGCGCCGGGCGGGCGCTTCCACGTCAGCGACATCGTGCTGTCGCGCGACCTTTCGAGCGAAGAGCGCGACGACCTGTCGCTGTGGGCGGGCTGCGCGGCGGGCGCGCTGCTGGAGTCTGACTACCTGGGCCGCCTCGTGCAGGCGGGCTTCACGAACGTCAGCGTCGACAGCCGCAGCAAGGTCGGCGAGAAGCCGTGGTACAGTGCGACGATTTCCGCGCACAAGCCCCGAAACGCAGGTGGTTGCTGCTAATCGATGAGTGTCGATGTGCCCGCGGTGCTGTTCGTGTGCGTACACAACGCGGGGCGGTCGCAGATGGCCGCCGCGTTGACCGCGCTGATGGCCCGCGGGCGCGTCGACGTACGATCGGCGGGGTCGCAGCCCGCTTCGGCGCTGCATCCGGCGGTGGCAGAGGTGATGCGCGAGGTGGGCGTCGACCTGTCGCACGCGACGCCGAAGCTGTTGCAGGACGCGGCGGTCGCGGCCGCGGACGTCGTGGTGACGATGGGTTGCGGCGACGCCTGTCCTGTGTACCCCGGCAAGCGCTACGTCGACTGGGAGGTCGACGATCCATCGGGCAAGCCGGTCGATGAGGTGCGCGCGATCCGCGACGAGATCGCCGACCGCGTGCGGGCGTTGCTCGATGAGATTGGCGTCACCGACGCGGATCTGGACGACGATGAGGACGACTTCGATGATGCTGTTTGAGCGCGTGATGCTGAACGCCGGGTGCCGGCGATGAACGTGAACGTGCGGCTCTTCGCGGGGCTGCAAGGGCTTGTCGGGAAGTCTGACATCGAGATGGCGTTGCCGGCGGGCGCGACGATCGCGACGTTGCGCGATCGACTCGTCGATGAGTACCCGCAGGTCGAGCCGTTCATGAACACGCTCGTGTGCGCGGTCGGCGAGGAGATGATCGCCGCGGACCACGTCTTGTCGGACGGCGATCGCGTGGAGCTGATCCCGCCGATCGCCGGTGGTGGCGAGAGCGTGGACGGCGAACGGCATCAGGCTTGATGTGGGATCAGGCCTCTGACTCCGTCGCCGGCAACAACTCCAGGAACTGAGCGGGCGTGACGATGCTCACGCCTTCAAACGAGCCGAGCACGAGCAGATCCTGATCGCCGGTGATGATGTAGCGCGCGTCGCCGGCGATCGCTGCTTCGAGGAACTTGTCGTCTGCCGGATCGCGTGCAGCGTGAACGCGTCTGTGCGGCTCGACGATCTGTGCGCTCGCTAAGACTTCACGTTGGAACCGTCTGACACTGGCTATGCCGCCGTCGACTCGCTTAAGGATAGCTTCGCGGCCAAGCACCACATCTATCGTTGAGTAGCGGCGCGCTGATAATCCATTCCGCGCGCCCTTGTACGCAGTTCATAAGGACCGAACCCGATGTGGATGCCGGGTACATGAGAGCGCTGACCACGACGTTTGTGTCGACGACGACCTTCAAGCCGACTTGGCGCGTCGCCGCTTGGAGGCAGCCCGGACTGCCTTCACCTCTTGATTGACGAGACGTTCGACTTCCTCTTCAGTGAGATCCTTGTTGAGCTCGGCGTTGCGCTGCATCCAGTCGGCGATCCATGCGCGCGACTCATCGCGCGATATGTCCATCGCCACGGCGCGGCCTGCTGGCACCAGGGTGGCCATGGGCTTGCCGGCGCGTTCGATGACGATCTCGTCGCCGCGGTAGTAGACCTGTTCGAGCAGTTCACCCAGGTTGCGGCGGGCTTCGACGGCGGTGACGGTGCGTTTCATCGTGGTCCTCCTAGTTGTGCTTTGTGCACGATCATAGCAATTGTGACTTCTGCACGATCATCCACCACGGTTGAGCGCAATCGTGGACGTGCGGGAGTGTGAAAGCTAGGGGCGGGCGACGATCAGGCTTGCGGCGTGCCCGCGACCTATGGCGTTGACCATGGCCTTGGTGCCGTGGAGGCGGCGGACGTCTTCGGTGACGACTTCGAGCTGGCCGCAGTCGGGATCCTGCTCATCGAGGTTGAGCGTGGGCGGAATCAGCCCGGCCTGCAGCGCGAAGACGGCGGCGATCACGTTAAACGCGCCCGAGGCGCCGAGCGTGTGGCCGAGCGCGCCTTTGATCGAGGTTGCCCAGAGTTTGTCGGTGTTCGGGCCCCAGACGCGGCGGATCGCCTGGCCTTCGATGGCATCGATGGCGCCGCCGCCGGCCGATGCGAAGATGACGTCGATTTCGCCCTGCAACGTCAGGTCCCACTTGATGAGCGCGGTCTGCATGGCGCGCCCGGCGTCGTACGGATTGGCGGCGGCGTGCGCGACGGGGGCGCGGCTGAACGTCGAGCCGTAGCCTTCGACGTAGGCGAGGATGTTCGCGGCACGGCGCACCGCCTGCTCCTCGCTTTCCAGCACGACGAACGCGGCGCCTTCGCTCAGAGCGAATCCGTTGCGCTGCGCGTCCCATGGCCGTACTGCGTGCTGCGGATCGTTGTTCGCGCGCGAGAGCATGTTCAGCGCATCGAAGTGCGCGAGCGCGTCGGGCGTGACGGGTGCTTCGGCGCCGCCGGCGAGGACGATCGAGCACTCCTCGCGGCGGATCCACTCCGCGCCCTCGCCGATCGCCATCAGCCCACCCGCGGCGCCGTTCGACAAGTGCGTCACCGGCCCGGCGGCGCTAATCGTGCGCGCGACCTGCGCGGCGGTGGCGATGGAGCCCTCGGGCATCTCGGTGCCGACGAGGACGCCGATCTGTGAGACGGTCTCGGCGTTGATCGGCACGTCCGCCTCGACGAGCGCCTGGATGGCGGCGTCGGCGGCGAGCAGGGAGCGGCGGTCCATGGCGGCGGCGGCTTCGGGGTCGACGTCGGGGCGCGGCGCGTAGTCGCGGATCTCGCCGGCGATGCGGCAACCGAGGCCCGATGCATCGAACGACGTTACGGACGCGATGGCGCTGCGGGCCGCCGCGAGCGCAGCCCAGAGGTCGTTGGCGCTGCGGCCGAACGGAGATACGGCGCCGACGCCGGTGATGCAGACGCGAATGTCATCGGCCATAGCGGTGGAAACGGTAGCCGGTGGACGGTGGTAACGCTACTGGAAACAGAAGCGGTTAGAGGCCGCCGGCGCTTGCTTGCACGAGTTCGTGTTTCGCCGGGACGACGCCGGTGGTGCTCCACTCGAGGATCATCGAGCCCCACGCTAGGCCGCCGCCGAACGCGCAGATCGCGAGGCGCGCGCCTTCGGGGATGCGGCCTTCCTGCGCGGCTTCGCTGAGAGCGACGGGGATCGACGCGGACGACGTGTTGCCGTACTTGTGCACGGTGATCAGCGCCTTTTCGGGCGGGATGCCGAGATGCTTGGCAGTGCCCTCGATGATGCGAAGGTTCGCCTGGTGCGGCACCAGCAGATCGACGTCATCGATCGTGAGTTGCGACTTGGCGAGCGCTTCGCGGACGGCGCGTGTCATCGCCTGGACGGCGAACTTGAAGATCGCCGGCCCGTCCATGTTGATCATGCAGAGGTGCGGCGGCGCGCCGTTGCCTTCGGCGTCGCGGGGGCCGCACGGGCCTTCGGCGTAAAGCGCTTCCTTCTTGGAGCCGTCGCTGTGCAGCACGAATCCGAGCGGGCCGCCGAAGTCCGCCGCTTCCAGCACGACGGCGCCCGCGGCATCGCCGAAGAGCACGCACGTCGAGCGGTCCTGCCAGTTGGTGATGCGCGAAAGCACTTCGGTGCCGACGACGAGCACGCGTCGATAGGCGCCCGTGCCGATGAACTGCGACCCGACCGCGAGCGCCGAAAGAAAGCCGACGCAGGCGGCGTTGACATCGAACGCGCCGGCGCGAGTGGCTCCGATGCGGTCCTGGACGAGCGAGGCGACCGACGGGAAGAGCCCATCCGGGGTCGTCGTCGCGGCGATGACGAGGTCGATGTCCTCGGCGTTGATGTGCGCCCGCTCGAGCGCCATGCGGGCGGCGTTCACCGCGAGCGAGCTGCTGGTTTCGTGCGGGGCGGCGACGTGCCGCTCGACGATGCCCGTGCGCTCACGGATCCATTGATCAGAGGTGGCGACCATCTTTTCGAGGTCGGTATTGGTGAGGACGCTTTCGGGAAGGTAGTGTCCCAACCCGGCGATTCGGGTGTGGATCAGGTTCGTAGCGGGCATAACGCGAGTATAGCATCCGCCCCCTTCGGTCTACCGGCGACCACGCCGGCGTGGACTACCCCGAGTTTTGTGCTTCAGGGCAACAGCATGAGTGGCGGAGAGTGCAGGGCGCGAGGCGAAGCTCGCAGCGTGCTACGGGCTCCACTCCATGATCCGGTAGCGAAACACTACCTCGAAGCCGAGACGCGCATACACGCCGTAACCCATGGGTGACGACCCGAGCACGGCCGTCGTGCAACCCAACCTGCGTGCTTCTTGCATCGAGTGCTGCGTCGTCGCCGCGCCGATGCCCTGGTTGCGCGCGTCCGGCGACGTGCAGACGAAGTACACGCCTGCGGCCGGCGGCGTCAGAAACAGCGTCACCGTGGAGACAGGCGCGCCGTCGCGCCTGCCGACGTAATGGCGCCAGGGCACGTCATCCCCCAGGCCGATGCGCTTAAACACGGCGGCGACCCACTCCGCCTCCGGAGGGCCTTCGCCGAAGCCGCCCGCCAGCACCTGCCGATACGCATCGAGGCTTGCGGCGTCCGCGACGCGCTCGCAGGTAAAGCGCTCGACCGCGGGCGATGCGTCGTGCGCAACCGTAAGGTCGGCAGCCATCGCCGGTTCGTCGCCGCCGTCGTCGAAACCACGCGCCAGCAGCCGGTCGACGAGATCGGACGGGCGCATCCGCGGCGAGACGTGCCATGACCCCGGCAGCGCGCGAGCGCGCAGCGCCACCGTCCACTCGTCGATCAACGCGTCGGACCGCGACCCCTCCGCGTCACAGTGCACGACGGCATTGTGGTAAGCGAGTGGCGATCCGCCGATCGTCCACGTGATCTCCGCGTCGTGGCGCTCATCGCCGCCGCCGGCGCCGCCCATCGCGAGCAGGAACGCCGATACATTCGCCTCGAGAAGCTCGGCGCGTGGGTCAGTGACGTGCATGGGATCGCCAGTCTAAGGTCTTCGCCGCCGCGGGCACATCCCGAAGGCCGCAGCCATACAGTCACGCGAAGCGTGGAGAACAGCCGCCCTCGGCTGTTCAGGACGCTCGCTGGACTCGCCTCTCGTCGATATGTAAGCATGTAATCAGGTAAGGAGACGCCCCATGCTGCAAGACATCGACCGATGGCTCCAGAAGCGGATCCCCGACGAGTGGTTCTCGGACCCGGCGGACATCCGCACCGATGGCGAGGAAATCCTCATCGTCGGGACGCTGCCCGCCGCCGGCCAGGTGCCGCCCGCCGACGCGATCCGCGCCTTCCGGGAGGATACGCGCGAACGCCGGATGCGCATCGCCGCCGAAGCGGAGCAGCGGTTCGGGCGGGCGGTTTCGTGGGGTGTGCGCTGCGGCGACCTGCGGCAGTTGTTCACCACGTACAGCGTGCCCGTCATGACGCGCCTCCGCATGGACGAGCGCGAAGTCCTCGACACGCTCATCGCGTCCGGCGTGGCGCGAACGCGCAGCGACGCGCTTGCCTGGTGCGTGAAGCTCGTCGCCGAACACGAGGGCGACTGGTTGAAGCAACTGCAGGAAGCACTCGTACACGTTGAGAAAGTGAGGGCGGCGGGGCCAAACCCGCGCTAGGAGCGAATCATGGTTGAGCTGGTTGCAGACGGACGCGAAACAAGCATCGCCGCGCAGACCGACCGCGCGGAGGCCGAGGCGCTCGACGCGTACTCCACCATCGTGACGACGGTGGCGCAACGCGTGCTGCCGCAAGTGGCGAGCCTGCGCGTTACGCGTCGCACGCGTGACGGACGCCAGGCCGGCGGTTGGGGCTCCGCCGTCGCGATCACGCGCGATGGCTTCTTGCTGACGTCGGCGCACGTCGTCGCCGGATCGGACGCGGGCAGCGCGTCATTCGCCGACGGACGCGAACTCGACTTCGAAGTGACGGGCGCCGATCCGCTCTCGGACCTCGCGGTCGTGCGCGCGCAGGGCGGCGACATCGATTCGGCGGAGTTGGGCGATGCCGATCTGCTGCGTGTCGGTCAGCTCGTGGTCGCCGTCGGCACGCCGCTCGGGTTTGCGGGGTCGATCACCGCCGGCGTCGTGAGCGCGCTCGGTCGCTCACTGCCGACGCGCGCCGGATCCGCGACGCGCATCGTCGAAAACGTCATCCAGACCGATGCCGCGCTCAACCCCGGCAACTCCGGCGGCGCGCTCGTCGACGCGCAGTCACGCGTCGTCGGCGTCAACACCGCCGTCGCCGGCGCCGGACTCGGGCTCGCCGTGCCGATCAACTCGGCAACGCGCCGGATCATCGCCGCGCTCATGAGCGAGGGGAGGTTCCGACGCGCGCTCGTCGGCATCGCCGGCGGCCGACGTCCGCTGCCGCCCGCACAAGCGTCCGTCGTAGGTCGACGCTTCGGCATCGAGGTCGTGGAGGTGGTCGAGGGCAGCCCCGCGGACGCTGCCGGCCTGCAGGGCGAAGACCTCCTGCTCGACCTCGACGGCGTCGCGCTCGAGAGCCCGGGCGACCTGCAGCGCATGATGATGCCGGAAGCGATCGGCCGCGCCATGACGCTGCGCTACGTCCGCGACGGAGAGATCCGCGAACTGACCATCACGCCCATCGAGCTGAAGCCGTAGGGCGGGCACCGGGAGCCGTCGCGGACATCCCGCTTCCCGCCTCCAACATCCCGCATCCAAAGTTGGTGGGCCCCCAGGGATTCGAACCCTGGACCGACGGATTAAAAGGCTCACAGCCCGTTCCGTCTGTCCGTCAGTCAACCGCGAATCTGGTCAAGCACAGAAGACGTACGCGTCCGTGACGAATCCAGCGGTCTTGCCCCGCCGGCATTTGACCGTTGGATTGTATGACGGCCGCGCGAGAGCGTCCAATTGAACCTATCGATCAGCGAGGTACCCGTAATCGACGCGGGACGCGCGCGGGCGATCATGGGATTGGAAGCTTGGAGCTGAAACCGATGGTCAGAACTGAATCTTTGAGCGGGGATGCCCGCAAGGCATCGGAACGGTTCTCGTAACCATTCCCGCACGGCATCTGTCCATCAGGTTGCACGCACAGCGCGCAGGGGTTGTCCAATTGACGTCGTCGATCGCCAACGAATAACGGAGAAGATGACTGGTCGAGAGGGAAAGAGTACGGGGCTGCCATCGGCAGCCCCGTACCATGCGCTACGAGGAGAAAAACACGCAGGCGCTCGTGTCGGTTGATGAGTGCGGGCCCGCAGGGAGTCCCAGCGCCTGCACTTTTATGCGGAACGCGCCAGCGGGGAAGTTGTAGAAGTACACATCGTCGGTTCCGCCCTTTGGTGGATGCAAGAACTGGGCGTAGCTGCTCCAGGTGCCGCTGCTGCAACTTGTCGATCTCTTCTGGATGATGATCCCGAACCCAGTTTCGATGCTCGAATCATCGTCATAACCGAAGAGATCGCACGCGGGAGTGCATATCCGAGCGTTGTCGGGCGCCGTTGGTTTCACGGCGATCGTGCCCCACGAGTACGTGTTGTTGCCCTCATTTGACTCGGTGACAAGCCCGTTGTAATCGGCGACGACGGTGACGGGACCACCAAACAAAGTGGTCCAAGGGACGGCTCCGGTTAGACACGATACTGTGGCACCCGGGCCTATCGATGGAATGTTACAGATCCCGCCACTCGGTGGGTCGTTTCCTCCGAAGCGGATCTTGACCCAGGACGACGGCGCCGCCTGAGTACCGTTGTTCCTTACGGAAAGCGTGAACTGGGTCGATGAGGCGCCTTCGTTGATCGCTGTCGTGCCGCTCGATGATGCCGGCTTATGCGGAGAGTAGTTGGTCGCCTCCAAATCGATCGCCGAAAGCGTCGAAGCGCCTATCCAGAAGGACGTACTCTCCGCTTGCCCGGCTTTCCTTGCTGCAATGCGAAAGTTGTACGTGGTGTTCGGTGAGAGGCCGGTGAAGGTGTAACTCGTCGAGGCTGCACTTTGAACGGTCTGTGCAACCCAAGACGCCTCGGCCAAGCTGGTCGACCGATACGGCATGAATCCGTCATGGTTCGACGCACCGGAGAAGTTGATCTGGACTGTTGTCGCAGTTCGCGGTCCAACACTGATCAATGTAGGTGCCTGCGGGCGTGCAATGTACTGGGCCGATGCTGTGGCGAGCTCAGACGACGTCGCGGTGGCTTGGCTGGTGCACGTCGGTGATTGCCCACCGTTGATGCCACCAATTACGCCACACATCAGTCCAGTGTACGTTGTCTCGGTGTACGGATGATCTCCGAGAAGCTGATCGTGCCCGAGTTCGTGTCGCATCAGGACCGAGTTGAATGCAATGCCCCCGATGGCCGGCCTCGTATCATCGAAGCGTGTCGTGTTCCACTGCACGACAGCAACGTTGAGGTCCTTGAATCGCCACTGCTGGGCTAGAGTGAAGAACCCTTGAGGGTTCTGCACAGGTATCGTTAGACAATGCGTCAAGTCAATCCAGCAATCCGTCCCGCCCTCGGTTGTGGCGTCAAAGAGAAGATCGTATTGGACGCCATTGACGTAACTGACCTGTGTGGCGTTATACCGATGGATGTTATCCGGAACAGCGTTCCAGTAGTTGATGCCATTCTGCTGGTGCGTGCGCATTGAAGTGGTCACGTCACCAAAGTATGCCGTGTTTCCCGACGCCCGAACGGGGCGCGGGTGATCGGGCCCGTACGCGTGGCTTCCTAGCGTGACCTTGCCTGTGACTGCTAGGAGCGGCAGAACCAGAGCTACGGCCAGAATGGCGGAGTTGGCAACCACCCTAAAGTGACTCATGGTACATCCGCCTCCTCTTCTGAAGGGGCCAATTCCGTCACGGGGACTTCAAGGTTCTCGAGTTCGGATGTGACCCAGTCTGGTGGCGTTTCGGCGCCAGCCAGCTTTACGCATCTGCCAGTTGCGAGACTGTAGAATCGATAACCGCGAGCATCGAATACGCGGCCACCCGCGCGTTTCCCGGTGTCGTTCACAACCTCAACCGCGTCCTTTGGGACCAAGCAGCCTCCACGAAGCTCGCGATCGGAAGCGATCGGTGGAGGCGGGTCGTTAGGGTCCGACCACCCCACCGAGATTTGTGGTCGGACGGAGCTGAGCGGAGCGGGTTCCTCTGAGGCGCGAGCGACCAAGAGTGCTGCACTCAGGGCTAGGCTCGCCGCCAAGATGACAATCGAATACTGGAGTCGAAGTCTCATGGACAATCTCCTGTTACTCGTACTCCGCGCCGGAAGAACGAGATAAGGCTATCGACGTGATCGCCGAATCGTAATCGGGGCTACTCGGATCGGTTGGCACGTTGCGGTGCTTGATCACTGCCACGCCGGTGACAAACAAAATGAAGATGAGAACGACCGTGCGGGAGCTGCGGACCTTCGATTCTGCAGAGGGTCCGGCTCCGGTGGGGGGGAGAGACGTGCTTGGTTCGCTGGCGGGGACGACGAAATCTAACGTGTGGAATCCAAGCAGCCAACTCACATTTGTCCCGATCCTCGAGCCGTTCAACCAAAACGAAATCAGAGAATTATCGTCGGGGCACCCCGGGACAAGATCCACAGACTTAACAACGACCGAGTATGGCTGCGGGGCGTTGGCGCCGGCTACATCTAGCAGGACGCTTGACCCGCACACTATGCCAGCTGGCGTCCTTACCTCCAGTTTGTCGCCGCGGCGCGCACCGACAATCGTTCCAGAGTAAGCGGCAAACCGCCCGCCGGCGGTTAGTTGAAGTGGTTGAAACGTGCCTGGCGCAGCACCACTCCACACTGCGGTTTCATGTGCGGCCATCCCGTTCACATCGAAGGTGATCTCACTTCCGTCGACTCCGCAGCCGGCCTTCTCCTGCTGTGATGGCACGACCAGTGAGTAAGTCGGAGTTCCATCCGCCGGTGTTATCGCAGTGGCCGTTGCACATTCGACTCCACCAATCAGCGCCCTGACGACTGCCCCATCCGCCGGCTCCGCATTCACCCAAACGGTTCCGCCGAACGCCGAACCTGATGGTTGCGCGCCAGCCACGGCGGGGATCGAGGCAAAGGAAAGCGCGAGTAGAAGCAGGAACCAGCGAGATGGATTCATTGCTACCTCCGAGCGAATTCCACGGCCGTCTCCTGAGCCGCTAGCGTCAATCGTTCAGACGAAGGGTTTATGCTTACGCAAGTGCCACGTCAAGGATCCGATGCTTCGAGCGTGCAAGCGTGGCAGGTCATTTGTCCTCCTTTCGATTCAGGCCGCCACGTCTGCGACCTGGCACCAGCCTGATACTTAAGCGTCATCAAGGCCCGGCGCGAGGCCGACGATTAGATTCTCATACTCCGGATGTAACGCGTTGATCGCTCTGATCAAAGACTTGGTCATCTGCGAACAGTTGCAGGCAGGGGCGTGTGCAACATTGAAAATGCGCCCGTGTCCAGGTCGCCAAAAGCGCACGTGTCGGATCGAGTCCAGTTAGGGCGAACACCCGATGTTACAACTCTGCTAGGTGACGTCGGATTGTCGCGGGACTCCGACCGATACCGCACGCGATCTGCGCGTCGGTGTAGCCCATTTCACATGCCGCCAAGACTTGGAGTTGGCGACGAGTTAGGCCGGGCAGATGGCGTCCGTCAATCACGGATCGAAGCCGAGCCGGCGAGAGCGTCGTCATTTGAGTTCTGGCTTTTGCCTGGCGCGTTCGCGACAAAGGATCACTGTAGCCCTCCTTGCCCGGAAACCTCGCAGGGGAGGCCTGAGGTCTACGCTCGCTCGATGTCCGCGCGAAACGGGTATGCAGGCGCGGCCGCCCGCGGCCACGGCACTCCGATAGGGCGCATACCGACCCGTCGGTTGACGTCGCCGACGATACGCCTGCCAACCGAGCTTGTCAAGTCGTTTGCGACACTCTTACGTCGGTTCATTTCGGGCCAAGCATAAGCGCTGCCGAGCTCGGGGCTCATCGATTGGAATGAGTTGAGATCCCCGGGGTCTCGTTAGTGCCCCGCTCGATGGCCCGTCTTCACTTGCTCCAAGACCTGCCACGATCCGATCGACGCAGAGACGTGGCAGGTCTCTCTGCGTCGATCGGATGCCAGTCGCTGAACGCTAGGCCGTCCGGCTCGCTCGCCGTGCTCACCAGGCATAGGAGACGGCACCGGCGCCGATCATGCGCGTGATGAGCAGTCCATCGCCGTTGTAGTCGTACCTGCCCGTCGTCGAGGCGATGTTCGTCTCGACGAGCCGGTTCTCGGCGTCGCACTCGAACGTGTCCGCGCCAGCCTCGATCCGGTTGCCGTTGTCGTCGTAGTCGTACGCCACGCCGCCAGCGAGCGTCATCTGGTCGGCATCGTCATAGCCGTAGGCGGTCGGGACGCTGTTGTGCGTCTTCTCGGTGCGGTTACCCATCGGATCGTAGTCGTAGGTCTGCACGTCTGCGTTCGGGTAGGTCACGTCGGTCAGCCGATACAGGTCATCGTAGGTGTACGTCGTCGTACCTGTAGTATCGACCGCCCGGGTGCGGTTCCAGACAGGCGGCGTACGCGGTTGGAACTGAAAACGCGGGCAGAAGCCAACGGAGGCGGATCAGCGTGTCCCGCTTCCCGCCTCCAACATCCCGCGCATCCAAAGTTGGTGGGCCCCCAGGGATTCGAACCCTGGACCGACGGATTAAAAGTCCGCTGCTCTACCAGACTGAGCTAGGGGCCCCTAGATTCAAAACGGGCCTGTTTCCGGGTGTTACGGAAGCCGTTGACAGCAGCCGTGACAGCAACCCGCTTCAAAAGAGGCGCGTTTCGCTTCTGCCACGGTAGCCGCTGACAGCAGCGGACAGCAACGAGGGCTTGCCCTATTCCGGGCCAACGACGGGGATGCCCGCTCTCGTCACGGTGCGGCCATCGACATCGAACTCCAGCCAATAGACGCCGACCGGTTCTCGAATGTCGATCGGGTCAAAGACCAGCTCCGTGTGAAGCGTGTAGATGGGAGACGGTGCGCCCGCGGGCCAGTCGATTACCCCCTCGGAAGCCTTTAGCTTGCGACCATCGGGCAGACAAACGCGAATGTCTACGGCATGCCTGCCTGGGTCGCCACCCACCAAGAGCAAGACACAGCGCGTCGGCGGGAGGGTGAGGCGAACTGCCGCGCCAGTGCGCGGTTCGCGAGCAAGGCCGAGAAAAATATCGGGGTCTTTGCAGACGATAGACCCCTCCCCCCATGTGACCGCCCCGAACAACATGACGCCGATTGCTTCGATCACGTCCGGCACCCCTCGTTTCAGTGTTGCGATTGACCCCTCGCGGGGCTGTGATTGTAGGAGTATGGAGGCGTACAGGCACGTCCCCTTATCGGCGTTCCCCCTGTAGCACGCGGAAGACGCTGCGGCGTGAGAGTCCGAACCGCTCCATGATCGCCGTGGTGGCGGCACCCTGCGCGCGGAGCCTGGTGATCTCGCTGTCACGGTCGGTAAGGCGTCCGCCCTCGTAGCGGCAGCGCGTGAAGGGACAGGACAGGCACGACGGGGCGAGCGAGCAGCCGGTGTCGCGGTAGGCACGGGCATAGTCGAAGGTCGGGCTGTCGAGGTCGCTAGGCATCGGTGATTTCCTTCAAGAGCGCGGCCATGAGGCGGCGCTTTGTGGCCGGGTTCGCGAGCAACGCCTTGATCAGCGCGTCCTCATCCTGCGCGCCGGCGATAGTTGGGTTGGCGGGGAATAGGGCCAGCGACCGGATGCGGTCAACGGCTACGTCCGCGTTCACAGCGGCGATGTAAAGCGTCGTCATCTGGAGGTTCGTGTGCCCCAGGACAAGCCGGATATCTTCGGTGTCGGCTCCGCTCCTTCTGGCGGAACAGGCGAACGAATGCCTTAGCAAGTGAGGCCATAGCCGAAGATTGGCGCGTCTGCCGAGGGCGTAGATTCTCGACCGCAGCGCTGACGTGGTGAAGGGGAAGATGCGCTCCCCCCCGCGTGGTCGTGCGTCGAGCAGCGCGGCGACGGCGGGATCGAGCGGCACGACGCGCTCCTTGTCTCCCTTGCCGTGCCTGATCCGCAGCACGTCACCCTCGATGTCGCGCCATTCGAGCGCGCATAGCTCGCCCGCGCGCAAGCCCGTCGTGAGCAGCAGCCGGACGATCAATTGCAGCGTGGCCCGCTCAACGACTGACTGGCCGCTGACGCTGCGCCCTGCCGCGTCCAGCAGCAGCGCGACTTCCTCATCGTTGAGGTAGCGCGGCGGCTTGAGATGCTTCTTCGGGTTGGGGATCGTCTCCATGCGGTGCGTGACCAGCTTGTTCGCGTAGAGCCAGCCTGTGAAGCTGCGAAGGATCGCGTACAGGTGCCGCGATCCGCCGGCGGCGTGTGTCTCCATATAACGCCGCATCACGTCCGCGAACGCCGGTTCGGTGAAGTCGTCGGTGGTCGGAAGGTGCGCGAGATAGCGTGAGAGTTTCGCCCGATAGTTATGGATCGTGCCCGGAGCCAAGCGCCGTAACACGCAATGCTCCAAGAATGCGCTGATAGCGTCGGTGGTGTTCATTCCCCACCGTCTTTCAGTAGCGTCGTGAGCAGTTCGAGGCGCGCGGCGGGGTCGTCGAGCAACGCGCGGATCAAGCTGCGGGTGTCGGATGCGATGGGCCGAACGGTCTTGTTGAGGTTACGCAGCCGATCAACGGCTGCATCGGCGCTCACGGCTGCGGTGTAGTGGGCGGTCATCATGAGGGTGGAGTGCCCCAGGATGTGGCGCACGTCTTCGGAGTCCGCGCCGGCGACGATCTTCTGACACGCGCGAGTGTCACTGGCCCGAATCCATGGAGCGCGGCGACCTGCCCTGGGAGGCGAGCGAGGCGATCCTCGAATTGCTCACCTATCTGAATGGCTCACAGCAGCTACCGGGAGGGGAGTCGGTGCGCGGCAAGAGGCCACTAATCATGGTGGCTCGCTGGTTCTGGCGGACGACGCAGGCTCGGCCAACGCTGCCGGTTGAACAACGGTGGCGGGCAACCGCGTGGCTGTACACCGCGGAGCGATCCGGAAGCCAGCGTCTCCGGCGACAGGTCGAGTTCCAGTTGGCCTCGTGGTGGAGCGCAGATGAAGGGCAACGGCTCGATGCTGCGCTTCGCTCTATAGCGGAGAGCGATGACTCCGCGGATGATGCGCGCACAGAGATTGACTTCCTCCGCGCAAAGACAAAGTCCCCTTGGTTCGGCGTGGACGGCAATTTGAGCGAGTTGTATGCGGAACTCGATGATGCGCTTGAAGCCATGGGCGACAACATCGACCGGTTCGAGGCGGTGTTTGGCGTCTCACTGCTCCCCTACAAGATGAGCGAGATCATGCATGAACGGCTGCGGCAGGCGAGCAAGCTGGACGGAAAGGAGGCTGGCGATGGCGAAGCGAGCGAATAGCGAGGGTTCCGTCTACCAGCGCAAGAAGGATAAGCGGTGGGTGGCGGCGTTGGTCATGGACGATGGCCGGCGCAAGACGTTCTATGCATCGACGCGCGCCGAAGCGAGCAAGCTACTGACGGCGGCGAACAAGAAGAAGGACGACGGACTGCCGCTGACGAGCGACCGGCGCACCGTGCAGCAGTTCCTTGAGGAATGGCATGCTGGCGCGCGTGCGGGCCTGCGTCCTCGTACCGCCGTTCGGTATGAGCAATTGCTGCGCGTCCACTGCTACCCGCACGTCGGGGGGTTGCCGCTGTCGAAGGCCACCCCTGCGAAGTTTCAGGCATTGTTCGCTGATCGGCTCGCCGCCGGGGCGGCACCGGCCAGCATCCGGCAACTGCGCGCGGTGATGAAGCGCGGTTTCAAGATGGGTGTGTTGTGGGGGCAGCTCGCCCGTAACCCCCTCGAAGGCGTGAGCGCGCCGAAGGTGGAGCGGAAAGAGATCACGGTGTTGTCGATGCCGGAGATCGGGCGCTTCATCGAAGTGGCACAGGCAGACCGTCTCGCGGCCCTCTGGACGCTGCTTATCACCAGCGGATGCCGTCTCGGGGAGGCGCTGGCGCTGACGTGGAAGCACATCGACCTGGGCGAGAACGCGAGCATGAAGATCGTCGGCACGTTGCAGCCGCTACCGGACGGGCTGACCATCTGCGAACCCAAGACCGACCGCAGCCGTCGCACGGTGCCGCTGACGGCCACCGCAGCCGAGGCGTTGCGCCGTCACAAGGTCCGGCAGAACGAGGAACGGCTCGCGTTCCCCGGTACATGGCAGCGTCCCGATCACGTCTTTGTCGGGCCTGGCGGGTCGTACATCGACGGGCGCTCGCTGCGCCATGTGTTCGAGCCGATCCTGTCGTCGGCGGGGCTTCCCCGTCTGCGGCTCCATGATCTTCGCCACGCGGCGATCAGCGCCATGCTCGCGCAGGGGATCGCGCCTACTGTGGTCGCGGAGCTGGTTGGACACTCGACTCCGATGCTGACGTTGAACGTCTACGGGCACACGCTCGAAGGGCAGGGGCGCGGGGCTGTCGCAATACTCGACGCGGCGCTTGCTTCTGGCCGCTGAAAGCTACAGGTGACAGCAACGTGAGGGGCTTTCGTGTCCCTCCCCGTCACCCGATTTCGTACTAAGCACTTGATGGTGGATTCGGCGGGGGCTTATCGGCCCCCGCTGTCCTCTCGTCGTACGGATTAAAAGTCCGCTGCTCTACCAGACTGAGCTAGGGGCCCCCGCAAGTTAGTGTAGCCGACCGCCCCGAGCCGACATGCAACTAACAACAGGACGGCGGCGAGTGCGGACGACGCGGGAGTCAGACGTCGGAGGCCGGAGATCGTCACGCGAGCCCTTCGATGATCTTCCGGCACGTGTCTTCCGGCGTGTCACCCGCGGTGTTACACCGTGAGCGTCGCCAGCGCGTAGTTGCTTGGGTGCGTCACGAAGTGCTCCGCTGCCTCCCAGAACCCGTGCCGCTGCGCTTCCGAAAGCATCGCGACGACATCGCCGGTCCGTTCGCGCAGCGCCCGCCCGCTCGCGTCGCGGTCGGACGACGGCAGCAGCAGCACGACGTTGCGCACCGGCGCGAGCGCGCGTTCGACGCGCTCGAACAACGCCGGATCTTCGTACACCGAGTGTCCCGCGCCGAAATCGATCACCTCGCGCCGATGATCCGCCAGCACGCGCTCGACGCCATATGCCTCGAAGGGCTTCCAATAGGGCGAGATCGCGGCAACGCCCCCACTCGCGCGAAGCTGCTGCGCGTGTGCGTCGTCGTACCCGATCTCGCGATAGTAGCCGTAGCGGACGGTATCGAGCGAGACGCGCGTGACGCCGAGCGCCTCGGCGAGCATGCCGCCTGCGTCGACTTCCCCGCGCGTATCGGGCCAATGAGGATGATCGGCAGCGAAGGCACGCTACGTCACGCGTTGGGTAAACGAGGACCGGCCGCATCGATCCGCTCGCCCGTCCGCTCGATGTGCTCGCCGAACGTTCCGGGCAGACTCATGACGAGAAACCGTATCTCGCCGTCGCTCCGGATCGTGTAAGTGTGCGGCGTCCCTCTCGGCACGAACACGAACGCGCGCTCCTCGACGTCATAGCTGGCGTCGTTGCAATGGAAGGTCAGCTTGCCGTCCAGCACGTAGAACAGTTCGTCTTCCACGTCGTGGACGTGCGTGTGCGGCTCCTCACCCTTCTTCGTGACGGTCTCCGTCAACACCATGACGCCGCCCAGTCGCTCGTCGTGTCTATCCGACTTCCTTGAGCATGCGTTCGATCTCCGCGGTGCGGTTGCGCAAATCGACCATCTCATCGAGGAGGCGCTGGACGGTGGTCTCGGTGCGGCGCTGCGACTTCCATTTCCTCGCTCAGTTCCTGGTAGGCCTTCTCGCGCCCGACGGCCATGCGCGTGCGCCAGGCGCCGATCAGTTGCCAGGCGACGATGCCGACGATGATCGCGAAGACGAGGCCGCTGGTGACGATGGCGGTGACCGCCACGGCCGTCTCCTCGCCGCTAAGTTCGTCGTCCACTTGCAGCAGCCATAAGGGAATGGTGGTGATGAACTGGATCATTGGTCTTCGTCCTCCTCCGTTTCGATCGCGAGTTCCGAGACGCCGGGTTGCTCCTGGTCCGACGCGCGCGCTGCTTCCGCGATCCGGGCCGGCGTGATCTGCAGCGCAAAGGGCGTGACTTCGTAGTACTTCATGGCCTTGCCATCGCTGGAAAGCTCGAGGTTGCTGGAGACCAGATTCGCCGCCTCGAGGCGCTGAAGGTGCATGATGAGGAGCGGTCTGCTCATGCCGATTTGCCTCGCCAGGCGGCTGACGTACTGGCGGCCGCCGGTCTCGAGCGCAGCGATGATCCGCAGCCGGTGCGGACTCGCGAGCGCAGAAAGGACGCCGAGCAGGACGTCTTCGGACGGGGAGTCGAAGCTATCGGCCGGGTGTTCCTTCATATGTCAGGAAATAATGACAGATGTAAGAACACGAAGTCAAGAGGGCGTCTAGCGGATGCCGACGAGCACGCCGCCACGCCGTCGCATGCGGAAGGCGCCGCTCTTCGCGATGTGAGCCGCAGCCAGGCGCTGGAGTTCCGCGAGGACCGGCGCGCGCTCTTCGGCCGCGAGCGGGCCGGCGCCGTAGGCATCCCAGAACGGGCCGAAGTGCGCCGGATCGCGGAGCACCATCTCGCCCTCGTAACTGTTGACGGTGACGTCGCTGAAGTGGCGGCGCAGGAAGTCGCCGCCGTTCTCGACCGAGAAGCGATCGCCCATGTCCTGCTCCGGTTTGCGGCCGAGGATGCGCTGCAACGCTTCGGTGGCGAGGTCCTCGTACTCCTGCATGTGATCGACGTGATTCGTCGCAGTGATGAGGCGTCCGCCGGGGCGCAATGCGTCGCGCATGCCTGCGAGCGCCGTGTCGATGTCAGGCATGAAGTAGAGCGTCCAGCAGGTGTAGATGACGTCGAACGATTCGTCGCGAAACGGGAGGCGCTCCATGTCGCCGACGACGATGCGGACGGCGTCGCCGTGGAGGTCATGCGCATGGCGCCCGAACGGCACCGACAGATCGAGTCCGTGCAGCGTGGTAGTCGGAAACGCGCGCCTCAACTCATCGAGCAGCCAGCCGGGCGTGCCGAAGCCAAGCTCGCAGATCGTCGCGCCGTCGTGGACGTTCGGGCGCGCCGCATCGAGGAGGGTGCGGATGACGAGCGGCGTGTCGGTCGCGGTCTCGAGGATCACCTGCATCGTCGCATCGATCGCGCCAGTGTCAGCGTGGGCGAAGCGTTCGATGGCGCGTGCTTTGGGGTCGGTCATGGGTACGTTGTAGCGCGTTGTGCCCCTTCTTAACCGCCGGGGCGCTAACGATGCTTTCGCGGCTCACCACTCAGCACAACTGCTCCTGCCGAGACTACCAGCAACACGCCCAAACCTGCGTAGAGCCAGACCTTCGATTCTGGATGGTGACCCTGCCCTGTGGAAGGTAGTGTTGGCAGTCTGACCTGCCCCCCGAAAACTGATCCAGTCTAAATGAGCGTCCTCCGGGAT
>JBBDXD010000014.1:42110-143966 GCA_040902535.1 Dehalococcoidia bacterium | reverse complement strand
GACCGCTGACCGCTGACCGCTGACCGCTGACCGCTGACTGCTGACCGCTGACCGCTGACCGCTGACTGCTGACCGCTTGCCCGCCCTTCGCGGCGCCACCTACACTGCCGCGACATGTGCATCCGCGTCCTCGCGTCGATGATCGCCGCGTCTCTCGCGCTTCTCAGCTTCGCCGCGTGCGGCGGTGATGGCGGCGACGACGAGACGCCGACGCGCCCCGTCCCCAGCGTCGCCGCCTCGGGAACGGCGCGCGCCGGCGCGACGCCTTCCGGTGCGATCCGCGAGCGCGACCTGGAAAACGATCCCGCCGTCCAGTCGCTGATCGAGGAGACCGGCGGGGAGTACGTCCAGGAGAACGTCATCTACGCCGACCTCAGCGACGATGGCATCGATGACGCAGTCGTGCCGGTCTCTTCGGCCGGGACGCTCGGCAACGTCGCCTTCGTCGTCCTGACGCCGACCGACGACGGCACAGTGACGCTTCTGCGAGAGCTGCCCCGGGAGTCCGGCGGCATCGCGCTCAATGTCGTCGAAGGCAAACTCGTGATGCTTGAGCCGGTCTTTGGGCCCGATGACCCGGAGTGCTGCCCGAGCCTGCTGCGACAGACGACCTACGGCTGGAACGGCGCGGCCCTCGCGCTCGAAGATCAGCAGACCATCGACAACCCGGGCGGCGAAGTGAAGCCGAACGCAAGCCAGTAAGGATCTTCATGGCAAGTCCTCTTGGTCACACGTTAGTCGGCGTGGCGCTCGCGCGACGCCTGGGCGTCCGCTCGCCCTTCGGCATGGGTGCGTCCGTCGTCGCCGCCAGCCTGCCCGATGTCGACGTGATCGCAGGCATCGCGCTGCACCGCGATCCGTGGCGGCTGCACCGCGGACACACGCACACACTCGGCTTTGCGCTATCGTCCGGCATGCTCGCGGGCTTCTCCGGCGTCGTCAGCGCCGGCAACGCGGAAGGCGACCGCGACCTGGTGGCAGACGCATTCGCCGGCGCGCTGATCGTTGCCTCGCACCTCCTGCTCGATAAGCTGCCGGTGCCGTATCTCTCGACGAAGAAGAGCTTGCAGAGGAACGTTAAGGTCCGCAACAGCATCCTCAACTTGGCGCTCGATGGCGTCGTGTACGGTGCGCTCGCCTGGAAGATCTGGCCGCGCGAAGCCCCCGCTCGCACATAGCGCCGGGAGCACCGCCATGGCGTCAACCGTACGGCTCAATCTCGTCGATGGTCTGAAGTTCGACGCGCACACGCCGTCTGGTTACACGCTGCGCATCGACACGACGGAGGCGAGCGGCGGCGAGGGCAGCGCGCCCGGCCCGATGGAGCTGCAACTCGTCGCGCTCGGCGGATGCGGCGCCATGGACGTCCTTTCGATCCTCCGCAAAATGCGCCAGGACGTGACGGTCTACGAAGTCGCCGTCACCGCTGAGCGCGCGGCGGAGCACCCACGCAAGTACCTGACCGCCACGATCGCACACTCATTCCGCGGGCGGGGCATCGGCGAGGCGCACGTCCGGCGCGCCATCTACCTGTCCATGTCGAAGTACTGTCCGGTGCTCGCGACGCTGTCTCCGGCCGTGCAGGTCCGCGAGACCTACGAGATCGCCGACGAGTCCGGCGGCCCGCCGCACCGCGGCGAAGTGACGCTGGCCGAGCCGTGCCCTCCGGTCGGCGGCCGATAAGCTTCGAAGGGCAGAGTTGTCGCCGCAACCAGTTGCAAATACAATTGAGTGGTAGGATATCCCCGCGCCTTGCGCCTGCCGATACTCCTCCGGATTTACCTATGCATCACCTCGAAGTCGTTTCGCACACGGACGTTCAGCACCTCGATCAGCTACCAGAGCTAATCGAAGCATCTACGCTCGCCGATGGCCACGAGCCGCTCGGCGAGCACAAGTTTCTCCGCATTCAAAGCGGCGACGACCTCGCGCTGGCCCTCGTGGCGTACGAAGCTGGCCGTCTGGCTGGCTACGCCCACACCCTCGCCTACGGCGATGCCGCCTCGCGACGGGTGTCCTGCGAGTTCGTGGTCCACCCGCAGGAACGCGGGCGCGGCGTCGGCAGGCTGCTGCTGTCACGGGCCCTCGAGCACGCGATCGGACAGGGCGCGCGCAGCATGGACGTCTGGGCGTACAACGACTCCAGGACGAGTTCCCACATGGCGCGTGAGATGGGCTTCGCGCCGAAGCGGCGGCTGCTCCACCTCCACAGGCACCTCACGTCGGTGCCGCGGCCTGACACGCCTGCGGGCGCCGGCATCCGCGCCTATCGGCCCGGCGCGGATGACGCGACGTGGCTGGCGCTCAACAACCGCATCTTCAGCGGCCACCCCGAAAACGGCTGCTGGACGCTCGATGACCTGCGCGCCCGACTTGCACAGCCGTGGTTCTGCGCCGAGGATTTCCTTGTGCTCGAGGTGGACGGCGTCATGGCGGGCTACTGCTGGCTCAAGGTCGAAGAGCGCGGCACGGAGCGGCGCGTCGGCGAGATCTACGTCATCGGCACGGCGCCCCAGTATCGTGGCCTCGGCCTCGGCAAGTACCTGGTTGCCGCGGCCCTCGCGCATCTGCGTTGCCGCGAGGTGAACGTCGCAGCGATCTACGTCGACGAGGCGAATGTGGCGGCGTGCGCGCTCTACGAACAGTCTGGCTTCCACTACCACCACGTCGACGTGTGCTACTCCCGCGATCTGCGAGCCGCCGAAACCCTCCCCACGCGCGACGAAGCGGCCGCCTGACCGAGCCTGTTTCACATCTCGTGTTTCGTCTACGATCGTCCTGCTGAGATAGGAGGAAGATCGCTGTGCCCACGAATCTGCAAGAAGGCGACGCCGCACCCGCGTTTGAACTGAAGGACGACCGCGATGAGAGCGTGCGTCTCCAGGATCTGCGCGGCAAGTGGGTCGTGCTCTACTGGTATCCGAAGGACGACACGCCGGGCTGTACCGCCGAGGCGTGCGACATCCGCGACAACTGGCAGTTGATGACCGGCGAGGCCGAACTGTTCGGCGTCTCTCCTGACAACGTCGCGTCGCACCAGAAGTTCCGTGACAAGCACACGCTCCCGTTTCCGCTGCTCGCCGATGACGAGCACAAGGTGTCGGAACAGTATGGTGTCTGGGGCCCGAAGACGTTCATGGGGCGCGAATACATGGGCGTCGACCGCGCGACGTTCATTGTCGATCCGGACGGCAAGATCGCGCGCGTCTTCCCGAAAGTGAGCCCCGCCGGCCACGCGATCGAGATTCTGACGGCGCTCAAAGAACTCAAGGGCTAACGCATCACGGAGGATCCATGCCACAGGGAAAGTGCGCCTTTTGCGGGACGTTCGTCACGAGCGGGGGCACCGCGCTCGGGATCCATTCGGTCGCCTGCACCGCGTGTACGCCTCTTGCGCTCAAATGGCTGGAGAAGCACGGCCCGCCTCAGCCCGTCGCCGCCGAGGCGGACGAGCCGGGAGAAGACGCGCAGAAGGCCGGCTGATCAGGACTGCTTGTCGGCGACGTGACGGCGCGTCTTCGCCGTCTCGTGCGAGATCGTGCGTACCGTCAGGAAGAGCCAGAACGTCACCCACGCCGCCATCATGAACGCGCCGATCGTGATCCGCGTCGTGTCTTCGACAGCCTTGATGTTTACCGCGCCTTCCGTCAGGTCGATCACCGCCACCGGCGTCGCCGATCCGCCGCCGCCACCACCGCCGCCACCGCCTTCGCCAGTCTCCGGCTCAGCGGCAAAATCGCCCGGGACGCCCTTGCCGCCGCTGCCGCCGCCGAACCCCATGCCGTAGCCAAAGTTGATGCGCGCGACCGGGATCAGCGTGTGTCCGTCGCGTTCGACGGGCGTGCCAAAACATGCCGCCGCACTCAACTCGTCGGGGATCGACCCGATGCGCCGCACCATCTCGTCCGTGGTCGTGACGTAGTTCATCGTCTGCGTCCTTTCTTCAAGAACCGTTTCGTCGCGAGAAACAGGATAGGTCCCGCAAGCGCCGCCGCAACACCCGGGACCGCATCGTCGCGCGGCAGCGCCAGCCGCTGCACGCCCGACCGCGTGTGTACGACGACGCCCACCGGCTGCTGCTGCCGGAACGTTACGCCACGGCCGCGAACTTGCATACCCAACCCTCGCACGCGGATCACGCCTTCGACCGAACGCCCGGGTCCGTCGGCGACGGTCACGTTGTGCAGTTCGTTATGCAGTTTCACGCGCCGCACGCTCCCTGCGATGGCTGCGACAGTGCATGGATGCTGTACTGTCGATGATGCGCCCATCAGAGCGACGTGTGCAATGGCCGCTTCGCTTCGATTCCGTTAATTCAGGCATTGACGGCAGCAGGCGACGGGAGTCAGACTGAATGTGAAATGAGTCACAATCAGGCTTCGACACAGTCAGTGCTGCTTCCGGGGTCGCGGCCGCGCGTCATCGTCATCGGCGCCGGCTTTGGCGGGCTGCGCGTCGCGCGCTCGCTCGCCGGCGCGCCCGTCGACGTCCTGCTGATCGACCGGCACAACTACCACCAGTTCCAACCGCTGCTGTACGAGGTGGCCGCGGCGGGCCTCGAGCCCGACGATATCGCGCAGCCCGTGCGCGCGATCCTTCGCGGCACCCGCAACGTGCGATTCCTCATGGCCGATGTCACCGGCGTCGACCTCGCGGCGAAGAACGTCACCACCGCCGCGGGCGAGATTCCGTACGACTTCCTCGTCGTCGCGGCCGGCAGTGCGACGAACTACTTCGGCCTGCAGTCGGTCGAGTTGCGCGCGCTCGGCCTGAAAGATCTGCATCAGGCGACGGCGGTGCGCAACCGCATCCTGCGCAACTTCGAACGCGCGGTCATCGCGACGAACGACGCAGAGCGTGAGCGCCTGATGAGCGTCGTCGTGATCGGCGGCGGCCCGACGGGCGTCGAGCTGTCCGGCGCGCTTGCGGAATTGAAGCGCCATGTCCTGCCGCGCGACTATCCGGACCTCGACCTCGAGCGGGCGCATGTGATCTTGCTCGAAGCGACGGACCGGCTGCTTCCCTCCATGCCGGCGCGCTTGCAGCGCAAGGCCGCACAGCAATTGCGCGCGCTCGGCGTCGACGTACGGTTCAACGCAGCGGTGCGCGAAGTCACCGCAGACAGCGTCGTGCTGGCGAGCGGAGAGACGATCGCTTCGGCAAGCGTCGTCTGGGTGGCGGGCGTCCGGGGGGAGCCGCTGGGAGAGACGTTGTCAGCGGAGATGGGCGCGCAACGGCGCATCAAGGTGCTGCCCACGCTCCAGGTGCCGGGCCACCTCGATGCGTTTGTCATCGGCGACCTCGCATACCTCGAAGACTCGCACGGGCGCGCCTACCCGATGGTGGCGCCCGTGGCGATCCAGCAAGCGCAGGTCGCGGCAACGAACATCATGCGCGAACTGCGCGGCGAGCCGCTGCGCGCCTTCGCGTACAAGGACCGTGGCCAGATGGCGACGATCGGCCGCCGCAAGGCCGTCGCGCAGGTGTTCGGGCTCCAGTTCAGCGGCTTCATCGCCTGGGCGTTGTGGCTGTTCGTCCATCTCATCCAGATCGTCGGGCTGCGTAATCGGGCGCTCGTCCTGCTCAACTGGACCTGGAACTACTTCCGCTACGACCGCGCCAACCGGCTCGTGACCGACCGCGAGTTGATCGACCCGGAACGCGACGCCGATCTCGCGGCGCTCGATGAGCCAGAGCACGCAGACGCCCGGCGGTAGTATCGCGTGACGCTCGCGCGCGCATGTGCAACCATCCGCACCAGGGGAGGAGACGCGATGGTCAAGCTCATCTACTGCATCTCGAAGAAGCCCGATATGACGGTCGAGCAGTTCCAGGCGTACTGGCGCAACGTACACGCGCCGATCGCCGGCGCGATTCCCGGCCTGCGACGCTACGTGCAGTGTCATGTCGTGCCGGAGACGTATGGCGCGCAGAACGCCCCGGCGTACGATGGCGCCGCCGAACTCTGGTTCGATGACCTGGACGCGATGCGGACGGCCATGCGCACGCCGGAAGTCGCCGCCGCGCTCGAAGACGAGAAGAACTTCATCGACCACAGCCGCGTTGCCTCGTTCATCACCGTCGAGAAGCCGGTCGTCGAATGAGCCGTCCATCGTGACGGTGCAGGTCGTCACCGGAGCGTCGGGCTTCACGGGCAAGTACATCGCGCGGCGACTGCTCGATCGCGGTGATGAAGTCCGCACGATCACCGGCCACCCCGGCCGGCCGGGACCGTTCGGTGACCGCGTGCGCGCGTACCCCTTCTCGTTCGAAGACCCGTCGCGGCTCGTCGAAGCATTGCGCGGCGCGAGCGTGCTCTACAACACCTACTGGGTGCGGTTCTCGCGCGGTGCGTCGACGTTCGACGCCGCCGTCAATAACACGAGGACGCTGATCCGCGCCGCCGAGGAGGCCGGCATCGAGCGTATCGTACACGTCAGCATCACGAACCCCTCTGAGACGTCGAGCCTGCCGTACTTCCGCGGCAAGGCGCTGCTGGAGCGCGCGATCCGGGAGTCGTCGCTGTCGCACGCGATCCTGCGGCCCGCCGTGATCTTCGGCGACGAGGACGTGCTGATCAACAACATCGCGTGGCTGTTGCGGCGGTTTCCGCTATTCGTCGTGCCCGGCTTGGGCGAGTATCGCCTGCAGCCGATCTACGTCGATGACATGGCCGAACTCGCGGTCTCGTGCGGCGAGTCCCGCGACAACGTCACGATTGATGCGATCGGGCCGGACACCTTCTCGTTCAACGAGCTGGTCGCGCTGCTGAAGGACACGGTGGCGAGCCGCGCGCGCATCGTGCATCTGCCGCCGCGCGTCGCGCTCGCATTGTCGCGCGTGGTCGGCGTCGTGGTGCGCGACGTCGTGCTCACGCCGGACGAGGTTGACGGTCTGCTCGCCGATCTGCTCGTGACGCAGTCACCGCCGGCCGGGAAGACGCGCCTCGCGGACTGGCTGCGGGAGCATCGCGACACGATCGGCAAGCGATACGCGTCGGAACTGGCGAAGCACTTTCGCTAGCCGCAGAGCTTCTGCAGCGCCTCGCGCAGGGCGAGCGCGCGCTGCAGCGTCACCTCCGGCTCATCGGCGATGACGAAGTTCACCCACTCGCAGCCCGCCTCGACGTACGGCGCGATGAACTCGGCGATCTCCTCCGGCGTCCCGAACGGCGTGTAGCGCTCGAACTGCTCGAACGGGATGCGGTAGAACGCCTGCATGGCGCCGGCGACTTTGGCGCGCGCGACGGACCTGTCGCCGTCGACAGCCGTCCAGAACTGCATACCGCGTGGAAACGAGATATCACCGCGTCCGGCTTCCGCGGCGGCCGCGCTCATCTTCTCGCCCGCCTCTGTGAAACGCCGCGTCGACACCCAGATGCCGGTCCAGCCGTCGCCGTAGCGCCCCGCGCGACGCAGCGCCGCGTCGGAGCGGCCGCCCACCTGCAGCGTCACGCCGGTAGGGCGGTGCGGTTTCGGCCGCATGCGCACGCCCTTGAGCTGAAAGTACTTGCCTTCGAACGTCGTTTCTTCTTGCGTCCACAGGCTGCGCAGGATCTGCATCGATTCGTCCGTCCGCCGCGCGCGCGTCTTCGGATCGATGCCGCACGCCCACCATTCGTTCGGATCCTCACCGCCAATGCCGACTCCGAGGATCAGCCGTCCCTGCGACTCCTGGTCGATCATCGCGCACTGGAGCGCGACCGGCGTCGGATGCCGCAGCGCGAGCAGGTACACGCATGTTTGCAGCGCAAGCCGCTCCGTCACGGCGGCGAACATCGCCAGTCGCGTCAACCCGTCGCTGCCGGAGCCGTAGAACGTCACGTGGTCGCCGACGAACACGCCGTCGACGCCCGACGCCTCGGCCTCGCGCGCCCACGCCGCGATCCCTCCCGCGTCCTGCCCGCCCGACCCCGCGGGCACGAAGATTTTCGGCATCGTCAGCGCCATGCGTGGCTCCCCTCTACGTTACGGCGTTGTGCTTCGGGCCGATGATGCCGTCCTCGCGCAGCGACGTGATCTCGTCCCACGAATAGCCTGCTTCGAGCAACACTTCCTCGGTGTGCTCGCCGTGTCCGGGCGCCAGGCGCTCGATCCGCACCGGCTCGCCGTCGATCGCCATGCCGCTGCCGGCCATGCGCACGGGTTCGCGCCCGGCGTGTGGCACTTCGTGTACGTACGCGTTCGCGATCACCTGCGGATCCTGCGCGATATCCGCATAGTCCTGCACCGGCGCGGAGAACATGCCGACGGCGTTCAGCCGGTCGATCCACTCGCGGGCGGGCGCGCTGGCGAACACATCGTCGAGCAGCGCGATCAGTTCGTGCGTGCCGCTCGTCGTCCGCTTGGCGAACGTGTCGAAACGGTCGTCGTCGCACAGGTCCGGCCGGCCGACGACCTCGCAGACGTCCTTCCACGCGCGGTCCAGCAGCATGCCAATGACGAACCACTTGCCGTCACCGCCGCGGTAGACGCGCCAGAACGGCCGCGAGCCGCCGCGGTCCGACCGTTTCGGCAGCACGCCGCTGAACAGGTAGTTCGTGATGTCGAACGCCTGCAGGGACACCTCGCTGCCCAGAAGCGACGTATCGAGCTTCATGCCGCGTCCGGTCGCGTTGCGCCCGAGGATCCCCGTCAGCAAGGCGACGCACGCGTGCAACGCGCCCACCTGGTCGGCGATCGGCGCGCCTGCGGGCAGCGGCGGGTCGTCCGGCTCGCCCGTGCGGCTCATGATGCCGCCGCGCGCCTGCGCCAGCAGGTCGAACGCGCCGCCGTCGCGTTCTTCGCCCAGGTGGCCGAAGCCCGACGCCTGCACGTACACGATGCGCGGGTTCGCCTTCGACACCGAGTCGTAGTCGAGACCAAGCCGTTCGATGGCGTTGATGCGGTAGTTGCTGAGGAAGGCGTCAGCATGCTGCGCGAGCGCCATGAACACGTCGTTTCCGCGCGGATGCTTCAGGTCCAGCGCGATCGACCGCTTGCCGCGGTTGTGCGCCTCGAAGTAGGCGCTCAGCCCGCTCTCTTTCGCGATCCAGAAGTGCCGCCCGGGGTCGCCGGATACCGTCTCCTCGATCTTGATTACGTCCGCGCCGAGGTCGGCCAGCACCGCCGATGCGTATGTGCCCTGCTGCCAGATCGTCAGGTCCAGGACGCGAATGCCTTCGAGCGGGCGTTGCATACGGCGATTCTCACTCGTGGCCGTTGCAGTGTCCAGCAAACCGCGCCGATTGACCGGCGATCCGGCATCCCCTACAACGTGCCCATGCCTGAATCCTCGCTCGACGGCCCCGAACTCTACGCGCGCATCGACCCCGAAGGACTACGCGATCGCATCGCGGGCCTGCCCGCACAGATCGATGAGGCGTGGACCGCCGCCAGCGCGCTCGAACTGCCCACGGACTACCGGAGCGCCGAACGCATCGTCGTGCTCGGGATGGGCGGCTCCGGTATCGGCGGCTCGCTGCTCCGTGCGCTCGCGCTCGACATCGGCGCGAAGACGCCGGTTACGGTCGTGCGCGGCTATCGGCTGCCGGCCTGGGTCGATAGCCGCACGCTCGTGCTCGCATCCTCCAACAGCGGCAACACCGAGGAGATCGTCGCCAGCTTCGAACAGGCGATCGCCGCCGGCGCGAAGTGCATCGTGCTCGCCTCAGGCGGCCGCATGCTCGAGATCGCCGCATCGAGCGACGTGCCCGCGCTCAACGTGCGGTGGGACGGCGAGCCGCGGGCGGCGCTCGGGTGGAGCTACGTCTCGTTGCTCGCGATCTGTCGCCGGCTCGGCCTGCTGCCCGATCAGACGGACGACCTGCGCGTCGCGCTCGTCGAGCTGCGCGCGTATGCCGGCCAGCTCGGCATCGACGTGCCGGAGGCCTCCAACGCCGCCAAGCAGCTCGCCCGGCGCTGGTACGGCAAACTCATCGCGATCGTCGGCGCCGAGGCGCTGGCGCCCGTCGCATACCGGTGGCGCACGCAGATCAACGAGAACGCCAAGAGCTGGGCGATCGCCGACGAGTTGCCGGAGATGAACCACAACGCCGCCCTCGGCTTCGGCGCGCCGGCTGCCCTGGTACCGATGCTCCACGTCGTGTTGTTGCGCCATGCGGCGATGCACCCGCGCATTCGCCTGCGCGTCGACGCAACGCTCGACGAGTTGCGCATGAATGCCGTCGCTGCCGAGGTGATCGATGTGCCGGGCGCCAGTGTGCTCGCACAGCAGTTGTGCGCGGTGCACCTCGGCGACTGGGCGAGCTACTACCTGGGCGTGTTGAACGGCGTCAATCCTTCGAGCATGGATGCGCTGGAGCGGCTGAAGGACCTGCTGGCGTCGAAGCGGTAGACGCGATCAGCCGCCCGTTGCGGACGTCTCCGGCGACTGCACGCTCTCGAAGTCAAAGTCCGTACCGAGGATTACGATGATGTCGGCGTTGATGCCGTTAAGCGCCGTCTGCTCCGCGGCGGACGCCTGCCGCACCACCGCCGGATCGAGGCCGAGGTCCTTGGCGAGCAGGTAGCCCGGCCCCTGGTGCGTGCCGTCGACGTCGAGGATCTCCGTGGAGATGTGCGTTTCGCCGTCAAAGACGTTGTCGGTCGAGAGGTCGTTGATCGAGTATCCCAGCGTGGCGACGAAATTCATCACGTCGCCGGCGAGTCCTTCTATGCCGGCTCCGTTCTGGATCTGCACGCGCACGGGGACGGGCGTCGAAACGACGACGGGAGCGCTGCCTGGCTTGTCCCTGAACAGCGAGTCGACGATCTTCTCGATGCCCGCGTCGTCTCCTACGAGCACGGCGGCGCCCTGGCGCGTCGTATACGGTACCGTAACCGGCCCGAGGGACACGGCGTGGATGTTGTCCTTCACGCGGTTCGCCAGCAGGGCGTAGCTCGGGATCAGCACGTCGCTGATGTCCGTCTCGATCGTGTCCTTGTACTTCGACCACAAGTCGGGAGCATCGGTCAGGAGGTTGAGCGACTTGGCTTTGTCGATCGTCGCGAAGATCACGCGCTGCTGGCGCTGGATGCGGTCAAAGTCGTCGCTGCTGAAGCGGATGCGCGCGTAGGCAAGCGCCGTCCGCCCGTCCATGTGGTGGCGCCCCGCGTCGAAGTCTTGCGGAAAATAGTCGCCAGGCTTCTCCGTCTCCGAATAGTACGGATCGAAGACACGGTCAGGTACGTCCACGTCGATGCCGCCGAGCGCGTCGATCAACTCCTCGAAGCCCTCGAAGTCCACCATAACGTGCTTGTCGATCTCGATGTCGAAATTGTCCTCTACCACTTCTTCGAGAAGCTTGATGCCTCCCTGCTCGTAACCGTTCAACTCGCCCGCGACGTAGACGCTGTTGATGCGGTCCTCGTACGTGCCGCCGCCGACGCCGGGAATATCGACGAGCAGGTCGCGCGGGATGCCGAGAATGCCCGTCGAGTTCGTCTTGGGATCGACCGTGACGATGAACACCGTGTCCGTCCGCGACGGGAAGTCACCGTCGCCGACGCGCTTGTCCAGCCCGACGACGAGGATGTTGACGCGGTCCTGGTTGCCGCTCTCACCCTTGGAGTCAATGCCGGGAAGCGGGACGCTCTGAATCGCGCCAGGGAGCGTCACCTGCTGGAACGGCGAGAAGATGCTATCGACGCGCGTGATGATCACGAGCGCCAGGTACGCAGAAGCCGCAGCGAACAGCAGCAACGCGACTCCGATGAGCACTCGTTGGCCTTTGGTCGACTGCGGGACCGTGGTTTCGCCTGTCGTCACAACTGGAGCGAGCGTATCGACCAAGGATCAAACATGTCAAGCGCATCAGCAGGCGCCGGCCTATCAGTCACATTTCGTTGACACTACGGCGGGCGCGTCCCTATGATCCGTCACGCATCGCCCGTGCGGAGCGTGATTGAAAACAGATCGCATGTTCGGGAAAGGAATCTCCATGCCGGACTCCGAAGTAGAACAGGCCGTCAAAGAGAACTGCCAGGCGCTCCTGACCGGCGACCTGATGCGCGTCATGAACGACCTGACGCCCGAGGCCATGGCGCAGGTCATGTCGACCGCCGGCGGCAATATGGGCGCCATGCCGCAACTCACCGGCTTCGATATCCAGAGTCACGACACCCAGGGCGATGACCACGTCTTCAAGATCAAGTTCAGCGGCGACCAGGAGTTCATGGCCATCGCGACGTGGCGCGATATCGGCGGCCAATGGAAAATCGCCGCCTTGCAGATGGAGCAATAGCGATGACTGCAGAAGAATTCATGCGAGAGCACGCCGCCAAGGCCTGTTCTGGCCGCATCCCGGAAATCATGGCGGATCTCACGCCGGCGGCCATGGGCCAACTTGGCCCGCTCATGGCCGGCGGCCCCAACCCGCCGAAGGAGAACACCGTCGTGCCCGTGAGCCAGAACGGTGACGACTACATCTTCGACGTCACGTACTCAGGCGACGGCGGCGCAACTGCGTCCATGCGCGAAACCGTCCGCCAGATCGACGGCACCTGGAAGATCGTAGAACTCGCGAAGCCAGCGTAAAAGCGGTCAGCTTTCAGCCGTCAGCCGTCAAGCTTTGGAGAATTGCGCGATGAAGGACTTCCGGGATCTCGTCGTATGGCAAAAGGCGCACGCATTGGTCCTGTCGGTGTATTCGGCAAGTGCCGATCTTCCGAGTGACGAGCGATACGGGTTAACGAGCCAGATCCGGCGTAGTGCATCGTCGATCCCAGCGAACATTGCTGAAGGGTGCGGACGAGGAAGCGACGCAGAGATCTGGCTCGCTGTCTGCAAATCGCAATGGGATCCGCCAGCGAGCTGGAATACCATCTCATTCTCGCGCGTGATCTCCGTCTCCTGTCCCAACGAACGCTACGAGCGCTCGCCCATGGCGTCACCGAAGTCAAACGCATGCTCAGCGGACTCATCACGAAGCTACAACAGCCCGCGAATGGCCGGCGACCCGCCGAACCCCAAGAACTGAAAGCTGACGGCTGAAAGCTGACCGCTGACCGCCGACCGCTGACAGCGACCGCTAATGCACCTTCGCCGCCTGCGCTCCCTGCGCTCCCTGCGCTTCCGCGATCACCTTCTGCGCAATGTGCGACGGCACTTCCTCGTAGTGATGAAACGCCATCTCGAAGCTGCCCCGCCCCTGCGTGATCGAGCGCAGGTCCGTCGCGTACCGCAGCACCTCTGCGAGCGGCGCCTCGGCGTCGATGACGGTCGTGCCGTTGTCTTCGGGCGTCATGCCGTGGACCTTTGCGCGCTTCGAGTTGAGATCGCTCATCACGTCGCCCGTGTGCGACTCGGGCACGTGGATCGTCAGCGCCACGACGGGCTCCAGCAGCACCGGCGACGCCTTGAGCGCGCCCTGCTTGAGCGCCTGCGATCCCGCGATCTTGAACGCCATCTCGGACGAGTCCACCGGATGCTCTTTGCCGTCGAACAGCGTCACGCGCACGTCGACCATCGGGAAGTGGGCGAGTGCGCCTTCCTGCATCGCTTCGTGTACGCCCTTCTCGACGGCGGGAATGTAGTTGCGCGGCACTGAGCCGCCCACGACCTTGTCGACGAACTCGAAGCCCGCGCCGCGGTTCGGCTCGACGGTGATCGAAACGCGCGCGTACTGGCCGTGGCCGCCCGTCTGCTTCTTGTGGATGTACTCTGAGTCCACCCTCGATGTCACCGTCTCGCGATACGGCACGCGCGGTGCGTGCAGGTCGACTTCGACGCCGAACTTGCGCTTCATCTTCTCCGCTGCGACCTCGACGTGCGTCTCACCCATGCCGGAGATGATCGTTTCCCCCGTCGCCTCGTCGCGGTGTACGTCGAGCGTCGGATCCTCTTCGGCGATGCGATGCAGCGACGGCCCCAGCTTGTCGACGTCGCCTTTGCCCTTCGGCGTGACGGCGATGTTGAACGGCGGCTTCGGAAATGCGATCGCCGACAGCGTCACCGCGCGTTCCTTCGTGCACAGCGTGTCGCTCGTCACGGTCTGCGCGAGCTTTGCGACCGCGCCGATGTCCCCGGCCGCCAACGCCGGCGCGTGGTCCTGCGTCTTGCCCTTGAGGATGATCAACTGGCCGATGCGCTCATCGGCCTTGTGGTTTGCGTTCCAGACGTGGGAGTCGGCCTTGAAGGTGCCGGACACGACGCGAAAGTACGTCAGCCGCCCGACGAACGGGTCCGCCGACGTCTTGAACACCAGCGCGGCAAGCGGCGCCGATGGATCGGCCGAGAGTTGATCCTCGCCGGCGGCGGCGGTTGCCGGCCGCCCGGGCATGTCTGCCGGCGACGGACAGTCCGCGACCAACGCATCGAGGAACTTCGATACGCCGATGTTTTTGGTCGATGAACCGACGAGCACAGGGTAGGTGATATTGCCCGTGATGCCCTTGCGCAAACAGGCGGTCAGCTCTTCCTCGCTGATCTCTTCGCCTTCCAGGTACTTGTTGAGCACGTCGTCATCGACCTCCGCGACGGCCTCGATCAGTTGCTCGCGCGCCGCCGCGACGGCGTCCGCCATGTCGGCGGGCACGTCGCCTGGCGTGCCCTTGTCGCCGACGTACGCCTTCCGCTCGATCAGGTTCACGACGCCGGAGAACGAGTCCTGCGACCCGATCGGCAGCTCCAGCGGTGCGATCTTCTTGCCCCAGCGGGCCTGGAGTTGTTCTAGCGCCTGCTGGAAGTTCGCGTTCTCGCGGTCCATGCGGTTGATGAAAATCAGCCGCGGCAGCCCCGCCCGGTCCGCGTGACGCCATGCTTGCTCCGTGCCCACCTGCACGCCGGATACGGCATCGACCACGATCACGCCGACATCGGCGGCCGCGATGCCGCTCTGCACCTCGCCCACGAAGTCCGAATATCCCGGCGTGTCGATGATGTTGATCTTGTGGCCGGACCACTCGCACGGGATAAGAGCCAGACTGATTGATATCTTCCGCTTGACTTCGTCCGGCTCGAAGTCGGATGTCGTCGTGCCATCATCCACTCTGCCCAGACGCGTGGTGCCGCCGCTGGCGAACAGCGCCGCTTCTGACAGCGATGTCTTGCCGGTGCCACCATGGCCAAGGAGGACGACGTTGCGGATCTGCTCAGTCTTGTACTCTTTCATGCCGGGTCCGTGCTCCTGTCGATGAGGTTAGGCCTGCACGCCGATTCGCGGGACGAGATCATAGCTGATTCCGGCGTTGTGGTGCAGCTTTCCGTCCGATGCCGGCGGCGCTCGTTCCACGTTTCCGGCGCCCGCGGCTCGTTCGGTTCTGCTGAGGAGCGCGCATCGGAAGGCGAGTATTTCCGTCTGCGATCGAGTACGTCCGAATCCGTCCGCTCCCGGTTCCCGTGGTGCGTCACGCTGCATGGAGGAATAAGCACCGCGGGAGGTACGGCAGATGGCAATCGTCCGAAAAGAAATCGACATCGACGCAGCACCGGATCATGTCTGGGCGGCGGTCCGGGACTTCGGCGCCGTGCACGAGCGCGTCGCGCCGGGCTTTCTGACCGGACTCCAGATGGACGGTGACGCAAGGATCGTCACGTTCGCCAACGGCATGGTTGCGCGCGAGGTGCTGATCGGCATCGACGATGACGACCGCCGCATCGCCTACCGCATCGCCGACGAGCGGATGGCGCACCACAGCGCATCCGTGCGTATCGTGGCCAACGCGAACGGCGGCAGTCGCTTCGTCTGGATCACCGACGTCCTCCCGCACGAAGCGGCCGAGGTCGTCGGCGCGATGATGGAGCAGGGCGCGCAGGCGGCGAAGCGGACGCTGGAGCGCCAGCCCGCGCGCCCCGCGTAACCGTCAGTCCTTCCGCCGCTCGAGCACCTCGCGACAGCCGCCGTCCGCGATCTCGTACACGCGGGTTGCGACGCGCTCGAGGATGCCCGGATCGTGGCTCGCGCAGACGATCGTGCCGTCGTACTTCTCCAGCGCCTCGATCAGTTTCCGGCGCGTGCTGCGGTCGAGGTGGTTTGTCGGTTCGTCGAGCAGCAGCACGTTTGTCGGCTGGATGAGGAACTTCGCCAGCGCGACGCGGCTGCGTTCGCCGCCCGAAAGCACCTTGATCGGCTTGAAGACGTCGTCGCCGCGGAAGAGGAACTGGCCCAGCACCGTCCGCAGCCGCGTGTCGCCCTCCTGCGGCGCGACCGCCCGCACCTCGTCGATGACGCTGCGCTCGCCGTCGAGCGCCTCGTCCTGGTGCTGGTCGTAGTAGCCGGGCCGCGCCCGCTCCGCCCACTGCACCGCGCCCTCCGTCGGCGCGATCGTGCCCGCGATGATCTTCAGCAGCGTGCTCTTGCCGCTCCCGTTCGGGCCGATGAACGCGATCTTCTGCCCCCGTTCGACGTGCAGGTTCACGTCGACGAGCACGACATGATCGCCGTACGCGTGGCCGATCTCATCGAGCAGCAGCACGTCGCGCTCCGTGCGGCCGTGTACCGAGAGCGTGAAGTTGACCTCCGAGTCCTTGCGCGTCCGTTCGATGCGCTCGACCTTCGCTAGCGCCTTCTCGCGGCTCTGCACGAGCGTCGCCTTCGATGACTTCGCCCGGAACCGCTCGATGAATCGCTCCTGCTTTGCGATCTCGCGCTCTTGCCGCGCAGCGGCGCGGTCCTGCAACTGCAACTTCTCCGCCTTCTGACGCTGGTACTCCGTGTAGTTGCCCGTGTAGCTCTCGACCGACTTCTCCCGCAGCTCGAGGATGCGCTGCGCCACGCGATCGAGGAACTCCGCATCGTGCGTGACGATCAGCACGGTCCCCGGGTATTTCTCGAGGTCCTCCGCCAACCACCCGCGCGCCGCCGCATCCAGGTGGTTCGTCGGCTCGTCGAGCAGCGCGTGGTCGGGGCGCCGCACGAGGATCTTCGCCAGCGCGATGCGCATCTGCCAGCCGCCGCTGAATGCGCCGCATGCCTTGTCGCGGTCGGCGGTCGCGAATCCCAGCCCGTCGAGCACTTTGCTGATCCGCATCTCGATGCGATAGCCGTCCATCGCTTCGAACTCGTCGAACAGCCGGCCCTGCTCGTCGATCAGCGCGTCGATCTCTGCGTCGCCCCGCTCGATGCGGCCGGCGATCTCGTGCAGCCGCAATTCGATCGCGCGCGCCTCCGGGAAGGCGGTCCACATCTCATCGAGCAACGCGCGGTCCGGGTCGAGCGCCGCTTCCTGCCGCAGATACCCCAGCGAGCCACCACGATGGCCCGCCCGGCCGCGATCGGGACGGTCCTCCCCCGCGACGAGCTTGAGGATCGTCGACTTGCCCGCCCCGTTCGCCCCGACGAGGCCCACCCGCTCGCGGTCGCCCACGATGAACGAGACGTCCTCCAGGACCTCCACGGGGCCAAATGACTTCGAAACGGCGTCTGCGTACAGCATGCGACTCCCAAGATAGCCGACGTCATCCCCCGCATCCGGGAATCAGTGGGTGCTGGCACCCATGCGGCGTCCGCAGGCCGCGCATTGTTCAGGTTGAATCGTCCCTCGCCATACCGATGATCTAGGAGGAGGTAGACGAACAATCGTGGGCGACGGGCACCTGACGCCGGTCTTCAATCCCAATGCAGAGGCGCACGCCATGCAGTCGCTGAACGCCGTCATGGTGATTTTCCAGACGGCGCAGCGTCCGATCGGCCCCGAAGGTCTGGTCGAACTCGAGCATAGCCTGGCGCGCCTCGTCGACTGCCTGTTTCCGATCGCCGGCAACGATGCTGACTTCGCCGGCTTCGCGCCGCTGCCCGGCGGCCACTACGTCCACCCGACCAAGACGGCCGAAGCCGCCGTTTTGCTCGGGCGCGCCACAGGCATGCCCCGTTCGCGGCTGATCACCGTTGCCACCGCCGCCGCGCTGATGAACGTCGGGTTCATGATGCTCAAGCAGTCGGTGCTCGAAGAGCCGCGCAACCTCATGGACGGCCAATGGGAGCAGCAGATGCACACCCACCCGGCGCACAGCATCGCCGCGCTCGCCGCCAGCGGCCTCTCGCACGAGGCGACGCTCGCGATCGGCCAGCACCACGAACGGTGGGACGGCTCCGGCTATCCCCACGCGGTCAGTGGCAACGACATCTGCGTCGAAGCGCGGATCGTCGCCATCGCCGATGACTTCATCACGCTGCGATCGCAACGCCCGCAGGAGCACCCGATGACGGCGCAGCAGGCGCTGCAAGCGATCCGTGACGGCGCCGGCCAGCTCTACGAGCCCGGCCTCGTCGATGCGTTCGTGGACGTGATCAACACCTACGGCGAAAAGGAGCCGCGCGCATCGAATAGCGGATCAGCGAGCGAAGCGGCGACTGCCGAAAGCGCGGCCGCCGCACAACGCGGCCAGCAGGCTCAGCAGTCCGACGCTGACGCATCCCGCGCGAAGCGCGAAGCGGCAGAGCCGGACGGCGATGAAACCGTCGCTCGCTCACACGCGGGCGCGTTCACAAGGCCGTCGGCGCGCCCGGCGCCGCCAGCGTACGGAATCGCTGACGGCCCACAGCGAACACTCGCCCCTACAGAGACGCCGCGCACCTCCGCCGGGCGTCGCACGCGCGCCATCGCCCGCACGAAGCTCACGCGCCGTTCGCTCTTCAGCACCGACGTCTACCTGCGCGGTGCTACGGGGCGCTGGCTGGATTGATCATCTGGCGTATCCTCTTGCCATGATTAGCAAGAGAATCGCGTGGACGCTATCCGTTGTGCTGCTCTTGGCGGGCATATTGACGATCTCTTGTGGCGATGATCAGTCGGATAGCGCCGTGCTCACCGCCGACCAAATCGATGAGCTCTGGCGGATCTCTCTCGACGCTTCCTTCGCCGCAACCTACGACGCCGAAATGCCGGATGGCGACGGCCGCCCTCAGCGGGTAGACCTGGCAATCAACAAGGCTGGCCCGCTCATGCGAATCGAAATGCGGTTTTCGGAGATCGTCGATTTGCGTGTCTATGCGACGATGGATCTGCGCGAGCAGGCAGACGGCATCGCGTGTGGCGTACGAACCCTGGACTCAGGAGAACAGGTTTGCCTCGTGGAGGACGATCAAGCATGGACACTCGTCTTCGCGCCCTTGGCGCCGATTGTGCTTCTGATCGATGAATTCGGGCTTCCTGGCGCCGCCGAAGTCTCTTCCGTTGGCGATCGCTCCATCGCCAGACTCGAAGCCCGCTGCTACGAGTTGGCAGGGGATGATCTGGCGGATGGAGTCGAGTTCTGTGTTGGATCGAATGGCGAACCACTACAACAATCGTATTCCTTCGGCGGTTCACCGGCGAGCTTCACCGCGACCAGTGTGCAACACGAAGTCACAAAGGACGACGTGGAAATCCCACTGCCCATCGTCCACGAAGCGGATCTGTCCGCGGCTGACTGCGAGTCACTCGATCTGCAGTGCCTCCACCTCGATCGCTGACCTACGACCCCACTGGCCGACTGAGATACTGACAGACTCACCGACGACCGTCGCTTGACAGCGTCCGCACATACGTTCTACCATCGACCGAACGGCGTTTCCCACCTATCGAAGCGCCAACACCACGGACAGTGGGATGATTTCGGGAATACGGTTGACCTGTTATAACTTGTCCGGCGTCACAGTCGGCGTAGTATCACCACTGACGGCGTCCTTACCTGCCCGCTCCTCAGCCACCACACCCGCGGGCACGTCAGGACGGCGTCTCTTTGTCAGGAGAATCCCGTGAAGGTCGTATTCCTCGAAGACGTGCAGGGCACCGCGAAGATCGGCGACATCAAGGACGTGAAGCCCGGGTTCGCCCGCAACTACCTCCTGCCGCGCCGTCTCGCCGCCCCCGCGACACCGTCGCTGATCAAGTCCGCCGAAGCACGCGCCGTGCGCGAATCGCGCCTGCAGGAAGCGCGCGACAACGATGCCCGCGGCGTCGCCGACAAGCTCGACGGCACGGCCTTCGAGTTCCGCGCCAAGGCCGGCGCCAGCGGCAAGCTCTTCGGTTCCGTCGGCACGGCGGATATCGCCTCCCGCGTCGCCGAAGTGATCGGCGCCGAGTTCGAGCGCCAGAACGTGCTGCTCCAGGAGCCGATCAAGGAACTCGGCGACTACCCGGTCGTCGTGAAGTTCACCAGGAACGTCACCGCGACCGTGGGCGTCAGCGTCGTCGGCGAAGACGGGACGACGGCCGCGGACATCCGCGCCCGGCAGCGGCCTGAGAGCGCTCGCGCCGCCGCGCCGGACGACATGACCATCGAGGACGACGCGACGGCTGACGAAGAAGAAGCGGCGGCCACGAATGAGGCCGCGGACGATGCGGCCGCCGAGGATGCGGTCGAAGGCGTCGAGGACGAGTAGGCTTCCCGATGCCCGCCCTGCGGGCTCACAGCCATCTGCCTCGCGCGCTCTGAGCATCGGTGTGATCAGTACGCATGGAGGCAGCCACGATGCCCGTCGCCGTCGACTACGAACTCGCGATCCGTGAAGCAGAGAAGTCGCTGAAGGACGCGCAGACGGCCGGCGACGTCCGGAACGCCTGGAAGCGCCACCTCCCCACGCTCGGGCACCGCACACTCGGACGCCTGTTGATGGGCCAGTCCGCGTCGGCGCTGCTCGCCAAGCACCCGGACTCCGAGGGTTAGCCGTGGTTACCGCAGATAAACTTCCACCCTTCGATGTCGAAGCGGAGGAGGCGGTGATCGCCTCGATCCTCGTCGATGAGGAGGCGATCGGCCGCGTCGAGGGGATCGTCCACGTCGAGGACTTCTATCGCGACCAGAACCGCTGGGCCTACGAAGCGTGCCTCGCGCTCTGGGAGCGCAGCGAGTCGATCAACCAGGTGACGCTGGCGCACGAGTTGTCGCGGCGCGACAAGCTCGATGAGGCGGGCGGCCTGCCCTTCCTCGCGCGCATCATCGGCGAGCTTGGTACGCCCGTCGGCGTCGAGCACTACGCCGGCATCGTCAAGCGCGACGCAACGTACCGTACGATGATCACCGTCGGCTCGCAGATCGTCCAGATGGCGTACCAGGGCGGCCCCGACCTCGATGGCGCGATCTCCCGCGCCGAAAACCTGACGATGCAACTGCGCCAGGCGCAGCGCATGAGTGACCTCGTGCCGCTGCGGGAGTTGCTCGATGCGTTCTGGGAGACGCCGGGCATCGATTCGCCGTTCGCCGGCACGATCGGCTCTGTGCGTTCGGGCTTCATGGACCTCGACACGCTGCTCGGCGGCTTCCACCGCTCTGACCTGATGGTCGTCGCCGCCCGCCCCAGCGTCGGGAAGTCGGCGCTGCTGCTCAACTTCGCGCGCAACGCCGCCGTCGCACAAAACGCGCGCGTCGCCATCTTCACCATCGAGATGTCGGGCGAGCAGCTCGCGCAGCGGCTTCTCGCCGCAGAGTCGAATATCGACGCGTCCCGCCTCCGCCTCGGGCAGATGAATGACGTCGACGAGCGGCGCGCCATGCAGGCCACCGGCGAACTCTCCGCCCTCGACATCTACATCGACGATTCGTCGGTCGTCACGGTGCCACAGTTGCATACGAAGCTGCGCCGCCTTAAACAACAGCTCGGCGACCTCGACCTCGTAGTCATCGACTACCTGCAGCTCATGCACGGCGGCAGCCGCAACCGCGATAACCGCGTGCAGGAAGTGAGCGAGATCTCGCGCGGCCTCAAGATGCTCGCGCGTGAGCTCGACGTGCCGATCCTCGCCGCCGCGCAGCTTTCGCGCGCGCCTGAGATGCGGCAGCCGCACATCCCCATGCTGAGTGACCTGCGCGAGTCGGGAAGCATCGAGCAGGACGCCGATATCGTCATGTTTATTTACCGCGAGGACGTGTACGTCACGCGCGAAGACTGGGAGATGCGCAACTTCGACCAGCCGTATCCGGAAGGCATCACCAAGCTGATCGTCGCGAAGCACCGCAACGGCCCGACCGGCGTCGTACACCTGCGGTTCCGTAGCCATCTCTCGCGCTTCGAAGACTTGATGGTGGTCGAAGAGGAGTCGGCGTGACCTTCGCCGGCTTCCCGGCCCGCCCGCAGTCCACGGCGATCCCGAACGTCTTCTTGAGCGACGTTCTGCCTCGCCTCGCCGACGACGCCGTTTCGATGGGCGTCGTGCTGTACGCCTTCAACCTGCTCGCGCGCAGAAAGGGATATCCGCGCTACCTCACGACGGCCGACTTCCGTGCCGAGCCCGGCGTGGCGTCGTTCTTGCTCACCGCGCAGGCCGGCGACGATGCGGTCGAGCGCGGGCTGACGCGCGCCGTCGAACTCGGCGCGCTGCTCACGTTGAGCGTCACGGTCGACGGCAGCGACGTCGCGCTGTTCTTCCTCAACGCGCCCGCCGACCGGCGCGGCATGGAGGCGATCCGCAGTGGCGCCGTCGCGCTCGGTCCGGTCGTGCAGCCGCCACCGGCATCGATGCCGCGGTCGAGCGTGTTCGCGCTGTACGAATCGCTGATCGGCGGCATCTCGCCGCTGGTCGCCGACGAATTGGCCGAAGCGGAACGTCGGTATCCCCACGAATGGCTGGAAGCCGCGTTCCGGGAGGCCGCGGCGCAGAACGCGCGCTCGTGGCGATACGTATCCCGCATCCTCGAACGCTGGGCAGTCGAAGGACCCGACTATGCGAAAACTGGAAGAGATGCTCCCGAAAGTGACCGCTACTTCTCCGGCAAGTACGGCCGCATCCTCAAGCAGCGTCTCAACCCCTGACGACGGCGCGTGCCCGCACTGCGCGGGCGCGAGGTTCGTGCGCGTCAACGTCCCGCTCGGCCATCCTGAGTTCGGGCAGGCGGTGCCGTGCCGCTGCTCGCGCGAGGAAAGCGTATCGGACCGCGCCGACAGGCTGCTCCGCTACTCGAACATCGGGCCGCTGTCGAGGCTCACGTTTCGCAACCTGATCGGCCGCGGCCGCAACCCCGGCGCACGCGACCAGGAGCAATACGCGCGCTGCGTCGAAGACGCACGCTCGTTCGCCGAGTCGCCCGCCGGCTGGATCGTGCTGTCCGGCGCCAGCGGCTGCGGCAAGACGCACATCGCGGCGGCGATCGTCAATCGGCTGCTCGAGCGAGGCGAGGGCGCGCTGTTCGTCGTCGTCCCCGACCTGCTCGACCATCTGCGCTCGGCGTACCAGCCCGGCGCCGACGTCGGCTACGACGACCTGTTCGAGCGCGTTCGCAACGCGCCGGTGCTCGTGCTGGACGACCTCGGCACGCAGGCGCCGACGCCGTGGGCGCAGGAAAAACTGTTTCAACTCATCAATCATCGCTTCAACGCGCACCTGCCGATGGTCGTCACGACGAACCTCGCGCCGGAGCAGCTCGACGAACGCCTGCGCACGCGCCTCACCGATGCCAGCGTGGCGCGCGTGTACACGCTGGAGTCGCTGCGATCCACCGCCATCAGCGCCCTCGACGTTGTCGACCGGCCGCAGATGCGCGACATGACGTTCGAGAGCTTCGAGTTTCGCGGCGTCCACCTGGCGATGGAAGATCGCAAGCGGCTCGAGAACGCCTACCGGCAGGCGCTGACCTTCAGCGAGGCGCCGGCGGGGTGGCTGCTGTTCATGGGCTCGCATGGCACGGGCAAGACGCATCTCGCGGCGGCGATCGCCAACTACCGCCGCGCGCGCGGCGACGCGGTCTGCTTCGTCGACGTCGCCGAACTCGTCGAGTACCTGCGCGAGACGCAGGCCGGCGACGAATCGAGCGAACGCAACCTCGCCTTCCGCCAGATGCGTGACGCGCCGTTGCTCGTGCTCGACGATCTCACGTCGTGGGGCAAGGACCGCCTGTTCTCGGTGCTGAACTATCGATACACGCGCCGCATGCCGACCGTCGTAACGACGGCGCTCACGCTCGACGAGCTTGGCCCGCGCCTCGCGTCGCGGCTGCTCGATCACGCCGTGTGCAGCCAGATCGTGCTCGATGCGGCGCCCCACTTCGAGGCGCCCGCGCCGAAGCGCAGCCGCGCTCCCCGCACACGCCGCTAGTGGCTCCTCCGCGCTCGCCGCGTCTATCATGCGCCGGCGTCTAGGCATGCGACGGGAGGAGGATCGGATGAAGCGAGCGCTCGTGCTCGGCGGCGGCGGCAACGTCGGCATCGCCTGGGAGACGGCCATCGCCGCCGGCCTGCTAGACGCCGGCCTCGATGTGCGCGAAGCCGACCTGATCGTCGGCACGTCTGCGGGCTCCGTCGTCGGGACGCACCTGGCGCACGGCCACGATCCGCGTGAACAGCTCACCGAGCTGACGCGGGAACGCGAGCGGCCGCTCAGCGCGGCGACCAGCAGCGACCCCGCGCACGCCGCCGCGACGTTTCAGCTCTGGGCATCCGTCGAGCGCATGACGCCCGCGCACGCCGCGAAGATCGGCCGTATGGCACTCGACGCGAAGACCGTCGACGAGGAGCGCTGGCTGCAGTCCTTCGCCGAGCACGACTTCCCCGGCTGGCCCGCCAAGCCCATGCTGATCACCGCCGTCGATTGCGCGAGCGGAGAGCTTGCCGCGTGGGAGAAGGCGCACGGCGTGTCGATCCAGCACGCGGTCGCGTCGTCATGCTCGGTGCCGGCGCTCTTTCCGCCGGTCACCATCAACAACCGCCGCTACACCGATGGCGGCGTCCGCTCCGGTACGTCGGCGGACCTCGCGCAGCGCATCGAACCGGACGTCGTCCTCATCATCGCCACGATGGGCGCGACCGATCGCGGCATCAACGGGCTCGCAGCGCGCGACATCGCGCGTGAGAAGGGCGAACTCGAAGCCGCCGGCGCGAAGGTGCTCGTCGTCATGTTCGATGACGCCACGAAGGAAGCCGCCGGCCCCAGCCTCATGGATCCGTCGAAGCGCGTCGCCGTCGCCGAGACGGGGCGCGCGCAGGGCCGCCGCATCGCAGATGATCTGCGTCCGGTGTGGGGCTGACGGAGTGACATGATGCGTCCGAGCCACGCGGATCCGTCCGCTAGAATTGCCGCATGACAGCACCTGTACACGAAGAGTGCCGCCCCGGTTCGGGCCTTTCCGACGAAGTGCGTACCGCTACGCTCGCCGTGTTGCGCGCCGTCGTGCCTGCGATGTTCAAGGCGCAGCAGCCGTGGGCGCTCATCGGGAGCACGGCCAGCGTCCTGCAGGGTCTCGAAGGCTACAGCCCGCCCGACATCGACCTCGCGACGACGAGCGAAGGGGCGTACATCATGGAAGGCGCCCTCTGCGACATCGCCCCGACGCTCCGGCCCGTGGCCCACAGCTCCTCCGGCCCGTACACCAGCGACTTCGGCATCTTCGAGGTCTACGGCGTCAAGGTGGAGGTGATGGGCGACCTGATCATCGCTAAGGACGATGGTCACATCGCGCTGACTGAGCACTGGTCGACGTGGAGCGATAAGGTGCGCGTCCTGCACTTCGAAGACCAGCACGTGCCCGTCGCGCCGCTCGAATGGCAACTCGTCGCCAACGCGCTGCTCGCGCGGCCCGAGCGCGTCGGCGGCGTCGCGCAGCACCTGCTAGAACACGGCTACGACGCCGCCTACCTCGACGCGCTGCTCGCCGATGACGGCCTGGGGGAGCGCACGCTGCGGACGTCGCGGGAGGCGCTGCGTCTTGCGTGACACGCGCGCGACTCCGCCCCGCGTCGAGCCCGACGTCTACACCGGCGACTACTACCTGACGAACTGCCACGGCTACGAGGACTTCGTCGTCAGCAAAGGCCGCAAGGTCGGTCCGCGCTTCATCAAGGCGCTCACCCTCGCCGGCGATCTGCGTGGCAAGCGCGTCCTCGATGTCGGATGCGGGCGCGGCGAGTTGGTGATCCAGTCAGCCCTGCGCGGCGCCGAAGCGTGGGGCATCGACTACGCGCAGGCCGCCGTTGATATCGCGGCGCAGGCGCTCGCCGAGATCGACGACCCGGCGAGCGGTCGCATGCACGTCGACCAGATGGACGTGAAAGCGCTCCGCTTCGATGATGCGTTCTTCGACGTCGTCTTCATGATGGACGTCGTCGAGCACCTGTACCCGCACGAGCTTGCCGCCGCGTTCGATGAACTGCACCGCACGATCCGCCCCGGCGGTCTCCTCGTCATGCACACATCGCCGAACAAGACCTTCGAAGAGAAGGTCTACCCGCACTACAGCCGCCGCGTGAACCAGGCCGCGCTCCGCCTGAGCCGCCTGCTCCGCTTCGGCGACGGACTGTTCAACGAGACGATGCTCCCCACCGGCCGCGAGTTCCCGCACGACACGTTCGAGCGCGAGATGCACATCAACGAGCAGTCAGCGCCCGCCCTCGCGATGAACGTCGAGCATCACGGCTTCCGCGTGCGCTCGACGCAGTTCTGGGAGCCGCCGTCGAAGGGCGGCTACTTCGATTCGCGCCGGCTCAACATCGAACTGCGCGTGCTCGACTTCATCCGCTTCCTGCGGCCGCTCAGCATGTATCCGCCGCTCAACCGCTTCTTCTGCAACCACATCTGGATGACGGCGGTACGCGTCTGATGCCCGACGAACTGGCGCACCGCGCCGCGCTCGTCTTCGGCGTCGAGCGTCCCGCCGGACGCAACGCCGCCGTCGCGCTCGCCGAAGCCGGCGCGAATGTCGCGCTCGTCACACTGAGCGAAGACACCGCCGCCGAGTTCGCCGCCAACAGCACCGCGAACGAGTTCTGGGCGATCGGCCGCAAGAGCATCGTGCTCACGACGGACGGCGGCGAGACGACGTTTCGAGAAGCCATCGCCGATGCGAGCACAGATCTCGGACCGATCAGCATCCTCGTCTACCACGCCCGCGCGCCGATGCCACCGGCAGCGCTCGCAGGGCTGCGCTCCGACCCCGCCATCATCGTCATCATCGATGGTGAAGACGTTGCCGCGTCGCGAGAACTGCTCGCGTGGGCGCGCACGCTCGCCGACGCCGGCCTGCGCGCCAACGCGCTCGTCACCTCGCGCGCGTCCGCCGATGCCATCGGCCCGGCGCTGAAAGAGCACAAACCCCCGCAGCCGCTCGACGTGAAACGCGCTATGGTCTACCTCGCATCAGACGTCACCGCCGCGGTCGAAGGCGCCCTGCTCGTGGCGGAAGTGGCCTAGACGTTCGCCGTCACGCCCGCCATCGCCTTCGGCAATCCCGACTCGTACGCATCCCGCAGTTCATCGACCGAAACGTCGATATCGCCGAGCACGACGCGATCGCCGCCAACGACCCCGATCTCCTCGAGCGGCACGCCATGACGTGCCGCGACCGCCCCGAGCGCCGCCCGATCACCGGCTGCGCATGACACCACGACCCGCGACTGCGACTCGCTGAACAACGCGACGGCGTCGAACCGCCGGTGCGACGTCACGCCCAGCGCCCCATGAATCGCGCACTCGGCGATCGCGACGCCCAACCCGCCGGTCGACACGTCGTGCGCGGAGCGCAGGAGCCCCGCCTCGGCGGCGTCGAGCAGGAACCGCTGGACTCGCAACTCCGCATCGATGTCGAACGACGGCCTCCCGGCGACGACGCCTTGCTTCGTTCGGAGATATTCCGACCCGGCGAACCCTTCGCGTGTCGGCGCCGGGCCTGCGACAAGGACGCTGTCGCCTGCATCCCGAAACCCCATCGGCACCGCACGATCGGCGTCTTCGAGCAACCCGACTACCCCTACGACCGGCGTCGGCCAGATCGCCTCGCCGTTCGTCTCGTTGTACAGGCTCACGTTGCCACTGATCACGGGCAGTTCGAGCGCCCGCGCGGCGTCGGCCATGCCGCGGATCGCCTCGCTGAGCTGGTAGTAGACCTCCGGCTTCTCCGGATTGCCGAAGTTCAGGCAGTTCGTCATCGCCAGCGGCCGGGCGCCCGTGCAGGCGACGTTGCGCGCCGCCTCCGCGACAGCGATCGCGCCGCCCGCGTACGGATCGAGGTACGTGTACGCGGCGTTGCCGTCCGTCGCGACGGCGATCGCCTTCCTGGTGCCCTTGATCCGCAGCACCGCAGCGTCGCTGCCGGGGCCGATGAGCGTGTTCGTGCCCACCTGGTGGTCGTACTGCCGCCACACCATGCGCTTCGACGCGATCTCCGGCGACGCGAGCAGCTCCAGCAGCACGTCGCTCGTGCGAAGCGCCCGTTCGGAGCCGTTGTGCGCGCCGTCCGAGACGTCGGGTAGCTGCGACAGGTCGTAGTTCTGCAATTCGTCGAGCCAGCGCGGCTTGACGCCTTCCCGGACGTACGTCGGCGCGTCGGTGAGCTGCTTCGCCGGCACGCGCACGACCTCTTCGTCGCCGTCGCGGATGCGCACCATGCCGTCGTCCGTCACGACGCCGATCGTCTCGACGTGCAACTCCCAGCGCTCGAACAGCGCGCGCACGTCGGCTTCGTGGCGCGGCTTGACGATGACCAGCATGCGCTCTTGCGACTCGCTCAGCATCACTTCGTACGCCGACATGCCGGCTTCGCGTCGCGGCGCCTTCGCCACGTCGATGATGATGCCGGTGCCGGCCTTGGCCGCGCACTCCACCGCTGAGCTGGTCAGACCGGCGGCGCCGAAATCCTGCAAGCCCACGATCCAGTCGCGGTGCTCCTCGGTCAGTTCCAGGCATGCCTCCATCAGCAGCTTTTCGAGGAACGGGTTGCCCACCTGCACCGCCGGCCGCCGCTCCTCCGACGTCTCGTCCAGCTCGACGCTCGCGAACGTCGCGCCGTGGATGCCGTCGCGGCCGGTGTCCGCGCCGACGAGCATCAGCAGGTTGCCGGGGCCGTCCGCGCGCGCGTTCACCAGGACGTCCGTCCGCGCTACGCCGATGCACATGGCGTTGACGAGCGGATTGCCGGAGTACGACGGCGCGAAGCTCACTTCGCCGCCCACCGTCGGGATGCCCAGGCAGTTGCCGTACCCAGCGATACCGGCGACGACGCCGTGAAAGAGGTGCCGGTTGCGCGCTGCCACGTCCGGCGGCGTCTGCGCGTCCGGCTGCGGCGGCCCGAAGCGCAGCGAGTCGAGGATCGCGATCGGCCGCGCGCCCATCGCGAAGATGTCCCGCACGATGCCGCCGACGCCCGTCGCCGCGCCCTCGTACGGCTCGATCGCGGACGGGTGGTTGTGCGACTCGATCTTGAAAGCGATGCACCACCCGTCGCCGATGTCGACGACGCCGGCGTTCTCCTCGCCGGCCTTCGTCAGGACATGACGGCCTTCCGACGGGAAGTTCTTGAGCAGCGGCCGGCTGTTCTTGTAGCCGCAATGCTCCGACCAGAGCGCGCCGAACATGCCCAGTTCGACCTCGTTCGGCTCGCGGTCGAGCAGGTCGACGATGCGGTCGTACTCGTCGCGCGAGAGCGAGAGGTGGTCAAGCGTACGCTGGTCGGGTGGCACCCTTCATCGTAGCGCGACGCCGGCGATCTTGACAGTCTCAGTCGAACTCCCAGGCGACGTGCCGCTCACCTTCGCCCGTGTACGCGCGCAGCTCCTCGATGATGGCATCCTCGTCGATCTCGAATACCGCCCGCAAATCCCCTTCAATGGTTGAATCGAGGTCGAGCGGCGCCACCACGCCGTCGAAGGTGAGCAGCACGGGGTCCTCGGTGCCGTCGTCGGTCTTGAGCCGCAGCGTGTCCCGCTCGATATCGTCGTCGTCGACCGGCCCGAACGTGAACTCGTCATCGAGCCGATCGCCATCCGGCAGATAGCTCACGACCGCTTCGACCAGCCGCTTGCCCTCGCTTGCGCGCAGATTCTCGACGTCCGCGGGATCGGCGACGACCATCAGCGTGAACTCCTCACCGTCTAGCTCGATACGCGCCTGCTCCGCCGCGACTGAGCCGGCCAGCGCGTCTTGCAGGTCGACATCCGACGTTTTGCTGTCGTTGAGATAAATGAACAGGAACACCGCCAGCGCCACTGCTCCAGCGATCCCGGCCAACATGATCAGCCCACCGATGATCGCCGACGCGATCATGCTCCCGTCGCTGCCCGGACCTGCGTCCTCCTCCAGCGAGTACGGGGGAAACTCATCCGTGAGCGACTGGAAGTACGCCTCGACGCGCGCGCCCCAGCGCAACACGCCCACGACGAACGCGTGCAGACCCCGCGGGAACGCGCCGGTGAACAGGATCGCGAACCAGCCGATGATCACGACCACGACCGCCGCAATCACCAGGAACAACAGCACGATGAAGTGCGGGATCGACGTGATCAGCTTCCAGAACAGGAGCTTCCATCGTGACAGTCGGTCCGGGTACACGACGTCGTAGTTGAGCGCCCAGTCGCCCTCGAACGCGGGATACTTGTCTGTGAGTAGCGCGACGTACGAATAGGCGCGAAACGTAAACCTGTTGAGCCCGACCTGGAAGTCGAACAGCCAGTGAGGAATGTTGCCGCGCACGAGGATCGTCGCCCAGATCGCGAGCACGATCCCGCCCGCGATGCCGCCGGCATACGTGCCGCCCATACGAGCCCCGTCCTCACCCCACGAGCCCGCGTCGAGCGTGCCACCGCCGACCAGCGCCAGGAAGATCAGCACCGGTATCACAAGGAGGATCCGGAACGCCGTCGACAACCGCGAGACCCGCTCGGGGTACTCCATCGTCATCTGGACGGGATAGCGCGGCTGGATCGCGTCAGCGTCGACGCTCATGTCGTACTCTCCCTGCCTGCCGTGCTATTTCAAACTGAACGGCGGATATCTGTCGGTGAACAGGTACGCGTACTCGCTCGCGCGCTCGGACCAGCGCAGCGCTCCCACCACGAAGTCAAACATGCCCTGCGGATACTTCCCGGTGAACAGGATCGCGAACCAGGCGACGATCGTCAGGATCAGCGCAACGACCATAACGACCGCGGCCACGAGGAGGTTGGGCAGCACGAGCAGCCACTTGATGAAGGGCAGGAAACGGTTCAGTCGTTCCGGATAGTCGACCTCCAGCACTGCCGGGTATTGCCCCGCGTCGAGCGAGAAGGGCGGATACTCATCGCGGAGCAACAACACGTACGCCACCGCGTTCAGTTGCCATCGCCGGTAGCCGACGGCGAACTTGAAGAGCCCCTCCGGGTACTTCTCCGTGAACAGGATCGCGAAGACGGCAATCAGCGTGACGATGCTCCACGCGATCTGCAGAAAGTACAGGATGATCAAGTGCGGGATCGCCAGCAGCCACTTCACGAAGATCAGCCCTCGCGACAGGCTCTCGGGATAGGGCACCTCTACGCGGATCGGATAGGCGTCCGGGGGCGCCGCAGCCATCGTTGCCATCTTCTACCTCCTTGCAGACCGTGTAACGCGCTTACTCTGTGAGAGAACTCTCTTGCTGTCAATGGGTGCGGGGCGATTCCAGATGCTAGATTGCCGCTCGATGGACGACCGCCGCTCGACTTTACGAAACGAGGCGATCCTGATCGCCATCGCGGTCGGACTCGGCGCGATCGGCGCCGCCGGCTACGCCGCGTGGCGCTACGTCCGCCTCGAAGATGCCACCACCGGCGAACGGTGGTCCGCCTTCGGCGAGGCGATGCTCTTCCCCGGGGCGGCGATTATCGTCGCCGTGGCCGCGATCGTCTGGCTGGGCTGGAAGGCGAACATCGACTAGCGGTCGCCGGCCGCGGCATCAGCGGGGCCAATTTATCCTCCCGAGACGCGCGATCGGACCGCCCGCACCGCACTCCTGGCGAACCGAAACGCCCGCACCGCCGCCGACGGCGACGTGGCCGCCAGCCACAGCACCGCCTGGGGCGGCAGGGCGACCATGTGCTCATCGAAGCGCGCCTGGTCATCGATGCCGCCGAAACGTCGCTCCTCGGTGGAGACTACGACGCGCCAATCGAGGTTCGCGAGCCCCTCGGGTACGCCCGCGGCCGACGGCGGCGCATCGACAGCCACGCCGAAGTTCGCGACGATCAGCCGGTGCTCGCGCCCGTGCCACATGTGTACCAGCAGCATGCTGTCCGAGGCCGCCACCGCGCGCATGTTGCGCCGGTCCTGGCGCCGCAGCACCCGGTCCTTCTTCCGCAGTGCGATCAGCTCGCGATTGAGCGCAAAGCGCTCCGCGCCGACACCCTGCTCGCGCTCTTCCAGGTTGAGCTTGGAATCGAGGAATGTGTGGTCGTCCTGCGGATCGGGGAGCGCCGCCGCCTCGAACCCGGAGAACGACGCGAATTCGCGGCGCCGCCCCTCGGTGATCTCGCGCCCCAGCTCCTCGTTGTGGTCCGTGAAGTAGTAGAACCGCGAGGAGGTCACGAACTCCTGCCCCATGAACAGCATCGGCGTGTAGGGCAGCAGCACGTGCAACGCCGACCACGGCTTCTGCACCGCAGCCCCCACCAGGTGCGCGAAGCGACGCCCGAACGCCCGGTTGCCCACCTGGTCGTGGTTCTGGATGAAATAGACGAGGTTCGTCGCCTGCACGGCATCCGATGGCGCGCCCCGGTGCTCCTTGAGGTGCCGCGAGACCTGCCCTTCGAACAGCCACCCGCGATTGATCGTGCGCGCCAGCTCGTCCATCGTGCCGTCGTAGTCCGCGTAGTAGCCGACCTGCTCGGCGCTCGCCGCCGTGTGTACGACGTGATGAAAGTCATCGGCCCACACCGCGTCGAAGCCCAACCCGCCTTCGCTCGTCGGCCGCACGTAGCGCGGGTCGTTCTCGTACGTCTCGGCGATCAGCACGACGCCCCGCCCCGGCGGCAGGTTGGCCCGCACGGAGTCCGTCAGGTCTGCAAGGATATGCCGCGGCGAGTCATCGATGATTGCGAACGTCGCGTCGAGCCGCAGCCCGTCGAGGTGGAACTCGCTGATCCAGTAGTTCGCGTTATCGATGATGTACCGTCGCACGCGATCGCTATGCGTGCCGTCGAAATTGATCGCATCGCCCCAGGGCGTCTTGTGCCGGTCCGTGAGGTAGTCGGGTGAGTACTGCAGCAGGTAGTTCCCGTCCGGCCCGAAGTGGTTGTACACGACATCGAGGATGACGCCGATGCCGCGCTTGTGTGCCTCGTCGACGAAGCGGCGCAGTGCGTCGGGTCCGCCGTAGTTGCGCGATGGCGCGAAGAGGTTGACGCCGTCATAGCCCCAGTTGCGCGTCCCCGGAAAGTCCGCGATCGGCATGATCTCGATCGCCGTGATGCCCAGGTCGCGAAGGTTGTCGAGATCGCCGGCGAGCGCATCGAACGTGCCGGCCTCGCTGTAGCTGCCGACGTGGCACTCGTAGATGACGAGCCCGGACGCGCGCAGCCCCTTCCAGCCGCCGTCATGCCAGGTGTACGCGCGCGGATCTATGACCTCGGACGGGCCGTGAGGGCCTTCGGGCTGGCTGCGGGAGTGCGGGTCGGAGAACGCGCCGCCGCCATCGACGCGGTAGCGATAGCGCCCGCCAGCGCCGATGCCGCCGACGAAGCCCGACCAGACATCGTCCGCATCCCGCGAAAGCGCCACGTCCGCACCGTCCAGCACCACGTCGATCTGAGAAGCCGCCGGCGCCCAGACGCGGAACTCCACGCCGCCCGCCACGACGGTCGCGCCCATCGACAGTTGCCATCGCTCACCGGCACTAATGCCCGGCTGAGGTGCGCCGGCGTGCGGACGCCGCTGTTCTTCGATCATGCGCGGGTGACCTGAGCCATGCGAAAGTCTACCCGCGACGTTGCCCGAAGCTACCCGTCGTGCATTGCGAAAGCATCGTAAGCCGCTACGTGCTCGTCATAATCAGGCTTACGCACTAATCAGCGGGATGCGCATTTCGTCCGGAGACAGCCCGCCGTGGTGCCCTGGCATCGTCGCGAGTTCAGGCGCGGGCTCGTACAGCAAGGCGGCGCCGCCGGTCGCGATGCCCACGAAGTCTCCCAGCCGGCGATGCGTTTCGGCCGAAAGCGCCGTCGGTCCGAACAGGCCCATGGCCGCCGCCTCGTCGACCTGCAGCAGCGCGAAGTCTTTGCCGAAACGCTCGCGGAACGCCCGCGTGAACGCGTCGCCCTGGCCCTCTGCGACGTGAAACAGCGGCGCCCGGCCGTCGCCGGTCGGCGGCACGCTCAGTAACCCCACCAGCGGATCGTCTCGATGCAACGTCATCGAGGCGTCGACGAGAAGTTGTCCGTGGTCCGCCGTCACGACGACCCGCCCGCGGCCATCGAGCCTGCGTGCCAGTTCAGCGATCTGCGTCTGCACATCGTCCAGCGATCGCGCGACCTGCGACGAGCGTGGTCCGTACACGTGCTCGGCGGTATCGACGTCGGAGACGTAAAGGTAACTGTAGGTGGGCCCCGTCGCGCTCGCGATCCGCTCGACGATCGCCTCCACGCCCTGACGGAGACGGCCGAAGCCAGAGAACGGAGCGTCGCCGGCCGAGTAACGTGAGTAGACGCTCCCGGCGATCGACTTCGGCGTGAACATCATGAAGGCGTGCGTGAATCCGGGTGCGCGAGCCCCGACTGGAAACGCGTACGACCTCGGCACTGCTCTTTGGTCGAGCGGCTTCTGTCCGAAGCGTTCGATATACGGCAGGATCGTCGCCGTCACGCCGGCATCCGGGAGGTACGTCCACCAGCCGGTCACGGCGTGCTCCGCCGGCCAGCGCGCCGTCGCGATCGACGTCAGCGCCGGCGCCGTCGACGACGGGAACACCGCCCGAAGTTCCACCACGAGCCGCGCGCGCAGAAACGCATCGCTCGGCAGCGCTTCGACGAGATTCATGCCGAGGCCATCGACCAGCACGAAGACGTAGTGATCGGCGCGCCCCACGAGGTCCATCACGAACCGCGCCTTCGGCCCCGGCGTGCCCATCGGGGCGCCCGCCAGCGACGCCATCGCCTGCGCGAGGTCGACGGTATTCGCGGCGCCCTCGGCCGGATGCAACAGGCAACCGCTACTCAGCGCCGCGCGTACGCGCGCGACGTCGCTCGCTGCGACGTCGGTCACAGGGGTGCACCCTTGAGTCCCAGCAGCCCGCGTATGAACTGCACTTCGCCAAGATGCTCGCACGTGTGGCCGATCGCGAACGCGCCGATCGTCTCGATGCGCGACATGCGGTCGTAGCCGGGATACACCTCGGTGAAGAACGGTAGAGAGACTTCCGCCGCGGCATCTTCATCGGAGACCGACTGCATGTACGACACGATGTCCGCGCCGACCGCCTGCGCGTAGGCGCAGACATCGTCGATCGGCAAGTCGATGTCCGCGATCTGTTCGCGGGAAAGCCCGTTGCCGAACGGCGTCATCCCCGTCTTGTCGACCGGCAGTCGCGCTGCCCATCCCTGCGAGGCGAAGACGCTCGGTCGCTGCATCACCATGCCGTGCACCAGTTCGTCGCCCGCGCGGTACGCATGCCAGAGCGCGAAGGTGATCGTGCTGTCGTGATGTTCCGGTTGCCATCGCAACTGCTCGGGCGTCAGGTCGCGCACGAGGATCTCCGGATACCAGTGCCAAAACTCGACGTTCTTCGTGAGCGCGTTCGTGCTCATGCTGCCTCCCGCCGGTGATCGATGGCCCGCAAGTCCATGATGGCGTCGATCGGCGCCCCTTCGGTCGCTAAGCGAGCAAGGCGGGCTCACCGTGGTTCGGGGCGTGCTCGTCGGGTGGCGATCACCCGCCGGTCACCGGGTCGTATCGTAAGCTTACGCCCCCGTCGGGCGGTCGCGCATGCGGTCCGTGACGCGCGCCGCCACGGCGGCCGTCAGAGTGATGATCGACGCTATCGCCACCAGGATGAAGCCGTTGCGGACCGCCAGCCAACTTATCTCGCGGGCAATATCAAGGAACTCCGAGCGCACGTAATCGTCACTGTCGTCCGTCTCGGCGCTCACCCACATGAGGAGCGCCAGCAACAGCAACGCCGTCGACGACGCCAGCAGGACGGCGCCGGCAGCGACCACCCGGCCGAATCCGCGCGTCGCCGCGATCAGCAATGCTGCGAGCAGCAGAGAGATAACGCCCAGCACGGCCATGAGCACCCCCGCCGCCAGGTGGATATCGTCTCGCAGCAGGTTCAGGGACCGGTCGACGCTGCCGCCAAGGCTGAAGACCGCCACATCACCCGACGATGACTCGTCCCGCATCGCGCCCGTGCCATCGTCGTACAGGGTCCCGGCGCCGCGTTCGAGGAGCGTCTGACGGATCGTCTCGCGCGGCTGCGTGCGCACTTCTTCCGATGTCAGGGGCACGCTCACCGGGAAGTCACGCAGTTCGAGCGTCTCGTTCGGGCCGGCAGATTCGGCGCGTTGCTGCAGGTCCTCGTAGTTCCGGTCGAGCAGCACATCGATCTCGGAGACGACGGCGAGCGAGCGGCGCAGCGTGCGTTCGGAGGTCTCCCGGGAGGTGACCTGAAAGATCTGGATCGCAGCAAGAAACGCGAACAGCGCGAAGAACAGCGCCAGCGCCACGATCCACTTCGTGACGTTGCGGTGAGTCGCCGTCTCGTCAGCGTGCATCGGCGCCACGCGGGCGGGTGCGTAGGTCAACGGTCGCTCACAGGCAGCACGACCGTCCCCGCCACGCGATCGTGGAGCGCCCGATCGTCCGCATCTAGCAGTGCCGAAACGAACGCCACGATCGGCGCTGCCACGCAGACCAGCACGACCAGCGTCAGCACGAACAGAGCGAACACGTTCAGGACAAGGAACAGCAGCGCCGCCAGCGGTATCCCTGCCACGAGTGCCATCGGCCAGCTAAACAGCAACGGGTTGAAGCAGAACCACCATGCCAGTGCCGTCACCGGCCGCAGCGCCTCACCGTCCGCGCTCCGCGTCCGCAGCCCCGCGACGTACTGGCCGCCCGTCTGCCCGCGCGTCACCAGCAGCGCCAGGTTCAGCAGCGACCAGACCAGCGGCGTCCCCAGCGCGATGATCGTAAAGAACGAGTAGTACTCCGCATCCGTCGGATCGTCGACGGCGCCATCCGTCCGGAGCAGGATCATGGCGCCCGCGGCGACGATCACGAGCATCGCGATCGCCGCGAAGATCACCATGTCGACGACATAACCGCCGACGCGCGCACGCAGTGTTCCTGCGTGCTCGCCCGGGTTGATGGCTGCGCGAGCGATGGCTTGTTCGGAAATCGTGTCGACCCTCATGGCGAATGAACGCGCGATTATATCACGGGCTTGCGAGCGCTCCGGCTTGCGTCAGCGCCGCGTACGATGCCGGCCGCCGGTTCCTCACGACGTCCGTTCCGGGCGCCATCGCCTTCAGATGCGAGAGCGCACGATTCACCGTCGCGGACACCGCCAGCTCCGCGCCCTCCAGCGCCTCCGCCAGCGGCCGCCCCGCCGGATCGACGATCATCGATGCCGCCGTCGCCGTCGGCGCGCCCGAACACACGACGTACGCGCGGTTCTCGTCGGCGCGGCACCGCGCCACGGGCGCCATCGGCAGAATAGGGTCGTCCGCCGCCCAGAGAATGATCTCGGCGCCGCGCAGCATCAGCGAGCGCGCCACTTCCGGCACGTATCCGTCCGCGGCGATCATCATGCCGACGCGCCCGACCGGCGTGTTGACGACGGCGCAGACGTCATTGCCCAGCGGCATCGTCTCGAAGCGCGCCCCGGGTGGCTTGTGCGTCTGGTGTTGCTTCGCGAGCACGCCTCGCGGCGAAACAAGGTACATCGCGCGTTTACCGCTTCCGGCATCGTCCTCGGAGACGGTGAACGCCACCATGACGCCCGTGTCGGCTGCGATGCGCAGCACGCCGTCGAGCACAGCGTCGTGCGGATATGCCGCGCGCACGCGGCTCGGGGTCGCCGGGAAGAGCACGATATCCGCGTCCTGCAGCCGCTGCCGTTCGACGTGCCGCCGCGCCAACCGCAGGAACTCATCGCCCGTCGGCGGCATCGTCACCTGCACGACCGCGATGCGGCGCTCCTGCTCGGGAACGACGGTCGCCTCGTCGAGCGTCCGCATGACCGGCAGCGATTCCGTCGGGTGACCCAAAACCTCGTACAGCTCCGGCCGTCGCGTGATCGGCGGGACAGCGTCGTGCAGCGGGACGTCGTAGCAGAGCGCTGCATCCTCGTGCGACCCCAGTTCGGCGACGATGCGCCCGCGCGGATCAATAAAGCACGAACGCCCGCAGTAGACGATGCTCTCCGCTTCGATGCCGAACTTGCTCGCGGCCGCGACCCAGACGCCGTTTTCCACGGCCCGGACGGGCATCATGTATTCGCGCTGCACCGTCGTCAACTCGTCGACGCTGCGGCCGCTGCTCACCCATGCCGTCAAATCGAGGATGATCTGCGCGCCGTTGAGCGCCAGGGATCGCGCGATCTCCGGCAGCCGACCGTCGGCGCACACCAGCATCCCCACGCGCCCGAAGTCCGTCTCGAACACCGGATACGCCGCGCCGCCGGCGAACCAGCGCGTATCGAAGTGCCAGAGGAACGACTTGTCGTATCTGCCCGCCAGCGTGCCGTCGCGGCCGAACAGCGCAGCGCCGTTTGCGAGCCCGCCCCCGTCGGCGTCGAGCGCCATGCCCGCCGCGATGTATACCCCGTGCTGGCGCGCCTTCGCGGCGAACTGCGCCATCGCGTCCCCAGGGGAGATCACGCCCGGCGCCGCACCTTCGCCGATGAAGTACGCCGGGTACGTGACCTCCGGCAGCGCAATCAGGTCAGGCTTCTCGCGCGCGGCGTCGTCGATCCGGCGCAGCGTGTGCTCCAGCGAAGACGCCGCGTCCTCGATGGAGAACGCCGGAAGCTGCAGCAGTGCGATCCGGGCTGAGCGTGCCATGGTTCGAGGATAACACCTGCGGATCTGGCCGGAATACGGCCGCGGCGGCACTGTGCCGTCTGATACTCGGCGTTCACCGCCCCTTGCTGCTAGGATCGCGCCGGGTGACTGCGAGCCAACGCATGGCTCGCCGTTCGCTGCGATCGCGGCTCGGCGTTTCGGCAGAACCCTGAGCCGCACTCAATCAAACCGGACAATCAAGATTCGTATCTGAGAGCCCGCGGATCGCTCCCGGAAAATTCAGACAATCAAGTTGGCACGGGAAACGGCGCCCTCGTTGGTGCGGCGCTTCAACCCGCGATAGCCTGTCCCGGCACTGCGGCAGACCAAGGAGCGCGAGATGATCGAATACGGGAACCTGACGCCGGAGAAGGTCGCCGCAGGCTGCGAGCAGGCCATGCGCGACTGCGACGCCGCCATCACGAGAATCGTGGCGGTGCCGGCCGGCGAGCGCACCTTCGCTAACACCTTCGCCGCGCTCGAGACCGCCGCGGACTACGTCGGCCAGGCGTCGGGCGCCTACGCCTTCATGGCCTACGTCGCGCTCGATGACAACCTGCGCGAGACCGCCCGCGAGTGGGACGAGAAGATCAGCAAGTACGCCGTGGACCTCACCTACCGCGAGGACCTGTACCAGGCAATCAAGGAGTACTCCGAGTCGCCGGAAGCGGCGTCGTTGCAGGGTGAGCGGAAGCGCCTGTTGGAACATACGCTGCGTGACTACCGGCGCGCCGGCTTCGACCTGCCGAAGGACAGGCGCAAGCGGATACAGGACCTCAACTCGCGCCTCGTCGAGCTTGGTACCGACTTTCGTAAGGCGATCGACACCTGGGAAGACGGCATCACGGTGGCTCGCGATCAGCTTGCCGGCATGCCCGACCGCTGGATCGACGGGCTCACGACGGTCGAGGAGGACGGGGAGACGAAGTACCGCGTCACGCTCGACTACCCCGAGATCATGCCGTTCATGGACAACGCGGAATCAGGCGACCTGCGACGGACGATGTTCCTCAAGAACCAGAACAAGGGCGGCGAGCCTAATGTCAAGGTGCTGGAAGAAGCGATCGCCACCCGGAACGAGATCGCGACACTGCTTGGCTACGACTCGTGGGCTGCGTACGTCGTCGAGAAGCGCATGGCGAAGACGCGTGACAGCGTCGACACGTTTCTGCGCGACCTCGAACAGCAGCTTCGCCCGAAAGCTGCCGCCGACATCGAGACCCTCTCGCGCGTAAAGCAAGCGCACGCCGGCAATGCCACCGTCGATGCGTGGGACTGGTGGTTCTACACGAACCGGCTGCTCAAGACCGAGTACGCCGTCGACGACTTTGAAGTGGCGAACTACTTCCCGCTCGATGCCGCCGTCCGTGGCCTCTTTCTCGTCACGCAGGAACTGCTCGGCATCCGGTACGAGGCTGCGCCAGAGGCGCCGATCTGGCACGAAGACGTGCAGGCATACGACATCTTCGACGCGCAGGCCGGCGGCGAACCGATCGCGCGCTTCTACATGGACCTGTACCCGCGCCCGAACAAGTTCAATCATGCCGCCGCCTTCACGCTGCGCAGCGGCCGCCGCCTCGACGATGGCTCCTACCAGAAGCCGATCAGCGCCATCGTCGCGAACTTCACCAAGCCATCGGCGGAAAGCCCTTCGCTGCTGCGGCACACGGAAGTCGTGACGTTCTGGCACGAGTTCGGCCACATCCTGCACCAGACGCTCACGCGGGCGGACTTCCTGGAGTTCAGCGGATCATCGACCGAGCGCGACTTCGTCGAGGCGCCGTCGCAAATGCTCGAGCACTGGGTCTGGGACCGCGACGTGCTGAATCGCTTCGCCGCGCACCACCAGTCTGGCGATCCGCTGCCTGCGGACCTCCTCGACGCCATGATCCGCGCCAAGAACGTCAGCTCGGGCCTCCGCGAACTGCGTCAGATGTTCTTCGCGCGGCTCGACTTCAAGTTCCACTCCCCCGGCTTCGACGGCGACACCACCAAAGCCGTGCGCGAGCTGTACCCGACGACGGCTTTCCCGTATCCGGAGGGCACGCACTTCCAGTCGGGCTTCGGCCACCTGTTCGGCTACGACGCGGGCTACTACGGGTATCTCTGGTCGCGCGTCTTCGGCGACGACATGTTCACGCGCTTCGAGCATGCCGGCGTCTTCGATGGTGAGACGGGCCGTGAGTACCGGCGTACGATCCTCGAACGCGGCGGCACGGTGGACGGCGATGTGCTCGTGCGCGACTTCCTCGGGCGGGAGCCCAACACGGACGCGTTCCTGCGGAGCCTCGGCCTGCCGGCCTGAGTGCGTGTGCCGCTCGTTGGCGCGGGCATTCAGCCCGCGACGCAGACGCAGGTGTGGTGGTTGTCTGCCGCGCTTTAGCTCGGCCCCGTGTATCGCCCAGCGCCGAGAAGCGTCGCATCCCGTCGCCGCAACTCGCCGCTCACGATAAGCAGGGATCCGATGCCCAGCGCGAACAGAGCGATGCCCAGCGGCAGCGCGACGTTCGCGAAGCCCGGCCCGAAGCCGAGATCCGCGATCTGCTCGGCGCCTACGGGCGTCCGTCCATCGACCGTGTAGACGAAGGCGTTGGTGGCGGTCTTCGAAGGGCTCTGTGCCCGCACGACCACGTAGCCGGGGTCGCCCGCCAGCGGCAGCCCGAGCGCATCGTTAAGCACGACGGGGAAGCTCCACGTGCCGTCTCGCAGCACGGTGACTTCCTGTTCGAAGGCGAAGGGGCCGTCGAACGCGAACGGCTGCGCCTGCACGAAGCCGATGCTGAGCGCCACCTGCTCCCCCGGCGTCCAGCCGAACTGCCCGACGATCTGAAAGCGCGAGCCGCGCTCACCCACCTGCGGGGAGATGAGCGGATCCCGCTCTTCCTGTGCGGATGCCATGTGAGGAGAGAACGCCCACGAGAGCGCAAACACGAAGGCGAGGATCGTCCCGATCCACTTCACCCGCAGCCCCTGTTCCAGCGCCCCGCCGCGCGCGATAGTAGCACGCGGCGATGATCAGGTGAAGGGGAGATCAGGAGATCAGCGGAAAAGCACCACGCGGCGGAACCGCTCCGTGTAGCGGCCGTCCTCGCCACGCCAGCGTTCACGCACGAACTTCAGGAAGTCGCTGTTCGGATCTTCGCTGCTCAATCCCTGGCTGACGTGTGCGTTCAGCGCGAAGATCTTTTGTTCGACGGCATCGCTGATGTCGGAATCGAAGTTAGCCTGCTCGGAACCCCAAATGTAGATCTCTTTCACCTTGTGCGGCTCGAGTCCTTCGGCGATCTGCTCGGGGAAGTTCAGCCGGTCTCGCGCTGACGGATAGATAGCGTCGATCGTCGCCTGACCGGTGCATCGATGGTCCGCGTGATTCACGAAGCTGTTTCGCACGATGAACGCCTCCGGCTCGTGCGTGAACACGGCGTACGGCTTCAGCATCCGGATGTACCGCACGATGTCGCCGAGCAGGCCGCGGGTGTACGTCAGCTCCCCGTCGACGTTGTCGAGGAAGAAGACGTCGGTCACGCCTGCGCGCCGGGCGGCCTCGCGCTGCTCCTCACGCCGAATCTTGATGAGTGCGGCGGGGTCCATATTCGGGTCATCGGTACCTTTGCTGCCGTCCGTGCAGACGAGGTAGTAGAACGTCCAGCCTTCCTTCGACCACAGATACGCAGTGCCGGCCGCGCCGAAGTCGGCATCATCCGGGTGCGCGGCGACGATGAGCGCGACCTTATTGTCCGTCTCCGGCATGGTCATGGGGGTCTCCTTCGTCGATTGGAGTGTTTCGAGGCTCGATGTCATGCGATCAGCGTAGCGAGGCGCACCGTCGCGTTCCAGCGAGAACACGCGTAGAATCGGGACACCATGAGCGAATCGATCCCTTCCGCCAGCGTGCGCAACCTGCCGAAGGTCGAGCTGGGCGCCGGCGGCTACGTCGTCGACCCGGAGGGCCGGCTGCTGCTGATCGACCAGCAGCGCGGCGACGTCCGCCACTGGGGCTCCATCGGCGGCGGCCTCGAGTACGGCGAGTCGATCGAGGAATGCGCCGTCCGCGAGATCTTCGAGGAGTCGGGACTGCGCGTGCGCATCGAGCGCCTGGTGGCCGTGTTCGAGATGTATCGGTCGGATCAACTCTTCGCGGTGGGCTTCACGTTTCTAACGCGACCCGACGGGTGGCCGCAGGAGTGCGCGCTCCCCGAGCGCGACGGCATTACGACGTTCCACGGCCACGGCTGGTTTACGCGCGACGAAGCTGCGTCCCTCAGCATCTTCCCGGCGGACATGGCGCTTAAAGTGTGGCCCTCGGACGTCCAGACGCCGCTCCTGCTGCGGCTCGACGATTAGCGCTGGTGGAGCGCCGACGGTTGCTCCGCTCGGGTCGCGCACAATGCGTCCATGCGTAACGCATCCAGAGCGTCTTGATTCGATGCGCAGCAGGTGTGGACGGACGGTTCAGGCATTCCGCCGGTCGACCACGCGCTCGGCGAGCCGCAGCCGCGCCGCAAGCTCCATGTTGCCAACTCCGGCGGCGACATCGGCCGCGGTCCTGCCTTCCTCGTTGCGCATGTCGGCGTCGGCGTTGCGGGCGATCAGCATTTCGGCGAGCTCGCGGTTGTTGGCGAACGCCGCCGTCATGAGGGACGTATACTTGCCATGCTGGCGCGCGTTCGGGTCTGCGCCGTGCCACAGCAACAGCCGCGCGGCTTCGTGCGGCCGCCGGCCGCGGCGGCGTGCAGCGGCATGTTGTCGAGAAAGTTCTTCGTGCGGGCTTCGATGTTCGCACCGCCCGCGAGCAACGCTTCGATCGCCGCCGTCGCCCCGAAATACGCCGCGAAGTGCAGCGCCGTGAACCCGTCCGAAGAGTAGGCATAGACGAGCGCCCGATCCGCCGCGAGCAGGTCGCGCGCGTCGTCCGCGGTCGATGGACGCTGCTTCGAAGATGTCGAGCGGAGGGCCGGTTTGGATTAGCAGTAGGTCGAGTATCGCATGCCGACGCATGTATTTCGCGAACGAGAGGACTGAGAGCGAAGATGCGTCGCGCGCGCGTGCCGGATCTGGCCTGTAGCGGAGCATCTCCGCCGGCGCGTCTCGGTTTCCCTGTCCGACGTGGCGGAACAGTTCGGCTCTGTCGTCCATCATCCTACTCGAGTAACTCCGAGTCGTAGTCCCGGTATACCGCGGCGACGCGATCCGGGGTGATGTCTTCGTGCAACGCGCCAATTAAGTCCAGGATGCGGCGTGTTAGGACGATAAGGTAGCGCACGTCGCCTGGCCCGGGATTGTTGAATGTGTGCGCTACGCCGCCCGGGACGAACACGCAGCCGCCGGCCGCGACGTCGAACGTGCGATCCGCGAGCCTGAAGCGAAGCGTACCTTCCAGCACGTACCACGCTTCAGTGTCGTGGTGGTGCACGTGCAACGGCGGACCGCCGCCGGGTCCCCCTGTCCATTCGCGTAGTGCAAAGGCCGCACCGGTGGCGGACATCGCCTCTCCGGGACGAGACACAACGACATCGGCCTTGTCAGACGCACTCACAACTCAAAACTCACGCAGGTCCTCCGACTTGTACTCCAGCAGCGACTGTCGCAGCAGCACGAGCGCCGTCGTCACCGCGCGACGCTTCACGGCGGTGCGCCCCTGCGGGAACACGTAACTCATCGACTGAGGCGCCGCCCAGATCGCGTCGATCGCGATATGGATCGTGCCCACGGGCTTGCCTTCCTGCTCCTCCGGACCGGCCACACCGGTGATCCCGACCCCCACGCTGGCCTCGAAGCGCTCGCGTGTCGCTTTGGCCATCGCGCGGGCGCACTCGGGACTGATCACGCCGTGCTCTTCGACGATCTCGGCGGGGACGCCGTACTCGATCTTCACTTCCGTCTGGTAGGAGACCAGGCCGCTGCGAAAGAATGCTGACGATCCGGGTACGTCCGTAAGCGTGCTCGCCAGCATGCCGCCCGTACACGACTCCATGGTCGCGATGGAGACGCCGCGTTCCTTCGCCATGTCGCCGATCACACTCTCGAAGGTGTCATCATCAGCGCCCCAGATCGCCGCGCCCAGGATCTGCCGCACCTCCTCTTCAACGGGGACGATCAATCGCCAAGCCGACTCCTCGTCGGCGGCTTTCGCGGCGAGGCGCACGTGCACGCCGTCCGCCCTCGCGTAGATGCCGATGCTCGGGTTTTGCGACTTGAGCAGCGGGCTCATCATTTCGTCCACGGTGCCTTCGCCGACGCCGGCCGTCTTAAGCGTGCGCGTGACGAGGATGCCGCCGGGGTTGCGGGCCTTTAACGCGGGCGCAACTTCGTTCTCCCACATGCGGGTCATTTCGGTCGGCGGCCCCGGCATAGCGACGATAATTTTGCCATCGCGCTCGACCCACCATCCCGGCGCCGTGCCGCGCGGATTCTGTATTGCGCGCGCCGACGGGATCAGCCAGCACTGCTTGACGTTGCTTTCGGGCATGGCGTAGCCGCGACGTTCGAAGAACGACCGCAAGGTCGCCTCGAGGTCCGGATCGACGTGCGGCTCTTCGCCGAGGACCGCGGAAATCGCCTCGCGCGTGAGGTCGTCCTCTGTCGGCCCGAGTCCGCCCGTGCAGATCACGACGTCGGACCGTTCACGCGCCCGGCCGATGGTCTCGGTGAGCCGCTCCATGTTGTCGCCGACGACCGCCTTGAAATACAGGTCGATGCCCAGCCCGGGCAACCGAGACGCGATGTACTGGGCGTTGGTGTCTGTGATCTCGCCGAGCAGGATCTCGGTGCCGATCGAGAGGATCTCTGCCTTCATGGCGTCGAATGTACAGCTTGTAAGAACCTGGAACCAAGAACCTCGAACCTGAGTCCAAATGGTTCCGGGTTCGAGGTTCGAGGTTCTCCCATCCTGTTATCCTCGCCGCATGACAGACGTCGCGCCGGAGAAGTTGCGCGTTGCCGTCATCGGCCACGTTGAGCACGTGACGATTGGGCGTGCGCCGGCGCTCCCAGCGCCCGGCGAGATTGCGCATCTCGCCGAATCGTGCACGATCGCCGGCGGCGGTGCCGGTATCGCGTTCCATCAGCTCGCGCGCAGCCCCGGCGAGGTGCATCTCTTCACGGCAACAGGCAGCGACGAGGCGGGCCACGCCGTCGAGCGCGCGCTATCGAGGATCCCCGCCGAAATCCACATCGCGCGCCGCGATCTGCCGCACACGCGCGACCTCGCCGTCATCACGCCTGATGGCGAGCGCACGATCTTCGTCATTGGCGAACCGCTGCACCCGCGCCTGCGCGACGATCTTCCGTGGGAGGTGCTCGAGACGTGCGACGCCGTCTACTTCACCGGCCAAGATCCTGAAACGCTCATTGAAGCACGCAAGGCGCGCGTGCTCGTCGTCACATCGCGTCGCAAGCAGGCGCTCGATGCTTCGGGCGTGCGCGCCGACGTCGTCGTCGGCAGCACGAAGGACAAGCGCGAGTTCAGCGTGCTTTCGGACTACACGCCTTCGCCGGCGGCGCTCGTGATGACGGAGGGCGAGCGGGGAGGCTACATCGAGACACGCGACGGCGTCGTGCGCTTTCCGGCGCCAGTTGTACCGGACAGGACCGTTGCGGCATACGGAGCGGGTGACACGTTTGCCGCGGCGCTCACGTGGTATCTCGCGCGCGGCTTCCCGCTCCTCGAAGCTTGCACGCGCGCTGGCAGGCATGGCGGGGCCGTCCTGCGCGGCATCAACCCGCTCGAATGGCAGATGGAATTGGAGTGAGAGAGGGTGACTCGCGACGGCAGCGTCAAAGTGCACGTCATCGGCATTGCGGGCAGCGGCAAGACGACGCTTGCGCGCTGGATCGGTGATACGTTCGCCGTTGTGGCGCATGACCTCGATTTCGTCGTGTACGACGTTGAGAAAGGCGAACGCCCGCACGACGAGATCGTCGCCCGCGTCGACGAGATACGATCGCTGCCGGGGTGGGTCACGGAGGGCGCTTACCACGACGCATGGCTCAGACCGCTGCTGGACGAGGCCGATGCGATCGCGTGGCTGGACGTACCGCTCCGTGCATGCCTCGCCCGCATCGTCAAGCGACACGTGCGTGCGGAACTCGCGCGGACGAACGTCCACCGCGGTTGGCGCCGGCTCGCGAGCTTCCTTGATTACAATCGGCGCACGGCGCGAAGGCAGCGAGCGGAGACAGTGCAGTTGCTAGCGGACTACGCAGAGAAGGTCGTGCGCTGCCGGTCAACCGGCGACGTTGCAGACTTCAAGAAGAGTTTGCTCAAGCGTACGGCTTTAGCGCCGTGATGACGATCACATCCGCTCCAACGGCGCGAACGACAGCATCAGCTTCTTCATTCCGGCCTCGCCCTTAAACGCGATCGTCAGCTCCTGGTCGTCGCCCTTCGTCACCGCTGCGACGACGATCCCCTCGCCGAAGCGCGGATGACGCACGCGCTCGCCGCCCGAGAAGAACGCTGCGTCGGCATCCGCGGTGTCGCGTTCGCGAACGCGCTCGGCTGCGCGGTAGCGCAACTGGCCGCGCTCGGCCTGCGTCCCCGACGCCTCCGACACCGCCGACTTCGCCGTGATCAACTCGGAGGGGATGTCGCGCAGGAACCGCGAAGGCGGGTTGTGCGTCGACATGCCGATCCCGTAGCGGCGGAACGAACGCAGCAGGTACAGTCGCGACTTTGCGCGCGTCATGCCGACGTACGCGAGTCGCCGTTCCTCCTCCATCTGCGAGGGATCGTCGAACGACCGCACGTGCGGCAGCACGCCTTCCTCCATGGCGATCATGAACACGACCGGGTATTCCAGCCCCTTGGCCGAGTGCAGCGTAATCAGCGTCACCCGCCCGCCGTCGTCCTCGGTGTCGTCGATCGTGTCGGCGTCTGAGATCAACGCCACGTCTTCGAGGAACGACACCAGTCCGTGGCCCGCCGCCAGGCCGTCGTAGTCGCTTGCGACGTTGCGCAGTTCCTCGACGTTCGCCCAGCGCTCCTCCGCCTCGAGGTCGTCCTCTGCGGATGCAAACAGCCACTTGCGGTACTGCGTGCGTTCGAGCACGCCATCGATCAACGTCGAAACGTTGTTCTTCGCTGCGACGTCGATCAACTCGTCGAGCATCTCCAGAAAACTGACCAGCGCGTTGGCCTGCCGCGTGCCTACGGGGTGCGGTTCCAGCTTCGCGGCCTCGTGCTCGTGGTTGCCGCCCTGTTGCGCCGAGAGGATTTGCAGCGCGGTGTACAGCGGCATGCCGAGGCGCCCCGCCCACAGCTCGAGCTGTTCCATCGTCTTGTCGCCGATGCCGCGGCCCGGCACGTTCACGACGCGCGCGAAGCTCACGACGTCATATGGATTGTGGACGAGCCGCATGTAGGCCAGCACGTCCTTGACTTCGCGGCGCTCGTAGAATCGCGTGCCGCCGACGAGTTGGTAGCGGATGCCGGCCCGGATCAGCGCCTCTTCGAGCGCTCGCGACTGGGCGTTCGTGCGATACATCACCGCGAAGTCACGCTCGTCGTGCCCGTTGCGCAGCAGCCCGGCTATCTCGTCTGCGGCGAATTGGGCCTCTTCCTGCTCGTCGTACGCCTCGTACACGCAGATCGGCTGGCCGGCGCCGCGGTCGGTCCAGAGCGACTTCTCTTTGCGCTGCTTGTTGCCGGCGATCACGGCGTGTGCGGCATCGAGGATCGTCTGCGTCGAGCGATAGTTCTGCTCGAGCAGCACGATCTTCGCATTCGGGAAGTCGCGCTCGAAGTTGAGGATGTTGCGGATATCGGCGCTGCGCCACGAGTAGATCGACTGGTCCGGGTCGCCGACGACGCAGATGTTGCCGTGAAACGCCGCGAACAGCCGTGCGAGCTGGTACTGCGCCACGTTCGTGTCCTGGAACTCGTCTACGAGCACGTGCAGGAATCGATCCTGGTACTTGCGGCGGGTGTGCTCGTCGTCCTGCAGAAGCTGCACGGTTTTCACGATCAGGTCGTCGAAGTCGAGCGCGCTGTTCTCCGCGAGCATCTGCTGGTAACGCTCGTATGCCCGCGCGATGACCTCCGTGAACCAGTCGTGCGTCTTCGATGCGTAGTCAGACGGCGTGATCAGTTCGCTCTTCGCCTGCGAGATCGCCGACAGGATCGCCCGCTCCTTGATCGCGCGCGTGTCGATCGCAAGGGCGTCGGCGACGCGCTTCATGAGCGCCATCTGGTCGGCGTCATCGTAGATATTGAATGACCGATCGAGCCCGATCCGTTGCCCGTCGATGCGCAGAATGCGGGCGCAGATCGAGTGAAACGTGCCCAGCATCACCTCGCTCGCGCGTTCGTCGAGGTGTGATACGACGCGGCCGCGCATCTCGCGCGCGGCCTTGTTCGTGAACGTCACCGCGACGATACGCCACGGCTCCACCTCCTCGTGCTCGACGAGATAGGCTATCCGGTGGGCGATGACGCGGGTCTTGCCAGACCCCGGGCCCGCCAGGATCAGCAGTGGCCCGAGCGTCGCCGTGACGGCCTCTCGCTGCGGTGGATTCAGTTCTCCAAGGATGTGATCGACCGTCGTGGGCATCGTCTCTCAGGGTATCCAGCGCCATGGCCGGCAGACAGGCATCGGACGACGATGACGGATCGTCCTATGGTTGACGGCCCATTTGTGATGCTCGCTTGAGACGGGATGGCATCGCAATGCTGATATAATCGGCGGGATCACGGCCGGCGGCCCCGCACCGCCGCCGTAGCGAGGGAGAAGCACATGCTGCTCGCGATCTGGGATGACGGCGTCTGGCAAGACGCCCTGACGATAGCGGTGATCATCATGGTCGCCTACTTGATCGTCATGTGGATCGCGGCGCTCGTGTGGACCTACCGCGACATTGCTTCGCGCACACGCGACCCGCTCACGCAGACTGTATCGGTGCTCACGGTGCTCGTCTTCAACCTGCCCGGCATGTTCCTGTACCTGATCCTGCGGCCGAAAGACACGATTGCTGACCGCTACGACCGCCAGCTCGAAGCCGAGGCGCTTCTGCACGAGATCCAGGAGCAGGCGACGTGCCCGTCGTGCCGGCGCCGGATCGAGGACGCGTTCGTGGCCTGCCCGTACTGCCGCTCGACGCTGCGCATACCCTGTGAGTCGTGCCAGAAGCCGCTGCTGGCGCGCTGGGTGGTGTGCCCGTACTGCGGCGCCGACCGCGGCCCGCAAGCGATGCCTCAGCGTCCTCAGCCGGTCGCCGCCGACGCATCGTCGGGAGTTGGCGCGCCGTCTCCCGCCCAGCAGCCATCTCGCCTGACGCGCCCGCGCCGTCCCAGCACGGCCACCTATACGCCACCCGCCCCGCCAAAGCCCGCCCCTTCGACGGACGGCGCCGATCTGAGTAGCTGACAGAGGTACGCGCCGGAGGGACTGGCTGCGCACAGCACCGGGCGGCGGGACTATTACCGGCCGCGAACCCCGCGCTTCGAACCGAGCACCAGCAGTGACATCCCCAAGAGCGCCATCGCCGACAGGACCCACGACGGCCGATCGTCGCGCATGAGTTGGCCAGTGCCAGTGTCAGGCGCGGTGATCACGCCCACAGGTTCCGGCGGCGTCGGCGGACCGGCAGGCGTTGGGGACGGTGCGGCTTCCTCACCGGCCACGATGAAGTCCACCGGCGGGATCGCCTGCACGCATGAATCATCGGGACGCCGCTGCGGCGCGGCGAAAAACGCCGCGATCAGCGGATTCGTACACTCCTGCCGCGGGAACGTCACGAAGTGGCCCGACGATGGCACCTCGATCAGATAACTGTTCGAGAGCGTCTCCGCGGCCACCTCGCCGAACTCCGTCGGAGTGTTGGTGTCGAATTCCCCGGCGAGGATCAATGTCGGTATCGAACTCGTTACGGCCTGACGTTCGATCGCATCCGGATCCGGGGTGCTCAGCTCTTCGCAGAGCGCTTGCAGTTCGTCGACCGCGGCGGGACTCGTCGCGCCACCGATCCCCGCTTCGATGACTTCTTCTCGCACCCCCTCCGTCGCCGCGCGGACGGCCGCCGCCGTATAGAACGGCCACTCCTCATTACATTGCACGCTCCAGAACATGCCGGTGGCGATGCCGAAATCCTGGAACAACAGCTGGGATGTGACCTGGCTGAGCACGCCCGTGTTCCCGCGGGCAATGTCGTCGATCGCGAACGGTATGAGCGGCAACAGCGAGGTGTCCCACATCGCGACGGAATGTGCCCTCGATGATGGCGGATCCGTCGATCTCGACATCCACCGGCGTGCCATCGGGTGCCGTTGCTTGAACGGCGATCGGATTCGCGTTCGCCCGCGCGACAAGGTCCCAGAATGTCTGCTCGATGGCCGGGTACGCGCCACCGCATTCCGCGTCCGCCAGGCATGCGTCCCAAAGCTCATTCAGCTTGGACTCGAACAACGCTATGCGCTCGACGTCGACATCGATCACCGGCGCGACGCGCATCGAGCACAGCGCTGCGGATGTGCTCCGGCGCATCGCGCACCGCCGTGAGTGCTAGCCGCGTGCCATACGAACCGCCGATCAGGTTCCACTCGTCGTATCCGAGCGCTGTCATCAACTCGACCATGTCCTCGACGATCGTCGCGCTATCGTAGGTGCTGAGATCGACACCGTCCGCCGCGTAGCGCTCCAGACACAAGTCCATCGCTGCGTCGTATCGCATGTCCGTCTGCTGTTCGGTCAGCTTTTCCTTGAGCGCATCAGCGAGCACCGAGTCGTATTCCGTACACGCGAGCTTTCCGGATAGTCCCGTGCCACGGAAATCGAACGCGATGAAATCAGATGAAATCACGGTCGTCGAGCGCCTGGCTGTACCACTCCGAGGAGTACGCCGCGAAGTCGACCCCCGGTTGTCCGGGGCCGCCAGGCAGGAAGACGATGGGATCGGGCTCAGGGTTCGGCGAGGTTGCCTCGATCACGACCGCCCAGATGTCGATCATTCGGGTATCGCTGCGGCTCGACTCTTCAACCGTGACGAATCCGCAGCGCATCCTTGATCTGTCAAAGCCTTCCGGCGATAACGCGCGGTCGTCGCAAGCCGCCTCGTTGAACACCGGCGCCGCTTCGGTGACGCGTGGAACGACGGAAGAGACGGATCCTGCGGCCACCAAGAAGACGACCGCCGCCAGTAGCGCGAGTGGCCTGTGCATGCGAAGCTCCCCCGCGCTCGCCGTCGCACACGCGTCCTGCGTGATCATTGGACGAAGGTTGAGCGCCTGCGCGATCTTGGGCCGACGCGGCCGGCGCGGTGAAGCAGGCACGGGCCGCGCGAGAAACAGAGGCGAAGTTAGATCGACACGCCTTCGAGCGCGAGCAGTTGCCGCTTGACGGCCAGCCCACCCCCGTAGCCGCCGATGCCGTCGCTCGCCACGACGCGATGGCATGGGATGACGATCGGGATCGGATTGATGCGCATGGTGTTGCCGACGGCGCGAAACGCCAGCGGCTTGCCGACGCGCCGCGCGAGTTCGGCGTAACTCGCGATCTCGCCGCGGGGGATGCGTGCGCACTCGAGCAGTACCGCCTGTTGAAACGGCGTCAGGAACGACAGATCGAGGGACAGTTTGAACTTCGTCCGTTTGCCTTCGACGTAGTCGACCACCTGTTGTACGACGCCCGCCATCCGCGCATCGTCGCGCTCCAGCACGAAACGTTGGCGCAGTTCGTCGTAGAGCCGCTCGACTTCCCGAGCGATCTGGTACACCTCGACGTCGAACTTGATGGCCATGAGGCTGCAGCGGTCGCCCGCGATCAGCAACGGACCGACGGCCGTGCTGGCGTGCGTGTAGTACGCGACAGACAGCTCAGTCATTGCCAGATTTCTTGTAGTACTGCACACCTTCCTGCATGAACTTCGCCAGCACGCCTTCGATCACCAGGTAGTCCAGGTGTGCGATCGTCTCACCGATCGCGGCACGCTGCATCCACGAAGAGAAGGTGCTGAAGTCGCCCGTCGCCCATTTCACCTTCGCCGCGACATCGTACGCAGTTTTTTGGGCGCGCCCGATCGCGGCGATCATCTCGTCCAGCCGCTCGCGATGGTGCAACTCGATGCTGCGGAGGCGCGCCTTCAGGTCGTTGAACATGAACTCGTGCGCGGGAAGCACCTGTTCGACGTCGAGATCCTCAAGCCGTTCGAGCGATGCGATGTAGTCGCCCAGCGGGTTGCCCTGCTGCTGCGGATGCAGGCTGATGTTCGGCGTGATCGTGGGGAGCACGTGGTCCCCCGTGAGAATGAACTTCTTGCCGCGCTCGAGAAAGCAGATGTGGCCGGGCGAATGCCCGGGCGTCCACCACACCTCGAACTCGAAGCGGCCGATCGGCAGGCGTTCGCCGCCCCACACGACCTCATCGGGTTCGACGGGGTCCACATACGCGCGCACCGGCATCGCCGACGCCTTGAGGTCTTCCATCGAACTTCTCGGCACGCCGTTCATGATCAGCCAGTCGCCCATCGTCGCCAGCAGTTGCGACGGATCACGGTAGCGCGAACGGATCAGATCGCGTTCGCGCTGGTGGACGATGACCTTGGCGCCGCTATGCTCCTTCACGCGCCCGGCAAGCCCGTAGTGGTCGGGATGGATGTGCGTGACCAGCAGCGTCTTCAGCTTGTCGAACGTTACTCCGGCGTCGCGCAGTTGCTGTTCCAGAGCATCCCACGCCTCCGGCACGTTCCACCCGGAGTCGACGAGCGTCCAGCCGTCGTGCCCCTCGATGAGGTACGGGAGCACCCACCCGAGCGGGTTGTTGGGGATCGGGACTTTGAGTTGCAACAGGCCGTCCATGATCTGGACGGGGTGCTTCGTCTCGACTTCGCTTGTCATCGCTGTCCCTTTCTGGAGGGCTTCGGTCGATGCAGATGCGCCGGACATGACGAAGGCAGGATGTGTCTCCTGCCTCCATTACATGCTACGTCAGCGCCGCGGCAGCGCATAGGCTACGTGATAGTAGCGGGAAGCGGTGTGACGGAGGACGGAGGCCGATTGCACCAACGGCCTGTTGCACCGACGGCTCAACGGAGGCGTTGATCCTGCTTCCCGCCTCTCGCTTCACGCTTCCAACGTTCAGCCGCCCCAGGGATGCTCCTGCTCCTGCTCCTGTTGCTGCGGCTGCGCATCACCCCAGCCGTTGTGCTGCGGTTGGTGCTCGTCCGGGCGATCCTGCGCCAACGAGTGCAGTTCAATATTCGCTTCGCCGAGCAGCTTCTCGGCGGAAATGAGTGCGTCGTACTGCGGCACAAGAGGCTGCAACTGGCCGATGAGGTTCTCGATGCGGGTTTTCTCCGCTTCGAGGTTCGCCAGCGTGATCTTCACCTGCTGTGTGCGCTGCTCCAACTGGGAGAGCAACGACGAGTCGCTCATCAGGCGGTCCTCCTGGGCTCTATGTGGCAGTACGACACGTTCCCCCTCCTACCCGAAACGCGAAAACACGCGTCCGAGGCGGGCGGGGCAGCCGTCAAGTTCGTTCGAGTGTGCGTCCTACCATAACGTAGCGCCGCCGGACACCGCCACGCGCCGCTCATGAAACTTGACGCTCAGGCTCCCCTCAATGCCGAGTCCGTTCGTCGGCTGAACTCAGGGTCTTCCTGATTCCCGTATGCTGCAGGCAAGACCGCATGATCGACGCACGGAGGTGACGCCCATGCGCATCGCAGTCCTCACGGGCGGCGGCGACTGCCCGGGCCTCAATGCGGCCATCCGGGCAATCGCCCACCGGGCGTGGATGCGCGGCGACGAGGTCCACGGCTTCCGCGAGGGCTGGGCGGGGCTGCTCGGCGCCGGCAACTCGCTGCTGCTGACGTCGGAGGAAGTCGCGGGCATCCTGCACCTGGGGGGCACCATCCTCGGTTCGTCGCGCACCAACCCGGCGCGTAACGAGGAGGAAATGCGGCAGGTCGAAGACAACCTGCAGCGCCGCGGGATCGAAGGGCTGATCACGATCGGCGGCGACGACACGCTCAGCGTCTCGGCGAAGCTCGCTGAGCGGGGCTTCTCGGTCATCGGCGTCCCCAAGACGATCGACAACGACGTCTGGGGGACGGACTACTGCATCGGCTTCGACTCGGCGGTCGACATTGTGGGCGAAGCGCTCGACCGGCTGCATACGACGGCGGAAGCGCACCGGCGCGTCATGGTGGTCGAAGTCATGGGCCGCGATGCAGGCTGGCTCGCCCTCACGGGGGGCATTGCCGGCGGCGCCGATCTCATCATCATTCCGGAAGAGCCGATCTCGCTCGACCTGTGCGTACACCACGTGCAGCACCGGATGGAGTCGCGCCGCTTCAGCATCGTCGTGGTGGCCGAAGGCGCGAAGGTCGAAGGTGTCGACTCCGGCGATGCGGCGGGCCGCGTGGACCAGTTCGGGCACGCGCAGCTTGCCACGCGCGGCATCGGGACGCGCCTGGCGGAGGCGCTGGAAGCTCGCACGGGCGCGGAAGCGCGGGTCACCGTGCTCGGCCACGTGCAGCGCGGCGGCTCGCCTTCGATGTTCGACCGCGTGCTGGCGACGCGCATGGGCGCCACAGCCGTCGATTTCTTGCACGAAAAGCGCACGGGCGTTATCGCCGCCGCGCAGGGGCTGGATATCGTGGCGGTGCCGCTGCGCGAGGTCGTGGGCCGCAACCGGCGCGTGGACCTCGCCTACTTCCGCCTTGTGCGCCGCTTCAACGTCGCGGAAGAGCGCGACCCGGCGCACGCTGAACATTCGACGTAGCGTGTAAGCTCGCGCGGATGGCGTCACCCGGGCGTAGGCAACGCGTCGGGATCAACGCCGGCGAATCCGCTACCATCGCGTCACGCGACGAGGTGTGAGGTGGCGGTGATGCGGAAGAACGTCGTACTGGTGATGCTGATGATGGCGGCTCTCGCGTCAGCCTGCGAAGCGCCGCCGCCGTCACAGGCAGGGGTAACAACACCGACGCCGAACCCAACCGAAGCGCGCGCTACGCTCGTCGCGGCTGCGACCGCCGGTCTCGTGCCCGAAGGGCTCGTCGTCTCGACGGCGACCCCCGACCTCGGCGAAGCCCTGCCTCCCGACGCCGCGGCTGCGATGCTCTCGCAGGAGCCAGCGCTCGACGCGATCATCTCGGCCATCGCCGCACAAAACGTCGATGCGCTGTTGGCGACGTTCAACTGGGAGCCGCGCATCTGCAGCGGCCTCCGCGGCTCCGCCATCTGCCAGCGGTACGAAGGCGCGTCTGTGAATACGATTCGAGTGGGGCCGACGACCGAATACGCATCCGAGGCCGTCATCCGCGAGTACGTGGAGCCGTTGCTCACCGAGCCGCCGCTCGCGCTCAAGCTCGCCGTGCAATCACGGCCCGAGCCGTGGCGCTACGTGGTCGGCTTCGCGGGTCCGCCGAAGTTCACCGGTTTTGCGCCGCTCGCCTCGGCGGACAGCCAGATCGCCGGCATCCGGCTGGACATCGATCTGTCGCAGGTGCAGCCCGTATTGCACTTCGATCTGCTCACGGAAGGTGGCGCCACGCAGGCGGGCCGTGAGATCATCGATTATGCGCCTGCGGACTATCGGCTGCTGCTGTTTACGGAGTAACGCTCGCGGTCATTCTGAGCGCAGCGAAGAATCTCTCACGAATTGCACACACACGTCCTTGGCCAGGCCGAAGGCAAATCTCACTCAGGCGCCACGCCATCAATCCATGCCACCACGCGCGGAACAAGCGCCTCGATGACGCGCCGGTTCAGCACCAACCCCCAGTGCGACGCGCCTTCGACGCTCAGGTGCTCGACCGGCAGATGCATAGAGTCGTAGCGCGAGCGCGGCCACTGCGTGTCGCCGGTGCTCGTCACGATCAGCGACGGACAGTCGAGGTCGCTCACCACGACGCCCGCCGCACGCTCATCGCGTGCGTAGCGTGACTCCGACGATCGCGATGCCAGCGCGATCGCACGCTCCTCTTGATCGAGGTCGACCATCGCCGGCTGATCCGCGTCCGGATCGAAGTCCGTGATGCCGTACTCTTCGATGCCGAACACGCCTTCGCGGAGCGGCATCGAAGCGTCACGCGCGAGCGCCGGCGTGCTCGGCGCCAGCCCGACGAATGCCAGCGCGCACTGGTCGTACGCGGCTTGCATCGCCACCAACCCGCCCATGCTCCATCCCATGGAGATCCAGTAATCCCGCTTGCCGCCGAGTTCGTTAATGAGGTTTACGACGTCGTCAACGTAGTCCCGCATCGATGTCCGGGACAGGTCGACGGGGTCACTCGCGCCGTGCCCGCGCAGGTCGACCGCGTACGAAGCGAAGCCATGTTCCGCCAGCGCGCGCTGCCAGTACGTCCACACTGACGCTGAATTCGCCGCGCCGTGCACGAGCACCACCGACGCACGAAGCGCCGCGTCATCGGGCAGCGTGGCCGTTACGGCGATCATCGCAGGAGGCCGTTATGCGGTGGCGACCGGCGCCGTCGATGGGGACTGCGCCCCTTCGTCGATGTACTTCTGGAACAGGTGGCCCCACGGGGATTCGGTGAGCCACTGCTCGTAGATCTTCTTTTCCTTCAGCGGCCAGTGGTAGTAGTCGTGGAACGCCTCCGAGAAGAGGTTCGTCGCGTGCACGAGCGGCGTGCGGAAGATCGCCTTCTGCAGCACTTTCGTCGGGCCGAACCACGCCAGGTAGCCCATGACGCTGTGCAGCGTCGCGCCGACCTTGAACCCCCACGACTCGTTCGTGATGTCCGCGCCGACGATCTCGATGTCGCGCGGGTCGCCGACGCCGAGTCCGGCGTGATGCGCCAGGTTGATGTATTGGATGCTCATCGGGTCGAAGCCCATCATCTTCGCCGCGATGGCGTCGATCGCGACCTGGTCGCCGGACGCGAGAATAACGTTCTTCTGCTCAGGCTTCATGATGCGCGGCCCCGGACCGTTGCCGGCGGAAGTGCCGTCCATCAGCGCGAAGATGCCGCTGTGGATCTCCTTCTGGATCGTCAGCAGGTCGACGAGCGTCTCGTGGATGTGGCTGTGCGTGTAGTGGCGGTTGGTGCTCAGCAGCCCGCCGAACGCATTCTTCATGGCGCCGGTCGTCGTCGTATAGATGTGGCACTTCACCGTCGGCAGGTGGACGATGTTCTTGCCATGAAAGAAGTCAGGGATCTTGACGCCGTCCGGAAAGATCTTGTCCAGCACCAGCATGGGCTTGCGGGGCCGGTAGACCTCCCAGGTCATGTCCTGGTCGCGGAAGTTGAACTTCACCGGCACGTCGTGGTGCTTGAAGACAGGCAGGTACTTGTTGAGGTCTTCGCCCTTGAAGGCGTCGGTCACGACGGTCTTGTTCTGCACGCAGATCAGGTCGTCGTAGCCGGCCTTGCGCAGGCCCGTAATAGCCGCCTCGAGCTGCCAGGGCGTCGTGTTGGCGGACGGGAACGGGAAGTGCCAGGAGATGTTGTCCTTGAGGATGGTCGTGGCGTTGGGGTTCAGGTGCTGGCGAAAGTCCGCCATGTCCATGAGCCGCTCGTAGTCCTCGTGCACCGTTTCAGGCTTCGAGAACAGCACTGCCACCTTCGCCCTGGACATTCCCGCCTCCTCGTTCACAGCCCGTATGGTCTCGCATGATACCGTTGAGTCCAGAATAGCAGATCTGAATCTGGCGAGGACGATAACACGACATAACGCGATGCGCGGAACGCATCGACGGAGTGGAGTACGCGGCGGAGCGGATACCGGCGAATATGCAGTCTGCGATCCCTGACTTCAGCGGTCTATCGGCGCTCCGTGCGCGCTTTCCGTCGTTGACCTTTGGCCACGTAAGGTTGATGGACGAGCGTGGCGACTTCACGAACTACGAGATCGACGGCCACGTGGTAATCCGCGTACCGCGCGACGACACGTCGGCGCGGTGTCTCGGGATCGAGCGGGAACTGTTGCCACGGCTGGCGCCACTGCTGCCTGTCGCGATCCCCGTGTTCGAGTACGTGCATGAGCCCGACGAGCGCTTCCCGTACGGGGTTGCGGCGTATCGAAAGGTCGAAGGGCTGTCGGGGGAGACGCATCGGCCCGTCGGCGCCGATCGTGCATGTTGCGCGGAGACGCTGGGCCGCGCGCTGTCCATCCTGCACGCGTTTCCGCTCGCCGATGCCCGGGCATGCGGCGTCGTGCCGCACGCTGCGCCTCCGGCATCGGAGCTGAGGCGGCGCATCGAGGGTTATGCGGATCTGATCCGTCGCGAAGCACCGGCGCTCCTCACGGACGAGGTCGAGCGCTACCTGCTTGGGGAGGTGGAGCCGCCGCGTCCGTCAACGTTGCCCGAGGTGCTCCTGCATCACGACCTGAAGGGTGAGCACTACATCCTGACGCCGAAAGGCGATGATCTTCACGGGATTATCGACTGGGCGGACGCGGCGATCGGCGATCCAGCGACGGAGTTCGTAGGCGTAGCGCTGTGGCTCGGGATGCCATTCGTCGAGCAGGTGCTCGCCCATTACGCGCGGCCGGCGGACGACGGCTTCGTCGACCGCGTGCAATTCGCGAACCAGTGCGCACGGCTGATCCACCTCGGGATGCGCTTCGCAGGTGAGTGGGACGCTCCGCTCGACCTGCTCGTTACGCAGTTCCGATGGGCGTTCGGGCTTGCGGAGCCGCAGACGGGATGAGCGACGCGGTCGAGCTGTGGACGGTCGGCCACTCGACGCGCACGTTCGATGAGTTCGTATCGATGCTCACAGCATGGCGCATCGAGACGCTGGTCGACGTGCGCACGGTGCCCCGTTCGCGGCGGCATCCGCACTTCAACAGCGATGCGCTCGCCGCGGCGCTGCCGGAGCGAAGCATCGCGTACGTGCATCTGCCGGAGCTCGGTGGCTTCCGCAAGCCGCGTGCAGACTCGGCGAACATGGCGTGGCAAAATGAGTCGTTCCGCGGATACGCCGATTACATGCTCACCGCAGACTTCGCGGCTGCGCTCGAACGCCTGATCGCGCTCGCCGGCGCGTCGAGAGCCGCCATCATGTGCGCGGAGGCGGTGCCGTGGCGATGCCATCGCTCGCTGATCGCCGATGCGCTCACTGCGCGCGGCCATTCCGTGGATCACATCATGTCCGCATCGAACGCCGATACGCACCGGATGACGCGATTCGCCCGGATCGAGCATGGGCGCGTGACGTATCCGGCGATGCTGTGATGGCGCGGCATCGATACACTGCGCCCATGGAGGCCTACGTTCACGACGCTGTGCAGGACATGCAGATGGCGCGTGATGTCCTGACCGAGACGCTGGAAGGCGTGCAACCGCAAGAATGGGGCAAGTTCGTCCCCTACGGCTCGCGCACGCTGCACGACGTGCTCGCGCACATAGCCGCGGCAGACCACACTTGGGCGCTCGCGGCCAAGGGATTGCTCCGGGGCGAGGGCGCGGACGCGAAGCCGATCACACCGGAGGAAGCGCGCGCTGCCCGCGAACGCGCCGTGAAACGCGGCCGCCAGCGCACGCCCGCACAGCTCATCGAAGAGATGCACTCGCGACGCCAACTGCTCCTCAGCCTGTTCGAGCTGCTGGAGCCGCGGCACCTCGCGCTGTCGCTGCCGGCGTTCGGTGCGGAGCACAACTCGGTGCGCGAACGGATCTGGCTCGGCTATCACGACCGCCTGCACCTGGCTGACGTTCGGCGCGCGCGCGAACAGAGCTGGTATCCGCAGAACCTGAAGTTCCTGCCTGCGATCCAGGCAGGCGTCGACGCGCTGGCGCCGGATGAAAGCCTGTACGTGATCTATAGCGTCGACGCTGCGGCGTGGGAACTACCATCGGTGAACCCGGGCTGGACGAATCGCCAACTCCTGGCGCACATCGCGACGGGCGACTGGGTGCTGCAGGGCCATCTGCGCCACATCATCGAGACGGACAGCGTAGATGAGTGGCCCGATGTCGAGGCGGGCAACGCGGAGCGTGTCGGCGAGCGCCAATACTCGCCGGATCGCGCGCTGATCGACGAGTATCTTTCGATGCGTCACGAGACGTTGCTGTTGCTGTCGCAACTCAAACCGAAGCACCTGGAACTGACGGCGGAATTCTGGTGGCAGCCCCGTCCCAACCGGCATACGATCCTCGATTATGTGCTGATGTTCTCGAACCACGACCGGCGCCATCGCACGCAGCTGCGCCCGGCGATGAAGTACGCGAGGTCGATGCGATGAGGATCCCGTTCTTCGGCAAGAAGGACCGTGCGCCGAAACCGCTGGCGCCGCCCTCCATGGCGCTGCCTTCCGGCGAAGAGGTGAAGCAAGCGACGAAGGCCACGCTGCTCTACGGCAAACAAGTGAAGAAGGGCGTTTTGCACATGACGAACCGCCGGTTGCTCTTCGAAGCGGAGAAGGGTGACGCGAAGTGGATGTCCGTGCCCTACGCCGACGTCACGTCGACGGGCTTGTATCCGTGGCCCGGCGCGACGATGGGCATGCCGTCCAGCCGTCAGCAGTGCCTCGTCGTCGAGACAGCCCAGGGTGAGCAGGTCTGGTGGGACTTCGGCGAGAAGGACGAGAAGGACTGGCTGCCGCTCGTGCAGCAGTACGTCACTTCCGCGAAGCCCGAGCCGTCCGAGCACGACGAGTAGCTGGAGTTACTTCATCAACTGCTCGAAGATCTTGCCCTCTTCGATCGCGTCGTAGCCCGCGACGCCCGCGGAGTGGAGGTTAATGCCCGCGTGCTCCTCCTCGGCGAGACGGTCGCGGCACTCATCGACCGAACCGATGAAGCCCAGTGAGTTAGACAGCTCATCAGTCACGGCGGCGATGCCAGCGCCCGAACCGCCATCTTTCCACGCCTTGCGAATCGCGTTCGCCTCGTCGGCGAAACCCATGTCGCTGAGCTGCTGGTAGTAGAAATCGCCCATCCGTGCGATGTAGAACGCGGTGCCCGCCTTCGCACCATGCAGGGCGCGCTCCCTGTCCTTCGCAACCGTCACGCCGCCGAAGCGCACGGTCATCGTCGATGGATCGCGGCCGGCCTCGCGCACGTAACCCATGAAGCGGTCGACCTGCGCCTTCGCCTGCTGAATCGGAATCATCGTCGGCATCCAGCCGTCGGCGACTTCCGCGACGACCTTCGTGGCCTTGGGCCGGAACGAAGCGATGTAGACGGGAATGTGCTCGCGCACCGGCTGGAAGCGCAACGTGAAGCCGCGTTCCATCTGGAACAGTTTCCCCTTGTACACCAGGTTCTGATTCGCCATGAGCATGTTGATGATCTGTACGGTCTCGCGCATCCGGGCGAGCGCCGGTTCGAACTTGATGCCGTGAAAGTGTTCGATGACGTTCGCGCTCGACGCGCCGAGGCCGATGATCATGCGGCCGTTGCTCAACTCGTCGAGCGTACCGAAGTGCTGCGCCAGCGCTGCCGGACTGCGCGAGTAGTAGTTCACGATGCCCGTACCGAGTTGAATGCGGTTCGTGCGTTCGGCGAGTTGCGTCAGCAGCGTGAACGCGTCACGCCCCCAGGCCTCCGCGACGAGGCACGACTCGACGCCGGCGTCATCGGCGATCTTTACGCGCTCGAAGACCTTCTCGCGGTCGAACTCGCCTTGCCAGTTGACGCCGATGCACAGCCGGTAGGTCATGGCAATCGCTCCTTGTCTGTTCGGTCCTGTCCTTCGGATTATGAACGGCTGTGCGTTGTAGGACAGCGGCCCTCTACACCCCGATCGCGGGCCTCAATCCCAGCAACGTGCGCACGAGTTCGATCTCGCCGAGATGGGTGAAGCCGTGCGTCATGCACACCTGGCCGAGTGCGCGGATGGCCGGCATATCCCCGAGCGGCTTCACCGTCACCAGCGTGTCGAACGCCGACTCGTCGGGGTTCGAAAGATACGCTTCGGTGCTCGCCCAAACGGCGTCGACGTACTCGCCGAAGAGCGACAGGTCGTCGATCCGCAACGCCTGCGCATCGGTAGCAGGCATACCGGTGCCCTGCGTGACGGGTGGCAATCCCAGCCGCTCCGCCCATCCGCCTTCCATCCAGACGGTTGGGCGCAGCCCCTGCAAGATAAATCGCACGACGTTGTCCTCGGTCCGTGCGTAGTGCCACATCTCGAACGCGAGGTGATTTGCGGCCGGATTGGCTGCCGGAATCGTGTGCCATTGCTCCGGTGTGAGATCGGCGGTCGAGCGGTCGAGCATCGTGTGCAGGCGACGCAGTTCGGCGTGGATGAATTCGACGAGGTTCAAGGCATTGCTCCCGGACTAAGCTCGCGGCACGGGCGCACGATACACGTTCGCTCAGACAAGTGCCCGGCGCGCGGCCGGCATATATCGGTGACCGGCGGTCTCATCGACGCGCGCGAGCAGGATCGGCGCGATCGGCTCGAGCACATCTGAGATGGTCCGATCACATCGCGGCAATCTCTCGTCGCTGCACGAACCGCTTTGGCGCGCCTACCCTTGCGCCGAGCGGGAATGTGAGCAGCTAGACGTCCTGAGAGGCGATGATAAAATCTTCTTGCACTATCAGTGCAAGTAGTGGTATCGTCGTGCCCATGACAGAAACAACGACGCCCGCACCCGTACGGGATGGACGCGCCGAACGCGGCGAACGCACGCACGATGCCGTCGTGAGCGCGATGCTCGACCTCATTGAGACGGGAGACCTGCGGCCAACGGCGCCACGCATCGCTGAGCGCGCTGGCGTGTCGCTCCGCACGGTATTCCACCACTTCGAAGACCTGGAGGCGCTGTTTGCCACGGGCGCGCGGCGCCAGATGCAGCGTCACCTGACGGACCTGAGACGCGTACGGCGGGAGGGCGGGCTGGCGGATCGCATCGACGCGCTGGTAGCTTCGCGTGCTTCGGCGCTCGAGGTGATCTCGCCGGTGCGACGCTCCGCGCTGTCCTTCGAGCCGTCGTCACCCGTAATCGCGAGGCACCTCTCATGGATACGCGGTCGCGGTCGCCTCGAGATCGAGAAAGTGTTCGCCATCGAACTCAAGCGGCTGCCTCCTGCCGCGCGGCGCGACGTCACGGAGGCGTTGACCGCCGCTGCGTCCTGGTCGACGTGGGAGGCGCTGCGTGCGCACCAGGGGCTTTCAATCGCGCAAGCACGACGCGTCATGAAACGCATGCTGTCAGCGCTGCTGGAACAGGGGTAGCCACACTTATGAACGTACTGCGCACCCCCGACGAGCGGTTTCAGAGCCTGCCCGGCTACGCCTTCGAACCGCATTACGCAGACGTCGACGGGATACGCATGCATTACATCGACGACGGTCCGCGCGATTCAGAGCCGGTGCTCATGCTGCATGGAGAGCCATCGTGGTCGTATTTGTATCGCAAGATGATCCCGATCATCACAGGGGCTGGCTATCGATCTGTCGCGCCGGATCTGCTCGGCTTCGGCCGGAGCGACAAGCCCGCCAGCCAGGACGACTACACGTATCAACTGCACGTCGACGCGATCGCGTCGTTCGTTGCGCAGCTCGACCTGCGCCGTATCACGCTCGTCTGCCAGGACTGGGGCGGGCTGATTGGGCTGCGTGTCGTCGCCGAGCACGAGGATCGTTTCGCACGCATCGTAGCGGCCAACACGTTTCTGCCCACGGGTGACCTGCCGCCGGGCGAGGCGTTCCTTCGCTGGCAGAAGTTCTCGCAAACGGCGCCGTCGTTCGAGATCGGCCGTATCATCAACAACGGCACGACGACGGACCTGCCCGCCGACGTCGTGGCGGCGTACGACGCCCCGTTCCCGGACGACAGCTTCAAAGCAGGCGCGCGCAGATTCCCGGCGCTCGTGCCCACGCGTCCCGATGACCCTGCATCCGAGCCCAATCGCGAAGCGTGGAAGGTGCTCGATCGATGGGACAAGCCGTTCCTGACGGCGTTCGGCGACAGCGACCCGATCACGCGCAACGCCGACAAGGCCTTCCAGGCGCGCGTGCCCGGCGCGAAAGGACAGCTTCACACAACCATCGCTGGTGGTGGACACTTCATCCAGGAAGACCACGGCGAGGAACTTGCGTACGTGGTCGTGGATTTCATGAGGCGCACGTAAGCGCGAAGGAGGAACACCAACCATGGCAGACCGGACAGCACTCGCGAAGGAGTTCATGGCGCTCTCGACCGACCGGAAGTTCGACGACGTGTCGAAGATGCTCGCCGACGACGTCGTCGCATCGAACCCGATGACCGGCGCCGTGAGCGGCAAAGCGGCCGTTGAAGCGGGCATGCGGTCACAACCGGAAATGCCGGGCATGGAGATCACGTGGAGCGATCCGCAGGCGGAAGGCGACAACGTGAGTTCGGTCGGCACAGGCCTGCCCTTCGGACCGATCAAGATGACCCTGACGTTCAATGCCGATGACAAGATCAACAAGATCGACATCGGCATGGGTGGCTAGCGGCGACAGTAGAGCAAATGAGCAGCATCACGCCGAACGCCGAACAGTTTCGGGAGCTTGCGGCGAGCGCCGAAGAAGGCCCGGTCGTGATGCTCAACCTGCTCAAGTTCAAGGCCGGTGACGGTGCACAAGAATACGACGCGTACGGCAGTGCGGCTTCAAAGATGGTCGCCGAAGGCGGCGGTCGCGTGCTGTACATCGGACGGTGCGACCAGGTGTTGATCGGCGACGACTCTCAGGCCTGGGACGCGATCGCGCTGGTCGAGTACCCATCACGTGGCGCATTCATCGAGATGGTGAGCCGCAAGGACTATCAGCAGGCGCATACGCACCGCGAGGCGGGACTCGAGCGCACCGTGCTGCTCGCGACGACGCCGCAATCACGTTCCTCATCGAAAGGCTGAGCCGTGGGCCGCAAGATTCTCTTCATCACCACCGACCAGATGCGCTACGACTCCCTGGGGTGCAACGGCGGCAAGATCGCGCGCACGCCGGTGGCCGATGCGCTGGCGGCGAACGGCATCAACTACCGTCGCGCGAACAATCAGAACGTCGTCTGCATGCCGGCGCGTTCGAGCATGATCACCGGGCAGTACGCGCGCACGCACGGTGTCGTCGCGAACGGCGTGCCGCTTCCGGAGGACGCGCCGAGTGTCGTCGGTTACCTGCACGAGCAAGCTGGCTATCGCACGGCGCTGATCGGGAAGGCGCACTTTCAGCCGGCGTTTGATCTCGCCGGCAAGTGGGCCGAAAATCGCCTGGCGCGGGAGAACTCGACCGGGCCGTATCGCGGCTTTCAGCACATGGAACTTGCGATGCACGGCCCGCAACCGCAGTGGCACTACGGCAAGTGGCTCGGCGACAACCACCCGGCGTACGTCAGCGGGTTTTACCAGCTTTTCACTTCGAAGGGCATGAACGACGAAGGCGGCGGCGACACCGGCGCGCCGGAAGTGAAGTTCAACCCGCTGCCGCGTGAGTACTACCACACCGACTGGGTTGCGGAACGCACTATCCGCCACATCAACTCGCTGCCGGCGGACTGCGACTGGTTCATCTGGATGAGCTTCCCCGACCCGCACCATCCCTGGGACCCGCCCGAGTCCGAGTTGAATCGCGTCAACTGGCGGGACCTCGATCTGCCGGAAGGGCATCCTGGCAGCGTGGACAAATGCGTCGAGATCCTGGCGCAGAAGCCCGCGCACTGGCTCGCGTACTTCGAGGGGCGCTATCGCAACGTCGAGGGCGGTCCGGCGCGCTTCGTGCCGAAGCTCATGACGCACGACCAGGTCCGCGAAATCAACGCGATGATGCATATCCAGAACGAACTCATCGACGAGGCCTGCGGGCGTGTCATCAAACGGGTGGAGGAGCGGGGCTGGGCCAATGACACCGACGTCTTCTTCACGACCGACCACGGGGAACTGCAAGGCGACTTCGGACTGATGTTCAAAGGCCCGTACCATTGCGACGCGCTGATGCGCATCCCGCTGATCTGGCGGCCCGGACCTTCCGCCGCCGTGCCGCGGGCCGAGATCGAAGACCCGGTCGGCCAGGTCGACCTCGCGCCCACGTTTTGCGAGATCGCAGGCTTGCCCGCGGCGGACTGGATGCAGGGCAAGGCTCTGCCGAAGACGCCCGGTACCGGCCACGAGCGCATGATCACCGAGTGGGACAGTCAATTTCCCGGCTACGGCATGCACCTGCGCACGATTCACCGCGACGGCATCACGTGTACGGTCTACGAGCCGAGCACGCGCGACGATACTGGTCTCGACGCGTCACTGGATCCGAGGCTCGGCGGTATCGCGATGCGACGCCGAGACGGCAGCCTGCCATCGACCGACATCTTGTACGACGGCTCGGAAGGCGAACTGTACGACCACAGTGAGGATCCGCACCAGTGGCGTAACCTCTGGAACGACGAGAAATACGCGTCGATCAAGAAGGATCTGGTCCGCGACCTTTACGACAATATGCCGGCGGCACGCGATCCGCGGCTGGCCGTCGAAGCGCCGACGTAGACAGGGGCGCGTTCAATGAGGAAATTGCAGCAAGACTAAATAGAGGAGAACCCGATGCCGGACATGGAGATCACGCTGCTAGGGACGGGAAGTCCGCTGCCGTCAGGCAACCGTTGCGGAGCGGGACAGCTCGTCGTGTCCGAGGGACGCGCCGTCCTCATCGACTGCGGCTGGGGCGCCGCCCGACGGCTCGTTGCGACAGGCGTGCCGCTCGGGATGATCGATAACGTCTTCTTCACGCATATGCATTCGGACCACATCACGGACTTCCCGGACTTCATGATGATGCGCTGGACGCTCGGCGGGTCGACGAAGCCGCTGCACGTCTACGGTCCTGAAGGGACGCGGGAGGCGATCGAGGGTTTTCGCGCCGGCCTCAACCCTGACGTCCGCTATCGATTCGCACATCACGGCGAGAAGCTCTCGCGCGACGGCATCGAAGTCATCGTGCACGAGATACCGGCGACGTCTGCGGTATCGCATGTCGCGACGGTCGATGCCATCGAGGTCGGTTCGTTCGAGGTTGACCATCGTCCGGTGGTGCCCGCGTTCGGATTCAAGGTGGAGGCGCGGGGCAAGAAAGTCGTGTTCTCCGGCGATACGGTGCGCGTGCAGTCACTTGTCGACGCGGCGAAAGGCGCCGACATGCTGGTCAGTGAGGCCGTGCATCTTGGCATGATGGCTGATCGCATCAAGATGCTGAGAGGCTCCGACAACGAGCGCATGGCGCAGATGCTGGAGGAAGCGTGCGCCTACCATGCACCGACGCACGACGTCGCAGAGATGGCGCGCGACGCCGGCGTGCCGAAGCTTGTGCTGACGCACCTGATCCCGCCGATCCCGAACGAAGGACCGCTCGTCGAGCAATTCGTCGTGGGCATGCGGGACATCTTTAAGGGTGAGTTGATCGTCGCCCAGGACCGGCAGAAGGTATCCCTGGGTTAGCACGATCTGGCTATCCCGAATCAGGATTCTGCTGTCCGTACCTCGCGGATTGAGCGTATTTAGGTAACACTGCCTCAGGTTCATCGATGAGCAGAGGTAGCACATGACCACCGAAGTAGCCGCGGCTCCGGCGTTCTCGCTGGAGCTGAACGACGAACAAACCCAGATGCAGCAGTGGCTGCACGAGTTCGCCGAGAACGTGATCCGCCCGGCCGCCCACGAATGGGACGAGCGCGAGGAGACGCCCTGGCCGATCATCCAGGAAGCGGCGAAGGTCGGGATCTACGGCCCGCAGTTCCTGGGACACATGACCGCCGACCCGACGGGCCTCATGCTCCCGATCTCGATCGAGGAGATCTTCTGGGGTGACGCCGGTATCGGCATGGCGATCATGGGCACGTCGTTGGCGGTCGCCGCCCTCGCGGGCAATGGTACGCCGGAGCAGATCGGAGAATGGATCCCGCAGTGCTTCGGCACCGTCGATGAGCCGAAGCTCGGCGCATTTTGTGTCTCCGAGCCGGACGCCGGTTCTGACGTGTCGTCGCTGAAGACGCGCGCCGTCTATGACGAGGCGAAGGACGAGTGGGTGCTCAACGGACAGAAGACCTGGATCTCGAACGGCGGCATCGCTGCGGTCCATGTGGTCGTCGCGTCCGTCGACCCGACGCTTGGGACGCGCGGACAGGCATCGTTCGTAGTCGGCCCCGATACGCCGGGCTTGCGGCAGGGCGTGAAGTTCAAGAAGCACGGCATCAAGGCATCGCACACCGCCGAGGTGTACCTGGATGACGTGCGCGTGCCCGGCAAGAACCTGCTCGGCGGCAAGGAGCGCCTCGACGAGCGGCTCGCCCGCGCCCGCGAAGGCAAGCGCACCGGTACCCAGGCCGCGCTCGCGACGTTCGAGGCAACGCGACCTTCGGTGGGCGCCATGGCGCTTGGCACGGCGCGCGCTGCGTACGAATACGCTCTGGAGTACGCGAAGCAGCGACGCCAGTTCGGACGTCCGATTATCGAGAACCAGGCGATCTCGTTCGCGCTCGCCGACATGAAAACAGAGATCGATGCGTCACGATTGCTGGTCTGGCGCGCCGCGTGGATGGCGCGCAACCGCAAGCAGTTCACCGCCGCCGAAGGCTCGATGTCCAAGCTCAAGGCAGGCGAGACCGCCGTCCGGGTCACCGAGCAGGCGATCCAGATCCTCGGCGGTATGGGATACGTCCGCGAAGCCCCGGTCGAGCGCTGGGCGCGCGATGCGAAGATCTACACCATCTTCGAAGGTACATCCGAGGTGCAACGGCTTGTCATCGCCCGGGCGATCTCGGGCATGTACCTGGGCTAGGAACGGTCGCTCGTGTCGGACATCTTCGTCGCATCGCTTCGTAACCGCATCCGCGCGATGAACACGCTCTGGTCACGTTGCATCGAAGACATGACGCTCGATCACGTCAACTACCAGGAGCGCGACCGCGTGTTGCCGATCGCGTTCAGTCTGAGCCATTACATCCGTGCGCAGGATCAGGCCATCAGCCGCCCCTTCCTCGCCGAGGCGCCGCTGTGGGAGACGGGCGGCTGGGCGGAGAGGGTCGGCGTCACGGTCGATGCGTTGGGCCGCGAAGAGACGATCGACGAGATGCAGCACCTGCGTTTCGGAGACCTCGACGCGTGGGGCGCCTACCAGCAGCAGGTGCTCGCGCGCACCGACAACGTGTTGGCGTCCCTCGATCAGGAGACGCTCGAGCAGGTCTTGCTGCCGAAGTTGCCTCCGAACATGCAGAACATCTTCTGCGCCATCGTCATCGGACCCGACGCGCCGCTCCGCAAGCTCGACGTCCTGGAATGCTTCGTCTACCAGCACGGTCTGCGCCATATGGGCGAGATAGAGCACGGTCGCGCGCTTGTCGGCCTCGAGGGAATGACCAGCTAGCGCCTGCGCGTGCCTATGTCTTCGGTTCGTGAGGCTGGATCGTCGTCCCGGCGATCGGCTGAGCGCTGGACGCCCAAGGCCACGACTCCCCCGTCGCCGCGTAATCTCCCGGCGCGCTTCGCACAATAGCGTCGGCTATGCGCGCTGCTTCCACGTTCGCCCGCACGTCGTGCACCCGCACAATGTCGGCGCCGGCGGCAATCGCGAGCGCGGTCACCGCGACGGTCGCGATATCGCGCGCGGACGGTGGCAGTCCTGTCACGCTGCCGATGAAGTGTTTCCGCGAAGCTGCGACGAGGACCGGGCGTCCCAGCGACGTGAATTCGCGAAGCCGTCGCAGTACCTGCAGGTCCTCGTCGTGTGACTTTCCGAACGCGATCCCGGGATCGACGATCACCGCATCGGGCGCGAGGCCGGCGCGCTCGGCGACGGCGATCTGCTCCTTAAGGAGCGCGAGGTGTTCGGCAATGAGATCGTCGTAGCGGGGCGGTTCTACGGGACGCACCTTCGGCCGCTCATACGTGTAGTTGATCACGAGCGCGGCGCCATGTTTTGCGGCGGCTCGCGTCGTGCTGGCATCGATCTTGAATCCGCCAATGTCGTTGACGATGTGCGCTCCCGCCTCCAGCGCAGCATCGGCGACGGCGCCCTTGTAGGTATCGACGGAGACGATCGCACCCGTCTCCGCGCTTATGCGACGAATCGCTTCGCCAACCAGTTCTGCCTCCTCGCCGGGTGCGCGTGCCGGCACGTCGGCGCGTGCGCTCTCGGCGCCCACGTCGATGATGTCGGCGCCATCGGCCACTGCGGCCGCCGCATGGCGCACGGCGGCGTCGAGGTCGGCGCCGATTCCATCGCCTGAGAATGAGTCGCTGGTGAGATTGAGGATCGCCATGATGTACGTGCGCGCGCCCAACGGAAATATGCGGTCGCGCGCGCGGAGCACAGTTCCGTTGGACGTCACGGGAGAACCGAGCGCAAATGAAGCACGACTGTTAGTCAGGCGCCTGGAACTCGGGCAGCTTGCCGAGGGTGTCATCGTCGATACTGACGCGGACGATATCGCCGACAACCTCGTCGACGTACTGCATGGCTAACACGACATCCTTCGTGAACACGAAGCCGCGCCGAATGACGAGTGCGCTCAGCTTGCTGCTTGTATCGTCGTATAGAACGCGCTCGACTTCACCGATTTTTTGATGCGGGCTGAGTCGCCATACCGGCGCATCCTTGCCGATCTCGGCTTCGTCCGGGCGCAGCGCCATCGTTTGTTGCAGCAGGTACGGGCCCGGTTCGCCCGGAATCGACATCACCAAGCGCTGGACATCGGACGAGTCGGGGAAGCCGGGCTTCGCATCGGGCACGCGGATGAAATACTCCTCCAGGTAGTCGGTCGACAACTCCTTGAATTCGTCCGCGGACATCGTTAGGTGAATCTCGTCCGACGTGGCCGCTGCAAGGGCGCCGAATGGCACGACGCGGTCGTGGGACATGCCCCATCCGCCCTTCCACAGCGCTTCGCCGCTGCGGAAGATGCCCGTGTCCACGACGATATGGGTAAGGCGCCACGATTCGGTATCGACGACAAACCGGCTCAGCGTGCCCAGCCTGTGTCCATCGACGCTGACCACGCCGGCGCTCAGGTGAAGATCTTCGAGGTCCATGCGTCTCTTTTTGGCGGCTTCGATAACGGATAGTGACGGTTGCGATTATGGTAGCTCATCGCGGGCGCCGGGACAGCAGTCGAGATTACACCAATTCTTAATCCGCTGCCCCATTGCACCGAGTGGCGAGCGGCGTATAATCGGCGACGCTCCCTCAACCACGTCAAGGAGGACGACCGATGGATCGCGTCTCCCAACTTGCCGAAGAGCTCAATATGCTCCTCGACCGCCTGCACGAGGAGGCCGTCGGGCGCGACATGCGCTCACTCATGGCGCCTCTCGCGTGGCTGGACGAGGCTAACGGCTGGCTTCGACACGAACTGACGTACACGCGCGCAACGGAATCTCCGGACACCGTGGCCTTCACGTATATACCTGTGCAACTCCGCAAGTAGCCGTCCGCCGTGGTACGCTCGCCGCAATGCTGATGCAACGGTGGAGCCAAAGGCATGGCCTACTTCCTCGCGAAGACCGATCCCGAGACGTACTCGCTCGACGATCTTAAGAAGGACGGGCAGACCGAGTGGGACGGCGTCCGCAATCCGGCCGCGATCAACGCAATCAAAGCGATGAAGCCCGGTGACAAGGTGATCATCTATCACTCGCAGAAGGAAACGGCAGTCGTCGGCCTGGCTGAAGTCGTTTCGGAACCACGCCCCGATGCGAACGATGGCAGGAGTTGGGTCGCCGACTTCAAGTACGTGAAGCACGCTAAGCGACCGGTGACGCTGCGCGAGATCAAGGAGTCACACGAGTTCGACGATTGGGCGCTCGTCCGCATGGGCCGTCTCAGCACGATGGAAGCACCCGCCGCGTTCTGGACGTGGCTGCAAAAGCAGGGCGCGTTCTAGACATACAGGAAACGACCTCGCCGCAGACGAGGTCGTTCGCTCCCCCACCCGAGGCGCCGCTTGTGAGCCGCACCATGGCGGTCGCCGAAGGCGCGGGAGCGCGCGCGCCCGGCCGTCGTGCTAAGCATCGGCGCCGCCTGGATGGATCTGTTGCCATTGAGGCTCGGCGGTGGCCCAGCGCCAGGTGGTGGTCGCGACCAGTGGTCGGCCCGGCTCGACCACAAACACACCGGCGCCCGGCACGCCGCGCGCGGCGAGGTTGAACGCATCGGCGGCACACGTCTGGGGTTCAAGGCATACGGCGTGCTCGGGCGTGTAGACCATCGCGTGGTCGACGTTTGCGGATGACTCCATCCACAGCTCAAGGTCGTCCCAGCGCAGCCGCAACGTGCCCGACGGGCATCGATAGCAATCATCAAGCCGGCGTGCATCCAGCGGGCGATACGCGCGAAGATCGTGTTCGCCATCGACCGGAAGGAGACGCCCGGTCGGAACTTGATCGCGTAACTCGTATCGCGTCGACGCGTCGACCTGCGCGTGCACATGCTCAGCGCCATAGATCTGGCGCCGGAACCACGGGTGCCAGCCCGCGCCGGCCGGAAACGGCGTGCGCGCGGCATGCACTTCAATGGTTTGCGCGACACCATCATCGAGAGCTTCAATGTGCTGCACAGCATGGCCGCCGAAGGGCCACGTCTCGTCGAACACGATGCGCAGCGCACACGCACTATCCGTCTGCGCATCGACAGTCCATTGCCGGTCGAAGCAGACGCCATGGATGGCGTGCGGTGTGTCGTTGGCCGCCAGGAGGATCGTCTCCCCTCGCCAATCGAAGCGCGCGTTCGCGACGCGGTTGGGCCAGGGCGCCATCACAAACGAGCCCCAGGTCATCGGATCGCGTTCGCCCGGCATGATCTCGACCGGTTCGTGCAGCAACGACACCCATGCGCCGCGATGGAGCGCCTCGATCTGCGCGATGCGCCCACCGAGTTCAGGGGCGATCGAAATGCGTGTGCGCGCACCTTCGAGCCGGACGATCTGCGTCATGTGGCACCACGCGGGAAGTGAGCACTGGCTGCCGGACTAGGATTCGAACCTAGATTCACGGCTTCAAAGGCCGCTGTCCTACCATTGAACGATCCGGCATAGGCACAACCATACTAGCGAATGGCTTGCAAACACCGGCCCGAATGCGTCGGCGACGGCCCGCCTCCGGCACCGATCACCGGCAGATTGATCGAAGCGTCGCCGTTATGCATAGTGTCTCCGCCTCGGAGGCAGACGTACACATCCGTCCAGACAGGAGGACACATGCCATCATTCGCCTTGCGCGTCGAGACCGTCTTCGGTGATGGATCGATCGCCGAACTCGGGCAGCGCGCCAAGGCCGCCGGCTACAAACACGCGCTTGTCGTCACGGACCCGGGCATCAAGGCTGCGGGGATACTCGATTCGGTGCTTTCGTCGCTGGATGAGGCCGAGATCGCGCACAGCGTCTACGACAACGTTACGCCCAATCCGACGATTCCCGAGGTTGATGGCGGCACGCAGGCTTTCCATGACGCCGGGGCGGACTTTGTCGTCGCGGTGGGCGGTGGCAGCGCGATGGACGCCGCCAAGGGCATCGCCGTTACGGCGCAGCTCGGCGGCTCCGCGAAGACGTACTTGTTTGGGGCGGGCACGGTGCCGTTTCCGGCCAGCATGAAGCCGCTGTTCACGATTCCCACGACCTGCGGCACGGGCTCGGAGATCTCGCCGGCAGCCGTGATCACAGACCCCGATACGCATTACAAGCACCTGCTGCTGAACACCACGCCCAACGTCGCAATCCTCGATCCGAACCTGGTCGCGAAGATGCCGCCGCCGATCACCGCTGCGACGGGCATGGATGCGCTGACGCACGCGATGGAGGCATACGTCAATCCGGGCAACACGCCGTTCACACGCATGTTCGCGACGCGCGCCATTCACCAGATCAGCGCCCACTTGCGCACGGCGGTGAACGGGCCTGACCGGACGGCTGCACTGCGCAACATGCTGTATGCAGCGAACATCGCTGGCCAATCGATGGCATCCGGCCTCGGCCAGGTCCACGGACTTTCGCACGTCGTCAGCGGCCGCCTCGGCACCGCCCATGGCGTCGCGAACGCGATCTTGCTGTCGCAGGTCTTCGACTACCACAAGGACTTTCTCAAGGAACAAATGCTGGAGATTGCACCGCTGATGGGGATCAACGCGCACGGCATGCCGGCTGACAAAGCAGCGGCGGAGATCGTGAAGAATGTCCGGTCGCTCCGCAAGGAGATCGGCATCCCTTCGAAGCTCAGCGAGGTCGGCATGAGCGAGTCCGACGTGCCGCAGTTTGTCGATGATGCGCAGAAGTCGCAGGGGATCTTTATCGCCGCACCGCGACCTGCGACGGCAGAGGACCTTTCAGCAATCTACAAGAGCGCGCTCTAGGCTAGAGGAATGTACGAAGGGACGGACGGCCTTCCTCGCGTCCGTCGGACGATCGCACGCTTGTTTGGCCACCGGTGCGAATCTAAAATGACGTTGGGCGAGGAACTGTGAGCACCGATTTTGGCATTGACCTGGAAGAGGTGCGCCGTGTCATCGACGGCGCGGTGGTCCTCGTGGTGCGATTCTCTCTCACAGACCGGCGTTTGCTCGTAGACACACGGACGAACGATGCCGACGGCCCGTTGGTGCGCGTCGTGCCGCCCGTAGCGTCGGGCGAGGAGCGCTTCAAGGCGTTGCGCGCCCTGCGGCCAGGATTCCCGCCACCTGAACGCATCCTGACGTTTCAGTGGCCGCGTCACGCGCGATCTCTCGTCGACTCGGGACTGTGGGAGCACCTGGCGCGGCGCGCCGTGGCGATCGGGGGGCCTGCGACATCGGACGATTGCGAGGCGGCGATGCGCGAACTGATCGCCGCTGAGCGCCGCGCTGAGATCACGGCGATACGCGGCGGCGAGGGTTTCAAGACGCTGTGGGAACGGGGTTAATACCATGGCCGGCCGCATCATCGACCTGCGATCTGACACTGTGACGCTGCCGTCGGACGCAATGCGCCGCGCCATCGCCGGGGCGGCCGTAGGCGACGATGTCTACGGCGAAGACCCCACAGTGCGAAGGCTGGAAGAACTGGCCGCCGAGCGTACCGGCAAGGAATCCGCGCTGCTCGTCGCGAGTGGCACCATGAGCAATCTCGTCGCCATCATGGCGCACTGCGCGCGCGGCGACGAAGCGATCGTTGGCAGCGAGGCGCACATCCTGCACTACGAAGTGGCAGGCGCGGCCGGCGTGGCAGGCGTTCAGCTGCGGGCCGTCCCGAATGACGCGCGCGGACGAATCAGTCCAGCAGATGTAGAAGCCGCCGTGCGAGGCCAGAACGTGCATCTGCCGCGCACGTCACTCCTCTGCCTCGAGAATACGCACAACCGCTGCTCGGGCGCGGCGATCACCGCCGACGACACGCGGGCGCTCGCGGAGGTCGCACACCGCCATGGTGCGCGCGTCCACATTGACGGCGCCCGTATCTTCAACGCTGCGCTTGCGCTGGGAAAGACCGTCGCCGAGCTTTCCGAGCCCTCAGACTCCGTCGGCTTTTGCCTTTCGAAGGGGCTCGGGGCGCCCGTCGGGTCCGTGCTCTGCGGCTCAGGCGCGTTCATCGCCAGCGCGCGCAAGATGCGCAAGATGGTCGGCGGCGGCATGCGGCAGGCCGGCATCATCGCCGCCGCCGGCGTGTACGCGCTGGAGAACATGGTCGGGCGGCTCGCCGACGATCACGAAAACGCACGTCTGCTCGCGCGCGGCCTCGCCGCACTGCCCATGGTCGACCTCGACCCGACGAACATCGACTCGAACATCGTCATCTTCGACGTGCGCGTCGACTGGATGAGCTTTGCGCGTGCGCTGAAGCAGGGCGGCGTGCTGACGTCCGCACCGGTGCCCGGACGCATCCGCGCCGTCACGCACTTCGGCATCGAGCGCGCCGACATCGAAGATGCGCTGGAACGCGCTAGTAACGCCGCCGCGGCGCTCGCATGACGCTGCGACGGCTCGCGCTTGCCGCGACCCTGACCCTGACCGTCGCTATGGGCGTCCTCGCCTGCGGCGACGAGGACCTGGAACCGGCAAACGAGATCGTCATCGATGTACCCTGGACCGCGCCGGAGTCGTATGAGTACATCCTGATGGATGACGACGGCCAGGAGCAGGGATCGGGCTCGCTGAGCGTGATCGAGCAGGCGGGGCGGTTCGCGATCATCCAGGACTTCGACGACGAGGATGGCAATTCAGACCGCTCGGTATTGCTCGTCGATGCCGAGACGCTCGAGCCACTCGCCGGCGCGCGCGAGATCGTCGACGCCGAGGATGATCGCCGCGTGCTGCTGGATACGCAGTACAGCGAGCTGAGCGACGGCTCCTACGGCGTACGCATCCGGGAACGCAACTTCGACCCGGCCACGGAAGAAGACCCGGAAAGCGAGCGATGCAATCCGCTCAAGCTGCCCGAGAACGCGTACGACAACGACTCGTCGTTGTTTCTGTGGCGGACGATCCAGTTCGAGGAGGATCACGACGTGATCTACACGGCGTCGATCCCGAACAGGCGGCTGCGACGCGACGTGACGCTGAGCGTCATTCGCCAGGAACGCGTCGAAACCCCCGCCGGGTCGTTCGACGCCTGGTACATGGCGATCCTTGCCGAAGGGCAGTCGCACGAAGCGTGGTTCGCCACCACGGACGACCACAAACTCCTCAAATACGACAACGACAACGTGATCTTTCTGTACACGGGAGATGCGCAGTCACCGCCGCAGTTCGAGGAACCGCGCGGCGTTTCTGAGGAATGCGACTAGGTGAGTTGTAAGGCTTAAGTTGTGCGTCGCGCGCGCAGTGGCGATCTACTTACAACTTAGAACTTATAGCTTCGGCGTCACCCGAGCTTCACTGCCAGGCACGTCGTCGTGCGTTGCACGCCTTCGACCTTCTGCACGCCTTCCGTGATGGCGTTACCGAGCTTGTCCAGGTCATCTGCCTCGAGCTGCACGATGACATCGAACGGCCCGGTCACCGTATCGACGGCGAGCACACGCGCCTCGTCGTGCTTGACGCCGCGTATCGCCTCGCCGACAGCCTTCGCCTTGCCGACTTCCGCCTCGATGAGTACGTACCCGCGCACCGCCATGATCGTGTCCTTCCGCTGGTGTTCGCTGCTGAGATGATCTTATCCGGCGGCGTCGGCCGCGGAAACGCCTGGCGCTATGGAGTGCTACGGGCGCTTCACGAGGGAGGAGGGACACGGGGAGCGTCGTCGCCGTAAGCGATGATCTCGGCCACTTCCGGATCAACAGTCGACGGCACGATCGCTTCGAGCGTGACCGACTCGCCGGGCTCGAGCGGGACCTGGGGGCTCGTCGCGGCGCTGCCGAGCAGCTGGCCCCCCTGTTCGCGAAGGACGAAGCAGACCCCCGAGACCCAGAGGCGCCGGTCGGTGTCATTGACGATGGTCCCGCCGACGGTGTTGCCGTCGCGGCGTACGTTGCGGGTACGGAGCCTGTGGTAATCGAACTGCGCAACCCGCCCTTCGATGCCGGAGATGACGGGCGTCGGCGAAGCGGCCGACCCGGGAAGCGGCAGCAGGAACGTCATGGGAACGGGTTCGCCCCCCGCCCCCATCACGCCGTCGCATCCCGCGGTCGCGTATTCTATGCGGTCGCCGGCCGATCCTTCGACGTAGGCGTCGAACTGCGACGCGTCAAACGTCAAACCTGTCGTGTTCACGGCGCTCGCCGCGACGAGCAGGAATCGCCCGCCCGATGCGCCAGTGACGATCTGCGTCGACTCGAAGCGGATGTCCCGCGCATCAATCTTTGGCACCGCGCAACAGCCGCGGTTCGCCTGCGGAAAGAACTCCACGTTTGCGTCGGCGGGGAACGAGTTGAAGTAGATAATCGCGGTGACGCTCTCGTCACGGGCGAGCGAGCTGGGCCGGACGTAGGAATTGCCAACTTCGAGCAGACGTCCGTCGGGAGCGCGCAGGTTCGCGCAAATGGTAAGTCCGCGGAGGTCCTCGTCGGTATTGTTCGTGAGCCGCACGAACGTAGTGGCGCGCGGGATCGCGTTCGATGATCTCCGGGCGGATGTCTACGGTACGCCGTCCGTGATCGACGGTGAAGCTCTCAGCGACGAAGGTGGCCTTCAGCGGAGGTTGGAGGCCGAAGTGCGCCTCCGGGCCGAAGATCTGGAACGTTGCCGTCTCGCGGGGGGCGAGTTGTTGCGGACAGGTGGGCGCGGCGACGGAGTAGTGTGTGCCGCTCGGATCCACAATTTCGGCGCGCACCAGCGATTCTGACACGAACTCGTTTCCAGTGTTGCGAACTTCGCCCACCCATGGCCCGGCGTCACCGCGTTGCGAAGACGACGTGACGCATGTCGGAGCGGCGGACGCCAGCGCCAAAATCGTGAGCGATGCTAAGAAGGGCGCTCTCATGGTTCGTATAACGCCTGAGCGCGCAAAAGGTAACCGACAAGAAGCCCCTCGCAACCGCGAGGGGCTTCTGTCGATTCGGTCTCGCCGGGCTTACGTCAGCGCCGGCTCTGCGGGCTCTGGCTCCTTCTTCTCCATGACGAGGTCCTCGCCCTGGACATCGATGAACACCGTGTCGCCGGGGCCGAAGCGCTCCTGGAGCAGCGCCTCCGAAAGGCGGTCCTCCAGTTCGTTCTGAATCACGCGGCGCAGCGGCCGGGCGCCGAACACGTGGTCGTAGCCCTTCTCGCCGAGCCAATCCTTCGCGGCGCCCGACATCTCGAGCGCCACGCCCTTGAGGATGAGCTGCTTCTCGAGGTCCTTCAAATCCAGCTCCACGATGCTGCGGATGTGCTCCTTGCTCAGCGTGTGGAACACCACCTGCTGGTCGATGCGGTTCAAGAACTCCGGGCGGAAGACGCGCTTCAGCTCTTCGAGCACCTTGTCCTTCATCCTCGAGTACTGCTGCTCCGCCGTTTTCACCTCGTCCTTTTGGACGCTGAATCCCAGGTTGCCTTCACGGCGGATCAAGTCCGACCCGACGTTGCTCGTCATGATGATGATCGTGTTCCGGAAATCGACCCGCCGGCCCTTCGCGTCGGTCAGGTGCCCGTCATCGAAAATCTGCAGCAGCATGTTGTAGACGTCGGGGTGTGCCTTCTCGATCTCGTCGAGCAGGATCAAGCAATAGGACTTGCGCCGCACGGTGTCCGTGAGCTGCCCGCCGTCGTCGTAACCGATATAGCCGGGAGGCGCACCGACCAGCCGCGAGACGTTGTGCTTCTCCATGAACTCGCTCATGTCGAGCTTGATCATCGAGTCTTCGCTGCCGAACATGAACTCCGCGAGCACGCGCGGCAGGTACGTCTTGCCGACGCCGGTCGGGCCCAGGAACATGAAGACGCCGATCGGGCGCTTCGGATCCTTCAGGCCGGCGCGTGAGCGCCGCACGGACTTCGCGATCGCCGTGATCGCTTCGTCCTGGCCGATCACGCGGCTGTGCAGCACGTCTTCCATCTGCAGCAGCCGTGCGGACTCCTCGCTCGCGATGCGCGCGACGGGAATGCCGGTCCACATGCTGACGACTTCGGCGATGTCCTCTTCGGTCACGACGGGCTTTTCGCCCTCGCGCGCGACCTCGAGTCCTTCCTCCATCGACTCGATCTTCTCCTGGAGTTTGACCTCGCGATCGCGCAGCTCCGCTGCGTACTCGTACTGTTGCGATGAGATCGCCGCGTCCTTCTCGCGACGCAGCGACTCGAGCCCGCGCGACGCTTCCTTCAGTGAGGGCGGCGTCGCGGAGCGCCGGATGCGCACGCGGCTCGATGCTTCATCGACGAGGTCGATGGCCTTATCGGGCAGGAAGCGGTCCGCGACGTAGCGCGATGCCAGTTCCGCCGCGACCTTCAACGCTTCGTCGGAAATTGTCAGCTTGTGGTGCTCTTCGTAGTTTCCCTTCACGCCCTTGAGGATCTCGATCGTCTCTTCGACGGTCGGCTCCTCGACGACGATCGGCTGGAAGCGGCGCTCGAGCGCAGCATCGCGTTCGATGTGCTTGCGGTACTCGTCGAGCGTTGTCGCGCCGACGCACTGGAGCTCACCGCGTGCAAGCGATGGCTTCAGGATGTTCGCCGCATCGACCGCACCCTCCGCCGCGCCCGCGCCGACAAGCATGTGCAGCTCATCGACGAAAAGCACGCAGTTGCCGCTCGACTTGATCTCTTCGATGACTTTCTTCAGGCGCTCTTCGAACTCACCACGGTACTTCGTGCCCGCGACGAGCGATCCAATGTCGAGCGTGAGCAGGCGCTTGCCTTGCAGCGTTTCCGGCACGTCGCCGGCGACGATGCGGTGCGCAAGCCCCTCGGCGATAGCGGTCTTGCCAACGCCGGGCTCGCCGATGAGTACGGGGTTGTTCTTGGTGCGGCGCGACAGGATCTGGATGACGCGCTCGATCTCCTTGCTGCGTCCGATCACCGGGTCGAGCTTGCCCGCGCGTGCCGCCTGCGTCAGGTCCATGCCAAGCTGATCGACCGTCGGCGTGCGGGTCGATGACCGCGCGCCGGCGCCGGCGCTCTGCGGCATGCTCTGCGAGAGAATGCGCGTCGTCTCCGCGCGCACGCGCTCCAGGTTCACGCCGAGGCTTTCGAGCACGCCCGCCGCGATGCCTTCACCCTCGCGGACAAGACCAAGCAACAGGTGTTCTGTGCCGATGTAGTGGTGATTCAAGCGCCGCGCCTCATCGACCGCTAACTCGATGACCTTTTTCGCGCGCGGCGTCAGGCCGATCTCGCCGAGCACAGCTCGGTCGCCGCGGCCGATGATGAACTCGACCGCCGAACGGACCTTGTTGAGTTCAACGCCGAGGTTGGCCAATACCTTGGCGGCAACGCCATCGCCCTCACGGACGAGGCCGAGGAGCAGGTGCTCCGTGCCGATGTAGTTGTGATTGAACCGCTGAGCCTCTTCCTGGGCCAGGGTGAGGACTCTGCGGGCGCGTTCTGTGAATTTATCGAACCGGTCAGCCATCGCTCCGCTCCAACCATATAATTGCTAACCTTGCCTATCGATTCTAGCACAACGGAAGCGGCGAGTCTAGTAGGACGATGTTGCGATCGGCTCGCGGGCCGGTACGTACATCGGTCTTCGGACTCTTACAGATGCGTCTCGACCGGCGATCCCCTTATCTCCGTCGGGCCGCACCCGCGGCCCGGATCCGTCGGGCTCACTTCGCGTTGCGCGCGCTATTCGGTTTTGTCTGTCTCTTCCGTCACGGGTGTGGCGGCGGTGCTGGTGTCGGCGGCGGCCGGCTCTTGCTCGCCGGCATCAGCAGCAGCCGACGGTATGTCGGCAGCACCTGCGTCGTCGACAGCCTCCGTCGCATCCGCGGGCGTCGCTTCCGTTGGTTCGGTCGACGCCGCCGTGCTTACTGGCTCCGCCGTTGCGTCGGTGTCGTCTGCGTCGACCGCAGCGCTGGCCGCTTTGAACGCTTCCGCCATTGCCGTCGAAGGCGCTTCTTCTTCCACCGGCGGCGGGGGGGCTGCCGGCGTCTCCGGCGCTGCCGTCGCTGACACTTCGTCGTCGGCTGTCGTGACGCCCGCCGGCTCGGCGTTCTCCGCGAGCGCGCTCCGAATCTCCTCCGGCGACCGCTGCGGAATCGCTACGCCTTCTCGTTCTTCGAACTCTCTGCGCACGTCCTCTGGTACTTCGATAACCTCGCCGGCGTCCGTGAACCGGAAGCCCATGCGCTCGCCTTCTTCGCGCGCTTCGCGCAGGCTCAGCCCGAGCCGATGCCGGTCGCGCTCGATCCGCACGATCTTCAATGGCAGCAGATCGCCCTCGCGCACGACTTCCTTCGGGTGCTGGATGCGCCGGTCGACGAGTTCCGAGACGTGGATCAGCCCCTCGACGGGCCCCTCGATGCGTGCAAATGCGCCGAACGTCACCAGCTTGGTCACCATGCCCGGCACGACGCGACCGACCTCGTACTTGTCGACGATGTCATCCCACGCTTGAGGCTGCGCGCGACGCAGGCTCAAGGCGATCTTCTTCGTATCGGGGTCGACCTTCATCACGTATACGTCGACTTCGTCGCCGATCTTGTACATGTCCTCCGGCGACCGGTTGCGATCCCACGAGACTTCGCTGAGATGCGCCAGGCCGTCGGCGCCGCCGAGGTCGATGAACACACCGAAGCTCCGCACGCTCGAGACGCGGCCCTTGCGAATTTCGCCTTCCTTGAGTTCCGAGAGCAGCCGATCCTTTTGCTGGGACCGCCATTCTTGCAGCGCCGCGCGCTCAGAAAGAATCACGCGGTTGCGGCGGCGATTGATCTCGATCACCTTCAGCCGCAACTGCTTGCCAACGACCGACGACAGTCCGCCCTCACCCTCCTGATCCGGGCGCACGCCGACAACTTGCGACAACGGGACAAACGCGTGCACGCCCTCGACGTTTACGAGCAGGCCGCCCTTGTTCGAGCCGGTCACTTCCGCCTCGAACGCTTCGCCTTCTTCGTACCGCTGTTGCAGCACGCGCCAGCCGCGCTCGCCGCGGGCGCGGTCCACCGAAAGCATGATCTGTCCCTGGTCCGCCTCAGGCTGCATGACGTAGACCAGGATCTTCTCATCGACCTGCACCTTGCTGAGCGGATCAGCGCCAAGGGAGTGCATTTCGTGCGGCGGGATCACGCCCTCCGACTTTGCGCCGAGATCGACGAGCACGCCATCACGCTGGATGCCCATGATCGTCCCCTCGACGACCTCTCCGCGGCGGAGCGTCCGGAAGTCGGTCTGCGAGTCCAGCCAGCTTTGCATCGTGAAGTCTTCGTCGGAGGCGGCTACCTCCGGATCGGCGACTTCACCACTACTCAATTCCGTCAACGATGTGCGTCCTCCCTAACAAAATGAGCCGCCCCGTGCAGCGCTCCGGCTACCATGGCCCGGAGTGTCGCACCGGTCGGCCTTGACCTGAGTTTATCACAGCTTCATCTACGCGCGGAAGCGAACCCTCGTGCGCAAGCGCTCGCTCCGATATACTCTCGCCCGGCCCGAATCGCTGTTCCATCGGCTTCGCGCCAACTCTTCGAGAGGAGGAGAGCGCCTATGAGCTCTGTTGTGAAAAAGCGCCGTAAGAAGATGCGCAAGCACAAGCACCGCAAGATGCTGAAGAAGACGCGCTGGCAGCGCAAGCACAAGTAGCTCAGCGCGCCGCGCTGTAGGGTTTTTCGAAGAGAGGTCTCGTTCCGGGGCCTCTCTTTTCGTTTCGCCGAGCGTCCGCCATTACAATGACTGGGTGACTATCGCCCTGAAGCTCACTCACGACGAACCCAAGCTGGTATTTCTGGCGCTCGTCTATCACCTGGGCAGACCTGGTTCGGAGCTAGATCCCGCGACGAAGCAACCCCTCGAACATGGCCTGCGTGAGGTGAAGCTCGCGCTTGGCAATCAACTCCTTCAGGACGCCGCCGTCATCGAAGTCGACGACTACCAGGTAGAGCGTCTGCTGTCCGCCATCTACGGCTCGGTCAACGAGTTGCGCCTCTACCATATGCGTAGCGGCGCCGAGAGCACGGTCGGACGATTTACGGAGACGGCGCGAGACATCTTCCCGGAGATCGCGCCGGAGCCGGAGGCCGCGCTGGAGGTCGCTGAGTCGATGATGATGCTGCACCGGCGGATCGAGCGGGCTTTGCGACCATCACCCGAGCGCGCACCGGATTCGTTGCCTGCGGCAGACACCAAACGGCGGGGCTTATGGCCATTCCGCCGTTGACATAGACCGCGAAACCGCCCGTGCTGCGCGCTTCCCTCGCTTGACACTTCATGTTACAATCGGTCATCTGATATAGCGGATTAGTAGTGGGGCCGCGGATGGTCACCAGCCCGTTCGAGAACTATCTGGACCTCGTGGAGGCGGCGCGCACGCTGGGGATCCACCCTCAGAGCCTGCGCCGCCTGATTAAGCAGAAGAAGGTGCCCGCGGTTCTCTTCGCAGGCAAGTACCTGATCGAACGGGACAAGCTTGAGATGTTCAAGTCGAACTACGACCCCAGGCCGGGCCGCAAGCCGATACGAAGGCTCCTCTAGCCCGACACCCGCCTCCTGCCCCATGCACCCCTACCCTTCGCGCGTCGCTTCGAGGTACGCCATGCTCTTGCGATACCAGTCGTCGCCGATCTTCCCGCTCGAGCGCAGGTAGGTCAGCAGGACGTCGAGGGTGAGGACGGACACGAGGCGGATGCCGAGTTCTTCGAGCTTTGAGCGGCCCCCCGACTGCCGGTCGAAGAGCACGACGGCGTCCCGAACGAACAGCCCCTCGTCGCGTAGCCGATTAGCCGTAACGAGGACGCTGCCGCCGCCGGTGATGAGGTCGTCCATGATGAGCGCGGTCTGGCTCGGGTGGTAAATCCCCTCGACGTCGAACTCCAGGTCGTCCTTGTGAGGGTGCAGGTAGATCAGCGGCACCTTTGATGCCAGCGAATAGGCCTGTCCGATGGTCATACCGCCGAATGGCACGCCGCAGACCACGTCGAACTCGTCGATCTGCGGATGGCGCATCGCCTGCAGCGCCATGATTTCGTGCTGCAGGATGTGCGCGGCTTTCTGCAGCGCCGTCGGATGCGCAATCAGCAGCCGCAGGTTCACGTAAATCGGCGAATTGACCGTCGTGCGGCCGAGCGTGAAGTCGCCAAACTGCACGGCACCGAGGCGCCAGAGCGTATCGGCAAGCCAGAGGTTGGACTGGTTGGAAAGCGCTTCGTCGCTCATGGGGCAAATGAAAAGGCCTTCCGATCGGGAAAGCCTTTTTCATCGACTATGTAGTCTTGTGTCTTTGGCAGACCCCATGATAGGAAACCCCCATCACGGCTGGGATTTAGCTTCATCAGAAGTCCCGTATGCCAGCGAATGTTCTTGGAGCCTGCCTTGTCGGCGCGCCCTGCCCATTGTGAAGACAGGGCTCACCAGTCAACTTGCCAAACACCCCAACGGATGCGGTTGTTCATGAAGCACCTCCTTGGTCCATTCAGTGCTCATGTGCGCCCGTCCGGATCGGGCACTTTCTAACATATTGCGGGATCGTCCGACCTGTCAAGCACGCCGTGTGAAGCAGGCATCACAAAGGGGCACAATTCGTCCTCCATGCTGCCTGCCGCTCGCGGGCGGGAGTATTATCGACACCGAGAGAGGCGGAACGCCGATGAAGCCGCAGGCGGCGCCGATGGCGCGGACGGGGCCGGGGGCTGTCGAAGCACCGCGGCGCCCCGTGCAGGCGTTGCGCATCATCCACCCATTCCCAACGCTGCTGAACGTCGCGGCGACGGCAGGCCTCGCCTTCGTCGCCGCAGACGGAGCACCCGATGCGTCGCGCCTGGTCCGAATGATGCTGCTCATGCTCTTTGCGCAAAGTGCGATCGGCACCACGAACGACCTGTTCGACCGCGAGCTGGACGCGCGCACCAAGCCATGGAAGCCGCTCGTCGCCGGCGTCATCCGGCCGGAGATGGCCACCGCGCTCCTGATCGCGCTCGTCGCCGCAACGGCGATCCTTGGCATCACGCTCGGCGTCGCGAGCTTCGCGCTTGCGATGCTGGGTCTGTCATGCGGCCTGGCCTACGACGTCCGGCTCAAGCGTTCGATGTTCAGCGCGGTCCCATTCATGGTCGCCATCCCGACGCTGCCGATCTGGGTGTGGGTGACGCTCGGCGAATGGGAGAATTCGCTGTTGTGGTTGGCGCCGCTCGGCGCGCTCATCGGACTGGCGCTGCACCTGGCGAACACGCTCCCGGACCTCCGCGAGGACGCGCGCTTCGGCGTGCGCGGGCTGGCTCACCGGCTTGGGGCCACTCGCTCTGCAGCGATCGGGTGGTCGTCGTTTGCGCTGGCGCTGCTGATCAGCGTCGCGCTCGTACCGCTGCTCGACTATGAGCTGGCCGTGTACGCGCCTGCCGCCGGGTCTGGCGCCATTTGCCTTGCGGGCGCAATCGCCATCTACGCCGTCCGCAGGGATGACTTCGCGCTTCAGATTGGCTTCGGCGGCATCGGCATAGCCTCCGTGGTCATTGCCGTCGGATGGCTCGCTGCAGTGACGTGAACCTGCTCGCCGGCGAACGTGGCTGCTAGGCTGTAGCGTGATTCTCGACGCCTCAATAGGGCTTTACGTCCATATCCCGTTCTGTACGGCGAAGTGCGGCTACTGCGACTTCAACTCGTACGCCGGCCACGACCACCTGATCCCTGCATACTCGCAGTCGCTGCTGAAGGATGCAGCCCTCTGGAAGGATGCCGTCGGTGCGCGAACGATCGGGACGCTGTTCTTCGGCGGCGGCACGCCGAGCCTCGCGCCCGTCGAGGAGATGGCCCACCTGATGGAGGGGTTGCGCGGGATCTTCGCCTTCGAGCCAACCGCCGAGATCTCACTGGAAGCCAATCCCGGCAGCCTCACGGCGGAATATCTGGGCGGATTACGCGATCTTGGATTCAATCGCCTGTCGATCGGCGTCCAGTCATTCGATGATGAGGAGCTGGTGTCGCTGGACCGCATTCACACTGGCGCCGAGGCACGCGATGCGTATGCGGCCGCACGCGCAGCGGGGTTCGAGAACGTCAACCTCGACTTTATCTACGGCCTTTCGCAGCAGCCGCTCGAGCATTGGCAGCGGACGTTGGAACAAGCGATCGCTCTGAGACCCGAGCACCTGTCGCTCTATGCATTGACGATCGAAGAGGGCACGCCGCTTGCTCGCGATGTCGCACGCGGGCGCGTCGCAGCGCCCGACCCCGACATGCAGGCCGACCATTATGAGTGGACGTTGGACCGCATGGCTCGGGCCGGCTACGACCAGTACGAGATCTCGAACTGGTCACTGCCGGGACGTCGCTGCGAGCATAATCTTGTGTACTGGCGAAACCGGCAGTACCTGGGCCTGGGCGCGGGCGCGCATTCATTCCTTAACGGCGCACGCTTCTCGACCGTGCTGCTCCCGAACCGCTACATCGAGTTGGTGGACGAGTCGGCGGACGAGATGTCGGACGGGCGCGGGGCGATGAAGCATGTGATCGGTGCGGAGTCGATCACCGAAGAGCTCTCGATTGCCGACACGCTCATCCTGGGGCTGCGGCTCAACGATGGCGTGGACATGGCGGCGTTTTGTCGACGCTATGGGGGGACGGTCGATGATGTGCACGGGAACCTGCTTGTCGAATTTGAGGGGTACGGCATCCTCGAACGCACGACGACGCATCTTCGCCTGACGCGACGGGGCCGCTTGCTGAGCAACGAGTTGTTCCAGCGCCTGCTACCCGCGAGTGCATCTGTGCCGGCCTGACTAGCTGTAGTTCCCACTAGCCCGCACCCAATGCACGCTTCGCTCGGTGATAGTCATCGAGCGAGCCGATGCGGATCAGGCCCTGATCCGACTCGACGGCGACCACGCGCGTCGTATCGGGAAACCGCTCGACGATCGACCATTGATCGGCGTTTCCGCGGACGTTGCGCAGCGCTGCAAGCGCACGATCGCTCATGATGAGCGGCGTCCCATGCATACCCCCGAATCCTGGCAGCGTGACGTCTGAGTCACCTTCGGCGTGCGCATCGATCAGTGCGCGCAAGACGGCGGAGGCACGCGGCTCCGCCACATCGACGATGAAGGCGGCGGTGGTACCCCGCACGACTGCCGCCGCGCCCGCGCGCAGCGACGATGCCGCATCGTGCTCCCACAGCGCGTTCACGATCGGCTCGGTGTCTCCTCCCGAGACGACTGGAATCACACGTTCCGCGTCGTGTCCGAGCACGACTTCGATGTCGCGGACACCCGCTGCTTTGAGCTGCGCGATGTGAAACTCGATCAAGGATTGGCCGTCGTTCCACGGAAGGAGTGCGATCGCTGCGTCTGACCAGGGGGCGCGCGCTGTCGCGATGATGATCGCAGCGAGCGCCATCAGCCCGGGAGCAGCAGTTCGCCACGCAGCACGGTGACCGCGTAGCCGCCGACCTGCACCTGCATCTCGTCGCCCGTCCCCGTCAAACGCACGAACACGCGTCCCGGCATCTTCATCTCAATGCCCTGCTCCGCCACGTATTCGATGACGCCTTCGCGCTGCGGCAGCAACCCCAGCCGGGCGATGAGCGCGCCGATGCAGCCGTTGCTACTGCCGGTGACCGGATCCTCCGTGACGCCGGCGCCCGGTGCGAAGGTGCGCACATGCACCTGTGCGTCGGGCTGCTCGGCGCCGATGCAGAAGATCGAGATTTCCTTGCCGGCAAGCGCGCCGAAGTCCGGCTGCACGCGCATCATCGCATCGAGCGACGAGATCTGCGCGAGCAGCCAGAACAGCCCGGTCGACACGTGCTCGGCGTGGACGACGTCCTCGGGGCGCAGCCCGATCCAGGCCGCGATCTCCTCCCGCGTCTCGGTCGCATCCCGAAACGCGGGCCTGGCCTGCGTCATCGTGTAGCGCGGCGGTTCACCTGCACCGATCTCGACGGGAATGACGCCCGCGCCGGTTTCGAGCCGCAATGCCTCGCCAACTGCCAGTGAAACGCGCCCCTCGCTCACGAGCACGTGTGCTGAAGCGAGCGTGGGATGGCCTGCGAAGGGCAACTCGGTGTCCGGCGTGAAGATGCGTAGGCGTGCATGATTGGACGGATCTTCCGGCGGCAGCAGGAACACCGTCTCCGACAGATGTTGGTTAAGCGCGATGCGCTGCATGACGTCCGTCGAGAGGTCCTCGCCATCGACGACCGCCGCCGGATTCCCCTCCAGCGGTACCGTCGTGAAGGCGTCGACGTGGCGGATGGTGCGCATCAGTCTCTCCGCGACCGCATCGGGCGAATGATCCGCCCGAGGGTCGAGAACATGAGTGTCCAGATCAATGCGTTGATGGCAACGGTGATCGGATAGCGGATCCACATCGCTTCGGCAGCGCCCTCCTCCTCAGCGCGCCCCGCTCGTATCCGGGTGAGAAAGAACTGCAGGGCCGCGTTGACGATGAGCAGCCGAAGAAATGTCTTAGACATGGTCGCTCAGAGTTCCTTCGTGTAGACGCGCGTGCGCGATGACGGTTTCCAGGGCGGATACACGCTCGTCTCATGCGTCCAGCCGCCGCGGTCGAAGACCTTGTGCGCCATGACGTTGTTCTCGCTGGTGTGGAGCCAGAGCCGCTGCTTGCCGCGCTTCTTCGCTTCGTGCTCGATCGCTTCAAGCAGCGCCGTACCGACGCCCTTGCCGCGGATCCCGGCAGCGACTTCGATGTTTTCGAGATATGCGTTTTCGCCCGACTGGAACCGTTTCGTGTCCTCGTCGGGTGGGCTCCAGTCCTGATCTTCGCGGAAATTCGTGTGCACGACGGCCCACCCGATGGCCAGACCGTCCTCCTCTGCGACCATTGCGAAGCAGTCGCCGGCCTGCACTGCGGGCTCTAGATGATCCAGGCGCATCCGATCGCGCTCGACGAGAAAAGATTTGAGGGGCGCCTCGTCGCGAATGAAGTCGATGGGGCGGACGGTCACATTGCCGTCGTTTGCCATGAGTTCCCTCCGGCGTGCGATGCCCTCGCGCGGTGGCATGTCGGAAACGGTGCATGATTTTAACTTCTAGGCGCCCACAGGCGGAAGCACAGCCGGCTGTTGGTTGTTAGAATCGCCGAAACAGGGATACGGATTCGGAGATTGCGCCAGTGAGTAGTCTGGTTGAACACGCGCGAATGCTGTTCGCCTACGACAAGTGGGCGAACGCGAAGATCTTCGACGCAGCATCCCACGTTCCGGCGTCGCTGCTCGAGGATGCCGGCGGTGCAGGTGTCGAGAGCATCCGTGGAAGCATGGCGCACGTGCTCGTCGCGCACATCACCTGGTATCAGCGGATCGCGCTCCTGCATCTCGACCCGGTGGATATGACGACCATGGATCGTGTGCGCGCCGGATTCGACGCATCGTACCCACGCTGGCACGCCCTTCTCGACCGGATGCCACCCGACGAGTGGTCGCGCGTCGTCGCCTACCGCGACAGCGAAGGGACTGCGCGCGAACGACCACTCGGGTTGCTCCTGACGCACGTCGTCAATCACGGGGCGGCGCACCGCGGCGAAACCGGTATGATGCTCGCTGCCCACGGCTGGTCGCCGGGAGACCTCGACATCGTGTACTTCTTCGACGAATGGGTGGCTAACGATGGGACTCGCTGATCACGCGCGCCAGCTCGTCGCATACAACGAGTGGGCGAACTACCAACTCCTCGAAGCCGCGCGTGCACTTACCGACGAACAATATGCGGCTCTCGCCGGCGCGTTTGCGCACTTCCTTGGCACCCAGCAATTCTGGCATTCCAATTGGACCGGCAGCGAGTTCGAAGAGGCGAAGCCGCCGACGTTTGACGCATTGCGTGCGGCGTTCGATGCTTCGCACGCAGAGATGCGCGATTACTTCGGTGCGCTGACGGACGAGGGGTGGCACCGTTCCGAGCAGTGGTGGAAGCGCTGGGGATACGACCACCGGCTGCCGCTCGGCGAGACGCTCTTCCAGGTGATCAATCACTCTACGCAGCATCGCTCCGAGATCGCAGGGGTGATGTCCGAGCATGGCGCGTCGCCGGGCGATCTTGATTACCTGGTGTTCAAGCAGGGCTTGTAGCGCAGGCCTACGTCTCCATACCCAACGCCTGGAAAATGGCCTCGGCGCTTGCGAGATTCGAGGGCTGAAATGGCGAGAGCGCCAGCAATACACGGCCGTCGCGATCGATGACGAAGGCCGCACGCCGCGAGCGGCGCGGGTCGCCCTCGTCCACAACGCCGTACGCACGCGCGGCGATAAGGTCCTGATCGGATGCCAGCGGAAACGGCACGCCGTTCAACCGTTCGGCGAAGGCGCGATGCGATTTGAGCGAATCCGCACTCGCGGCGACGACGCTCGCACCGAACTCCCGTAACAGTTCGTACGAATCCTTCAGCAGCGAAACTTCGGTCTGGCACGAAGGCGTGCCATCCTCGACGTAGAACGCGAGCACCACGCGATCGCCGCAGCCGAGCAGCGCGCTCAGTGATACGTCGCCTTCGGTCGAGGGCAAGGTGAAGTCCGGCGCCGGATCGCCGACTTCGATGGCGTCAGGCATCAGTGAGGCCTGTAAACGCCGCTTCCGGCGCGTCCTTCCCCTGCAGGAGCACCTTGATGCGTCCCAGCTTCGCCGGATCGATGAGGTCCAGCACAACGTTTCGTCGCGCGAAGTACTCCTCGATCTGCGGAGACCGATCGTTCGCGATCGCGGCGACGCCTTCGGCGATGCCCAGCCCCACAAGGAATGCCGCCTGGTCCGTCATACCGACGGTGCGGAGACCGGCCGTTTCGCCCGCCATGCGCAGCGTCGTGAAGTCGACGCTCGCCGTCATATCCTGCTTGCCGATGCGCTGATAGGGATCGCTGCTAACGGATTGGCGGTAGAAGCAGAGCAGTGTGCCATCGCGGCGCCAGGGGGCGTATAGGGCGACGGCTTCGTATCCGTAATCGAACGTCAGCACGTAACCGCGGCGCAGCGAACGCGCAACCTCCGCGATCCAGGCGGGCGCATCGAGGTTCGCTTCAGCGTAGCAGTCCATACCGGGCACCAAGCCGAGTGCGTCGAAGTACCCCGTGAGTCGCGGATCCGAGAGGGGGCCGAACTGATCGCGGAAGCCACGGCCGTCGGAGGCTACGTAGACTTCGCGCAAGCCGTCGGCGCTCCGGAACAGGCGATGCACAGGAAACGCGTCAATCAGCTCGTTCGTAAGGATGCAGCCCACGATGTCACGAGGAGAATCGGCGCTCCACTCGACGTAATGATCCATCGCCGCTTCGGATAGGGTCTCATGTTGTGTCGCTTGCGCGCGTGGGCTTCGTTCCCAGATTCGATACCTGAGCGCATCGCCAAAATCGGGCTCCCGTGCGGCCCGCACCAGCACGTCACGAGCGAGCGCGCCGCGGCCCGCGCCTGCTTCGACGACCGTGAACGTTGCCGGCCGGTCGAGGGCGCGCCAGAGTTCGATGATTTGCTTCGCTACGAGCGTCCCGAAGACGGGGTGCACCTCGGGACTCGTGACATAATCACCGGCCCGCGTCGTCACTTCGGCACCGGCCATGTAGTAGCCGTAGCGCGGGTGGTAGAGCGCCGCATCCATGAACTCGCGAAACGTGATCGGCCCGTGGCGCGCGATGCGCGCATGGAGTTCGTCGACGAGAGGTGTGCTTTCCGTGATCGAGGCGAATTCGTCTCGGGAAGGGTGGATGGTCATCGATGAATGTTAACTCAGCCGTCGTTCAGATTCGGGGCAGCGTGCCGAGTCTGTGCATAAGATGAGGAAGGTAAAGCCGGGACAGTCCGTGTCTCCGAAGGCGCCCGTTTCCCCGCCGCCAAAGCTGCCGCCGTCGCTTGGCTGGCTTGGACGCCTCACGCTCTAACACCGTTGCCGTGCCAGTTTGTGCGCCGGGCGCCTGTACGCGAAGATGCGGCGCCACGAGACCTTCGCGCGTTGCAACGGTTGGGGAGCGCATGCCGGTCGTCGACCTCAACGGGATCCGCATCAACTACGAAGAGCACGGTGCACACTACGGTTCACCGATCCTGCTGACGCACGCCTACGCAGCGACGCTGCAGATGTGGAAACCGCAGTTCGAAGGCTGGCGCGACTACCGCGTGATCGCCTGGGACATGCGCGGGCACGGCGGCACCGACAGCCCGCCTGACGAGGCGGCCTACACCGAGAAGCTCACGGTCGAAGATATGGCGGCACTGCTGCGGCACCTCGGGATCGAGAAGGCGGTCATCGGCGGGTTGTCGCTGGGCGGCTACATCTCGCTGGAGTTCTACGTCGCGCATCCAGAGATGGTCAGCGCGCTCGTCCTGTGCAACACAGGTCCCGGATATCGCAAGGACGACGCGCGCGACGGCTGGAACGACTTTTCGATCGGGTACGCCAAACGGTTTGAAGAGCGCGGACTCGAGGGCTTCGGCCGCGGGATCGAGATCGACGCCACGAAGCAGTACCAGCGTTCCGCGGCAGGGTTGGCGTTCGCTGGACGGGGCATCCTCACGCAGCGCGACGCCAAGGTGATCGACGCCATCGAGAAGATCGACGTGCCTGTACTCGTCGTATGGGGCGCCGACGACCAGCGCTATAAGGCGGGCTGCGAGTACATCGCCGGGAAGGCGCCGAACGCGCACCTGGTGACGATCGAGGGCGCGGCGCACGCCGTCAACCTCTATCAACCTGAGCAGTTCAACGAAGCCGTCGTGAGCTTCCTGCAGGAAAACGGCATCTAACCGTCAGAGGGTCTGCGGTACACGGACTCCATGAGCCTGCCGAGCGCGCCGCCTGGCTTATGCTCAAAGTCAGCCGTCGTGTACCCGTGATGCTGGGCGACCGCCAACGCCATCGCATCGCCGATGGCGAGCGCAGCCGCGGAGCTTGCCGTGGGCGCAAGGCCGATCGGGTCCGCCCGCGAAACATTGCCCGGCACGACGACGATGTTCGCAACCAGGGCGAGCGTCGAGCGCGCGCCGTCGGTGATGGCGATGATGGGCAGGTCCATGCGCTTCACCATCGGCAACAGCGCGACGATCTCCGGCGTCTCGCCGCTGTGCGAAATGATCATGACGGTATCGCCCTTGTGCAGCCCGCCTAAATCGCCGTGTACGACATCGCCAGCGTGGAGGAAGGTTGCCGGTGTTCCCGTTGACGCGAACGTCGACGAGAGCTTCCTGGCGACGTGACCGGACTTGCCGACGCCTATGATGCCCAGCGCGCCATGGCTCGTTGCGATCATTTCCACCGCTTCGACGAAGTCATGGCCGATGTTTGCCGCCGCCTCGTCGAGCGCGCGTGCCTCGTTCTTGATGACTTCTCGGGCGAGCAGGATGTGCCGTTCGTGATCGGGATCGAATGTCGTCATACGGTGGCTCCCTTCGCGAGCAACGCCTCGACTTCGTGCCGGTGCGGCATCGATGGCTCTGCGCCGTGCTTCGTAGTCGCGAGCGCTCCCGCGGCGTTCGCGAAGCGCACCGCCTCCGCGAGATCGGCGCCCTCGGCCATGGCGACGGCGAGCGCCGCGCAGAAGGCATCGCCGGCGCCGACAGTATCGACGACCTTCACGTCGAAAGCCGGAACGGGCAGCAGCCGTCCGTGGTCTGCCACCACGGCGCCATCTTGACCGAGCGTAACCACGATAGAGTCGGCGGTCTCCATGCGCGCGAGCCGTTGTGCCGCTTCGAGGCCACTCGCGACGTCGACGCGTGCGTGACCTGTGATCGTCGAGACTTCGATGGCATTGGGCACCAGCACCGACCATGGATGTACCGGGAGATTCTCAATGCGCGATGCGGGGGCGGGGTTCAGGATCAGCGGTACTCCCGTGCGCAGGTCGTGCAGGATGGACGCAAGAAACTCACCCAGTTCGACCGGGCACTCAAGCGAAGTAAGAAACGCATCCGCCTCCGCGAGCGGTTGAGGAATCTTGACGCCATGCACCTCGAAGGTTGGCGCAACCGCAACGATCTCGTCGTAGGTCAATCGCGTGTTCGCCTGCGGCGCCTGCACGATCGCGTTCTCGCCATCACCGTCGACGACGATCGTTGCGACGCCCGTGCCGGCTTCCGGATCGACGGATACGCACCTGCGGTCGATGCCCTCGCGGTCGAGCGCATCCAGGAAGCGCTGCCCGAACTCATCGTCGCCGACGCGACCGATCACGCTCACGCCTGCGCCGAGACGGCGCGCCGCGATCGCCTGGTTGAAGCCCTTGCCGCCGAGGTACGTCGCGAACTCGCCCTGTAGCGTCTCGCCGGGCGCCGGCTGGCGCGAGGTGCGCATCACGAGGTCCATGTTGAAGCTTGCGAGCACCACGATCTTCACCATGGCCGCGATTGTAACGCCAAGCTACTCACCGCGGCGCTCCCGCATAAATACGTCGATGGCCGCTGCGACGTGCCGCGCCAGCAGTTCATGCGAACGCGGGTCGACGAGCACGCTCGCATCGGCGTCGTTCGAGAGGAATAGGAACTCGAGTAGCGCCGCCGGCACCTCTGTCTCCCGCGTCACTACGAACTGGCAGAAGTCGCCGGAATGGTGGCTCTGCGCGTCTTCCTTGATGCCGCGATCTGGCGGGGCGTAACCATACTCGTGCAGCGCGTCCATCATCGCCTGTTGCACGAGCGAAGCGAGCCGCTCGTTCGCGGCGCCCTCCTCGTGCTTGCCGCAATACCACGTCTCGGGCCCGCTGATCGACTTGACGACGGCGCCGTTGCCGTGGATCGCGAGATACACATCCGCATCGACGGCGGACGCGAGCTGCACCCGCCAATACAGGTCGTTGGCGATGAACTGCAGCGGCAGTGGGCCGCCGGGGCCGCGGCCGGCGCCTTCACGTGTGAGATACACGTCGTAGCCGAGAGCGATGAGTTCGACGCGGATCAACTCCGCGTTGAGCTGGTTCGACTGCGCCTCAGTGACGTCGTAGCGGCCGGAGCCGTCGGAAGGATAATGCACTGCGCCCGGATCGCCGCGGCCGTGGCCCGGATCGAGCACGACAACGCCCAGTGACGAACGCCCGGCCGCCGCCCGTTTGCGCGTCACCTCTCCGTTCGCCGGCCGCACCCGCTCGTCAAAGCCGCCGGAGGTCGCCTCGCGAGGCACCGGCCGCGCGATGCCGACCGCGCGCGCCGGCGTCTCCTGTGGCGTCGCAGTCAGGCTCGCCGGCATGGCCGGCTCCACGCCGGCAGCAGTGGTGTCTGAACTGCGTTCGCCGCCAGGGCCAGCGTCATCAGACGCAGCCGGCCCGTCCTGTGCGGACGCGTTCGAAGAGTTCGTGCTCTGCCACGCATACCAGCCGGCAACAGCGGTGAAGACCGTCCAAAGCGCCATGAAGGCGACGAGTGAGCCAAGCAGCCATCGTGGCATCCGCTACGCGGCCTTTCGCCGGTGCTGGAGCGCCGCCCGGGTGGTCTGGAGATCTTCCAGCAGATCCCCCATGTCCACGTTGTCGACCTTCAGTTGCTTGGCGATCTCGGTCCGCTGTCGAAGCGCCGCACTTTCGCGGAACACTTCCATATCGTCCATGCGTTGCTCAGCAGGCTGTGGCTGTGCTTCCGGCTTCTTCACCGGCGCGTTTGTTGCATCGACCAACGAGGCCAGAAACACCAGGTCCTCGTCGTTCGACTCATCGATTTCCTCTTCCGGGTTGAACAGACTGAAGCGACGTGCATCGGGCGACTGTGCTGAGGACGGCACAAACTCGCGCGCTTCGCGGAGCGGCAGCTCCAGAGCACGTTCGTCCGGTTGATCCTTCTTGAAGAAGTTCTTCATATCACCTCCCTAGTTAACCGGTACTGATGTCGTTTTCTTCCAACCCACCGGAAACGCTGCTGAACAAGCCCTGTACCATCGCCGGCACGCCCAACAGCAGCACACCTGAGATGACGAGCATCACGGCCGCATACCCCCACACCTTGTGGTGGTGCCCGCCCGCTGTGACGTGCGGCGACCACGTATCGACGACCGTCAGAAAGATGGTCACGATCAAGGCAAAGCCACGCAGGAACGCGACGTTTGGAGAAGCGAACGCCAGCACGTTCGTGACGTCGATGCCGCCCGTCGTCGTCGGGTCGGTATTGGTCAGCGCTTGCGTCTGGATGTTGTTGAGTTGTTGCGCGAAGACGACCATGACTTCCGTTACGAAGAGCAGAATGCCCACGAGCACTGTGTGCAGGGGCAGCATCAAGTACATGAACGTCTGTGATACGAGTTTGCGGTTCTCTCGCATCAACGAGATTTTCAGCGCGAACAGCGATGAAAGGAATCCGATCTGGTCAGGGTCACCGCCGACTTTGGTCGTGTCCCAGAACGTGCTGACGGAACGGTCGACAAGCTCACTGCCCGTTTCGGAGATGAAGCGGTCCCAGCAGTAGTCAGGGCGAATGCCGTTCCGCAGCCTCACATGCAGACGCCGGACGCCTTGTTCGAGCGATGCCAGGGACCGTTGATTGAGACGGTCCATGCCCTCGGTGACGGTCGTCCCGATCGCGCCGACGACGGAGCCCAGTGACCGCAGGAACGTCGAGATGTCGCGGTCCTGCTGGTCGATGCGCCGATCGTCCATAAACGCCAGCACGCCGACCGGTGCGATCGTGATGCCTGCGGCGACCATCCCCGCGCCGATGCTGAAGACAAGGCCCACGATCGCGCCGAGCGCGGCGCCGGCGGGCAATAACACCTTCGCGATCGCGAACATCTGATCCTGGGTGCGGGACCGGACGGCACGTTTATGCGTCTTCGGCTCAACCGGCGCCGTGCGGTAGATGATCCAGTCACCGAGCGCCGCGACGCCGATCATCATAGTCGCCAGCCCCAGGATGAAGACGGTGCCGACGCTGTAGATCATCATCGATACCATCGAGACGACGACGACCAGTGTGACGGACACCATCAGGGCGACGTACGCATCGGTCCACTTCTTGAGCGACTCCAGGTCGCGTTCGTACTTGCGGGAGTACTGTTCGATCTGGATCTCTGTCTCGCGCGCCAGGAAGACAGATTCTGGCTCGCCCGATGACAGCGAACTCGCGAATCGAAGCAGCAGGCTGTTGACGACGCTGTTCTCCGTCGCGTCGGCGACCAGTTGGCATGCGCGCGCGTAGTCGTAGTTGAGGCGCTGCGCGACCAAATGGACGCGGTGGAAGTAGCCGGACGTTGAATAGCCCAATCCGGCCGTCTTCTCGAACAGGTGCTCGCGGCCGACGTTCGCGGTAGCCAGCGCCGACATATACGTGAGCTGCGTAATCAGGTCGTACTCCATCGGCGCCGGGGCGAACAGGGACGTGGACCGCTGCCAGTTCGCCGCCTCTTCGACGGCTTCGCTGCGGCCCGGGGGCTTCTTCAGGAACGCCGGCATGAGCTTTGTGTAGATCGCCATGCTCGCCCCTATGGCCCGTCGAAGTACGTCTGCACCGTCACGCCCTTATCCGTGCCGACGATCGCCCAGTTAACGCTGCCCGCGCCGACGACCGGGTTCACCCGCACGGTGATGTCCATCGACTCGCCGCTGTTGAGGATGCCCGGCTCGAAGACATCGTCCTGGAAGTTCCCCGCAGTCCACGTGTTCGATGCCAGAGCGCCGCCCGTGTATGGCACCCACCTGTCGTAACGGTCTGTGTTCTCGTCGAAGTACTGCACCACCACATCCATGCCCGCGAAGTCGGCAATCGGCGTTTGGCCGTCGTTCCGCACCGTCAACGTCACGTTGGCGCCGGTACCGTCGATGCTGCTGCCCGTGACGGTAAGCCCGGTGCGGCTCTGCTCCGCGTATCGGCCTTCGGATTCACGCAGCGACATGCCGATCGCATCCGCCCCCAGGAAGCCGCCGCGCGCCATCAGCACGGTGGCCAGCATCATCATCGCGGCGAGCATCAGCGCGGGCAGTCCGTTTTCCACGTCGCGCCCCTAGACCGTGAAGAACTTTGAATTGGCGATGCCGTTCGGGGTCACCACCTTCACGTAGTACGTGGTGCCAGTCGCCAGGTTGGTGTCCGCGTGCACGGTGATGTGCAGCGTGGCCGTCGGCTCCCAGCTTGCGGCGTTCTCGATCTCGTACTCCCAGCAAGGCGCTGTGCAACCCGGGTCACCCTGCGGGATGCGCTGAAAGTCGCCGTCCGGCCCGAAGAAGACATCGACGCGGTCGACCGCCGCCAACGTCGATGAGCCGGTGTTCTTTACCCACACTTCGGCGTCCGGGTCGGCGTCTTGTCCCGTTGCGTGTACGATCTCGATCTGGCTCGAAATACGGTCCTCCACGACGTTGGACGCGGAGATCAACGCGCCGCTCGTCCTGCTGACGGACGGCAGCACGGCGTTCACGACCGCGACGATCGCTACGATCGCCGCGATCGTCAGCATGATGGTCGTGATTGCCTTGTCGATGACGCCACTCCTTCAGCGTTTGCCGCGCGTTCCCTCGTTCGGCTATGCGTGGCGCTGCAGTCGCGAGCCGTAGTCCTGATCGTCGTTCACGAGCGCTTCGAGCTGCCGCAGAATGACGACCGTATCGTTGGTGGAAGGCGCCTGCGCCGGTTCGGCCGTATCCATTTCCGTTATGCGCGAAAGTGCGGTCCGCGCGTCGGGTGTCAGGTGGCCGGCGGCCTCGCACAAGTCCAGCAAGATCTCCAATCGCAGCGGACCCAGGCGGCGCATGGCTTCTTCCGCCCACGCCGATAGCCCTGCGACGGTCAGCAGGCTCCACTGCGGTCGATCCGGCTCGGACGGCGCGATGTGCGCCTGCGGCCTTAACATCACAGGCTCCTTCGAGGGCTCGGGGATGTACGGGGTGCGGGCCGGCGCCGGCTCAAATTCCGGCTGGGGCTCAGCGACGGGTGCAGGCTCCGGCGCGGACGGCATCACGAGTTCGACCTTCGTGGCGGAGGGTGCTGTTGAAATGACGTGGGTTGTCCCGCCGGCCGCCATGCCGCGCGCGTTCTCCATCTCGAACGGGTTCTCCCGCACGAGGATCGCGCTGCGGATCTCGGTCAGGATCTGCTTGACCTCGCCCTTGATGATCTTGCCTTCATCTTCGAGCGTGGCGACCCGTGACTCGAGCTGTGTGACCTTCGTGGCCAACTGCTGGGGTTCCACCGGCACTCCGCCTTTCGCGTGGGTTGCTCAGGTGGGCGGCCGCCCTGCGAAGAGCGGCCGCCCGTGAGACTCGAGCGCGAGTCCCGTTAGTTCAGGTTGATGATCGTCTCCGCGATCGACGCAGGCGTCGTCCGCGAGATCACCAGGTACGAACCGGACGGTGGCTTCACTTCGAGCGTGAACTGTTCGTTCGCGCCGACAGTACACGTCGGGCAGGCTGTCGCCAGGTCGATGTCGATCTGTGCGAGCTCGCCTGCTTCGAGCAGCTCGTCCGCGTCGCCGACCACTTCCGTCGTCGTGTACGTCAGGTCATTGTCCGTCACGGCTGTGTCGATGTACGCGATCACCGTGCGGTTGTTCGCGTCGCTCTGGTCCAGGTTGACCGAGTCGCCGCCGGCCGCGAGCGTCAGACCAAACGAGAGGTCCGTGATCGCCGTACCGTTGGATGTCGCGATCACGCCACCGGTGAGCGACATTGAGCCGCGGGTCTTCTGCAGGCCCGCGTAGACCGTCTCCTTGCCCCGCTCGGAGCTGAAGAGACCGGTGCTCAGGACGACGAACGCGAACACGGCCGCGACGACGACGAACGCGATCAGGACGATGGCCGTCTCAAGACCGGTGATGCCGCGCTCTTCGCTCCCGCGGCGAAAGGACTCCATAAACCGCTTCATTGCATTCCTCCTTGAAAGGAAGTCCGATTGTTCTTCGTCCCTCCGATGGGGACGCGATCGAGGTCAGTCGTTTGCTACTGTCGCGTCGCCACCTCCTTACGAAGCGCGTTTGCCTGTCCTCGGATCGCGTGCAGGCCTGGTGCGCACTCCCTTGCTTCCGTCCGCCCTCCGCCTCAGTTGGGAGTGGCGGTCGGGCCCGGGCTTGCGGCTGTCCATGCCTTCTGCCCAGTCGGTACGTCCAGTACCAATTGAAGGGTCGTGTGGCGGCGCCCCAGAACGCATGGTGAATTCCCCCGACTTCACGCAGCGGGGTCACCTACTCGAATCCTGCGTGACACACGGGCGCGGCGAGCACAGCAAGAGGCCCCGCGCGTGCGGGGCCTCCTGATCCGTGACGTCTGGTCTTAGTTGAGGTTGACGATCGTCTCGGTCATCGAGGCGGGCGTCGTCCGCGTGATGACCAGGTACGAGCCGGTCGGCGGCTTCACCTCCAGCGTGAACGATTCGTTCGCGTTGATCGTGCAGCCGCACTCGGCGGTCATGTCGATGGCGACCTGCGCCAGCTCGCCGGCCTCCAGCAGCTCGTCGGCGTCGCCGACGACCTCCGTGGTCACGTACGTCATGTCGGGCGTGTTCACGGCCGTGTCGATGTAGCTGATGACCGTGCGGTTGTTGGCGTCCGACTGGTCGAGGTTAACGGAGTCGCCGCCGGCGGCGAGCGTCAGCCCGAATTGCAGGTTGGTCACTGCCGTGCCATCGCTCGTGGCGATGACGCCGCCCGTGAGCGACATGGAACCACGGGTCTTCTGCAGGCCCGCGTACACCGTCTCCTTGCCCCGCTCCGAACTGAAGAGACCCGTGCTCAACACGACGAACGCGAAGACGGCGGCAACGACTACGAACGCGATGAGGACGATGGCGGTCTCCAGACCCGTGATGCCGCGCTCCTCACGCACGCGGCGGAAGAAATCCCTAATCCGACTCATTCCAAACCCTCCTGAATGGCCCCGCGGCCTGAGTAATTGCGGTGATCCCTGCACCACACTAGATGCGTCCTGTACGTGAGAAGGATCGTCTGCGCGCATAACGCTGCCACGGTAATCGCACCCCAATCGCGCGGGTGCGCGCACCCGCCGCAGCTTTGGCGCGCCGCA
>JBBDXD010000014.1:0-42010 GCA_040902535.1 Dehalococcoidia bacterium | reverse complement strand
CGCCGCACGGGTTCCTTCCCGGAGGGTTAGCTAGTTGAGGTCGATAATGCTTTCTGCCAGTGACGCCGGAGTCAGCCGCTGGATCACCAGGTAGCTGCCCGTCGGCGGCTTCAGCTCCAGCGTGAAGCTGAAGTTCTCGGTGATTGTGCAGCCGCATTCGGCTGCCATGTCGATGTCGATTTGCACGAGCTCCCCTTGCTCAAGCAGCAGATCGCCATCGCCGAGCACCTCGGTCGCGGTGTAGTCCATCGTGTTCGTGAACACCGTCTCATCGACATAAGAAATCACGGTGCGGTTCGATGCGTCTGTCGAGTCCAGGTTCACCGAGTCGCCGCCGGCCGCAAGCGTCAGGCCAAACCGAAGATCGGTGATCGACGTGCCGTTGGAGTCGGCGATGATGCCGCCGGTCAACGACATCGAGCCGCGTGTCTTCGCCAGACCGGCATAGACTGCTTCCTTGCCTCGCTCCGAACTGAAGAGGCCCGTGCTGAGCACAACAAAGGCGAACACCGCTGCCACGACCACAAACGCGATGAGGACGATTGCCGTCTCGAGGCCCGTGATGCCGCGCTCGTTGCGCAGTCTGTGCACGAACTGCTTGACTCGGTTCATGACTAACACCTCCTGGGAGGGGAGACCCATCGGTTCGTGTATTCCCCTACGTGATAAAGGTCGTTCTCCCTAGGAGAAGTTCTCACGGTACGCGCACCCGATTTGCGTGGGTGTGAGCGCCCACGCGCGTATCGCGGCGAACGGCGGCGCCTGCTCGGTGAGTCAAGGGCGCCGCGTTGTGAGGATCAAGGGACTGGTTAGTTCAAATCGATGATTGTGTCGGAGATAGATGCCGGCGTGGTCCGCCGCACGACGAGGTACGACCCGGAGGGCGGCTTGATCTCCAGCGTGAAGGTGTCGTTTGTGCCAAGGGAGATCTGCGCATTCTGCGTGAGGTCGATGCCAACCTCCATGATCTCTCCCGGTCCTAACACGCTGTCCGCGTTCCCGACCACCGCCGTTACCGTGTACTCGAGATCGGGATCGGCGATCGCGCTGTCGATGTAGCTGATCACCGTGCGGCCGTTCGATGCCGCGGGATCAATGCTGACAGAGTCGCCGCCCGCAGCGAGCACGACCGAGAACGTCAGGTCCGTGATCTCCGTCTGGTCGGACGTCGCCAGGATGCCACCGGTCAACGTGATCGAGCCGCGCGTCTTCGACAGGCCGGCGAACACTGCTTCCCGCCCTCGCTCCGCGCTGAAGAGGCCGGTGCTGAGCACGACGAACGCGAAGACAGCCGACACCGTGATGAAGGCGATGAGGACGATCGCCGTCTCAAGGCCGGTGATGCCGTGTTCCTGGCGCAGTCTTCGGATCAGGTTGCGGGTGTGCATCCGCGTGTCGCCTCCATGCGGTCGCATGCATCGCTCAGGCGCTTCATGCACCTGTATTAAGGTCGTGATCAGCACCCAGGAGCCGCACGGTGATGCCACCCATCCGACCTTGGGTGCCTGCACCCATACGGCCACTTGCCGCGAAACGCATCCTCAGCCTTCGCAGGAACGGGGAGAATCAGCGAACACCCTTATGTGGGCGAAGCCGCGTGGGCCGACAATTGCTCAGGTAGGCATGGATAAGCAAGACAACCGCATCCGCGTCCTGGTGATCGAGGCCGATGGCCTCCTTCGCGACATGCTGCGCACCGTGCTTTCGAGCGAGCCTCGGCTCCTGCTCGTCGGCGCGACGGGTGATGCCGCCGAGGCAATGCGCATGGCGTCGAGCGAGCGCGCCGACGTCTCGCTCATCGGCCTCGATGCCGAGAGTGAGCACGACGCATTGAGGATTGCGCAGTCAATCTCCGGCGCGAAGGCCGGCTCGCGCATCGTCTTCCTTGGCGAACGCCCGGACCGCCGCACCCTGGCCGCGCTACCCGCATTCCGAGCTGCTGGCTGGTCGTACTTACTACGGCAGTCGGTGACTGACGTGGCAACGCTGGTGCGGGCCATCGATGGCGCGGCGATGGGCCTCGTCGTATTGGATCCGCTTGTCGTCGAGAGCCTCGGGCGACGCGAAACCCGTCTCTCGGCGCTCACCAGGCGGCAGCTCGAAGTGCTCTCGCTCATGGCGAAGGGGTACAACAACGCCGCTATCGCCCGTTCGCTGGTCCTCGAAGAGAAGTCCGTTGAGAATCACATCAACGCCATCTTCGGACAGCTCAACCTCAGCCGTGACAATGCCGCACACCCGCGCGTGAAGGCTGTCCTGCTGTACCTGCAGGAAACGCTGGGCACGTCCGACGAATCCGACGAGGCACAACCCGAGGCACGAAGCCGCAAGGCAGCCTGACTTCACCGCGGCCCGTCTCGCGCCCGTTGCTTACCAAGCCCCACTGCAACCGCATCCGAGACCCGTTTGGCCGTACCGCTACGCCGCGTCCTCGTCCGGCGAGCGTCGCCCATCGCCGTCACCGAGCGCGGTCGCGTCAACCTCAGCGTCTGCTTCCGACGGTTCGCCTTCGACGGCATCCGCATCGGCGGGGATGACCTCGGCAAGCGACGACACCTGGACGACGCTCGGCAGGACATCGTCCACCGCCGCCACCGGCATCCCAGCCGCTTCGTCCATCGACTCGAACAGTGCCCCGCCGTCGGGGATGCGAAACGTGACGGCCGTGGCCGGCAGCACGGGGGCGAGATAGGGCGGGGGTTCGGAGACGGGAATGACGCTGGGCTCGTCTTCGGGCAGCGCGAAGCGCACAATGGCCGGCCGGGGCTGAGGCAGCAGATCGAATCTCAGCGCGATCGACATGCCGGATGCATCGCGCGCGATCGAGATGGAGCAGCCGGCCTGTTCCCCGCGCTGACGGATATCGTCGAGGCGCTCCATGCTCAGAAGCGTGCGGGCGCTGATCCTCAGTTCACCCGCATCGTGTTCGAGCTTGAGCGAAGCATCGCAGGTGTTCGCGCCGGCTTCGCTGAATCCTGCGGCCGCCACTCGTAGTACGTCGATCATCGCTATGCAGAGCTCATCCGCCGGACGCAGGGAAGCGGAATCCGCCGTGGACACGAACCGGATGTCGACTGTGGAGGCGAGTTCGTGCGCGGTGGCCTGGAGATCGTCTTCGATCCGGCTGGCAGTTGAATCGGCATGCAGGGTGCCTTGCGCGACGATGGCGTCGTCGTCCTCCGTCCGCGCGCTTATCAGTGGCTCAGGCTGCGCGACGTTAGGCGCGAGCACGCGCGCGATGACGCGTAGCGCGCCCTCGGTGTCGACCGTCAGGCTGCCGCCGAACGCCCTCAGCGCCACCTCCCCTGCCAGGAGTGTTTCACGTGCAGCGTCCGCGTCGCCGCCCGACAGCTTCGAGGTCACGGCAGCAGTGATCTCGAGGCCGTCTCGCTGGATCGCAATCGTGACGCTGTCTGCACGACCGGCGTACGCAGTCCGGACCGCATCGCGGATGACGCGGTACACGATGAGCCGCAGCCTGTTGTCGATGGTGACCCTGCCCCCGCGACTGGACGCCCCGTCGACGTTCGCATCCACCTGGAGGTCGATCGTGACACGGTCCGCGAACTCCTTTTTGAGCGACCGGAGCGCGCCCGGAAGTCCGAGCCGCACAAGGCTCGGGTGCAACTCCTGGCCCATGCCGCGCAACCCGCGTTCACGCACTGACTCGAGTTCATCCATCGCCGCCCGATGCAACGCGATCGCCCGGTCCGGATCCGTGGCACTGAGGTTGTAGGCCTCCTCGGCCTGCGTGACGGCGATCATCAGGCGTGCCTGAATGCTCTCTCGCAGCTCGTTCGAGAGCAGCGCGTTGCGGCGCTCGTACGCGTCCATCACGGCCAGTGCGTCGACGTCTGCGATAACGACGATGGGTGCTGCGGGTTCCGCCGGGCCGGCTTCCGGTTCACCCGGCGACGCCTCCGGTGCTTCGATCACGGCGTGCGTTTCCGCGGCTAGGCCGCCTTCCTCCACTTCAAATGGCGCGTCGGCGTCCTCCATCTCATCGGGATGCTGCGCGACTGCAGGCGGCGCGGGCGAGCCGAGCGCGATACGCAGAAGGCCGATCGCGATGACAACTGCCAGCACGGCGCCGGCAATCGTGATCTGACCCTGGTTCCCGAGCGCCCGCCCGGCTTCCACCTGGATCAGGGACGCAGGCAAGCACGAGGCCACGAACCAGCCGTGGTCGATCTGCGTGTCTCTGCCGATGGCGCCGAGCCCGCAAATCGCTTCGACGCCGGCGATTTCTGCTCGCACACTGCCGTTCCCCAGGGTCGAACCACTCCACGGCTGCCTCAGCAATTCGTCGGGGACACCCGCTGAGAAAACGCCCTCGCTGTTGATGATGACGTTGTGGCCGCCATCGATGGAGGCGTTGAGCGTGTCGCTCCAGAGGACCTGCGGTTCGGCACGCGCGTACAGGAAGCCCCACACGGTTCCATCGGGATCGCGCAGCGGGGCACTATACTCGACATAACCACGCTCGCCCCCCTCAGGCAACACGATGTCCGAGTTAGCGGGCCCCAAGTTCGCGCGCGACTCGTTGAAGGCCGCGCTCCCTCGCACGCTTTGGATCGATCCGTCCGTGCTCTCGAGCACCAGCCCCGAGCGGTCCGCGACGGCGAGAACAGCCATTTTGTTCGTGTTCAGCCAGAGCAACTGCTGCATTGCATTCCGTCGCGCCTCGGGCGAGGCGGCGCGCGATCGGAGCGCCGGATCTTCCGAGTAGCGCAGGATCTGCAGATAGCCGTTGAAGGCATCGCCGGTCGCAAGGAGCGAGCTGTGCATGGCGAACGACGCAGCCTCTTCGGCGGCCCGCTGATCGGCGGCCCGGCTCGTGAAAGCGCGCGCGCCGAAGTACGTCAGAACTGCGACGAACCCAACTGCCAGGCAGACGACAGTAGCGGCGACTACGAGGGACGACGGACGATGCAGCCCTGCACGAAGCCGCCACCTGGAGGCGAGCGCCAGCCTCCCGCCAACGCGAGCGTCACCGTCGCCATCCTGTGACAGTTGAGGGGCGCCTGTTGCTCCCATAACGACGTATCTATCGTCGGTGCTAGCACCCAGGCGGGTCAGGGGCGAAACCCCTAAATGCCGCGCGTCGCCCGTCTCGTCGGCGGTCGGGCGTTGACGAACGCTCGTTCTGATCCTATACTCGGCATTCGAACGCACGTGCGAACGAGGTATGGATGCCCCTCGAACAAGCGCTGGAAGCCCTGCGCACCGATGCTGACCTCGCCGATGGCTTCGTCGAGTGGCGCGTGATGCCGGAGCAGGCCGCGCGCCACGCTCCCTTTCCCCTGGCGACCGACCCCCGTCTGGTCGAGGCGCTCGCCCGGAGGAGCATCGACCGGCTGTACACGCATCAGGCGGAGACGCTCGCGGCGGTGCTGCAGCGCCAGAACGTCGTCGTCGTGACGCCGACGGCATCAGGGAAAACCCTCTGCTACAACCTGCCGGTCGTGCAGACGATCCTCGAACAGCCTGAGGCTCGTGCTCTCTACCTGTTTCCGACGAAAGCCCTGGCGCAGGACCAGATGCAGGAGTTGCATGCGCTGATCACGGACCTGAGCGTCGATATCAAAACCTTCACGTACGACGGCGACACGCCCGGCGATGCCCGTCGCAAAGTGCGGGAGGCGGGGCATATCGTCGTCACGAATCCGGACATGCTGCACACAGGCATCCTGCCGCACCACACCAAGTGGGTGAAGCTGTTCGAGAACTTGCGTTACGTCGTGATCGACGAGTTGCACCAGTATCGGGGCGTCTTCGGCAGCCACGTCGGCAACGTGCTCCGGCGTCTGCATCGCGCGTGCAAGTTCTACGGTTCCGACCCGATCTTCATCTGCTGCTCGGCGACGATCGCCAATCCACGAGAGTTAGCCGAGGCTCTCGTGCGCAAGCCGATGGCGCTCATCGATGACAATGGCGCACCACGAGCGCGCAAAGTGGTCGCCGTCTATAACCCGCCGATCGTCAATCGCGAGCTGGGGATCCGCGAAGGCTCAGTCGGCGCGGCGCAAGATCGGGTCGAAGCTGCTCCAGGCCGGCGTGCAGACGATCGTCTTCGCACCGTCGCGCGTGCGGGTGGAGCTTCTGCTGCGCTACCTGCGGGAATCGTTGAAGCAGCGCATCGGTGAGGCGCCGAAGGTCGAGGGCTACCGCAGCGGCTACCTTCCGAACGAGCGGCGCGCCATCGAGAGCGGGCTGCGAGAAGGCCGCATCCGCGGCGTCGTGGCGACGAATGCGCTGGAACTCGGCATAGACATCGGCAGCCTCGACGCGGCCGTGCTTACGGGGTATCCGGGCACGCTGGCGAGCGCATGGCAGCAAATGGGGCGCGCCGGGCGCCGGAGCGGCCTCGCGTTCTCCGTTATCGTCGCGTCGTCGTCACCGCTCAACCAGTACGTGGCGACACACCCCGAATACCTGTTCGAGGCGTCGCCGGAGGCAGGCCTCGTAGATCCGGACAATCTCCTCGTCCGGATCAGCCACATCAAGTGTGCCGCCTTCGAAGTGCCCTTCGAGGAGGGCGAGGAGTTCGGCGCGGATACCACCGAACTCCTCGAACTGCTCGCGGACGAAGGCGTGCTGGTGAAGGCGGGAGGCCGCTACCACTGGATGGCGGAAGTGTTCCCGGCCGAATCGGTGAGTCTCCGGTCCGCCGCGATCGACAACTTCGTGGTCATTGAGCAGGGGCCGAAGCCACGCGTGATCGGCGAGGTCGATCGTCCGGCGGCGCCGCTTCTGATCCACGAAGAGGCGATCTACATGCATGGCGGTGCGCAATACCATGTCGACCGCCTGGATTGGCACGAAAAGAAGGCCTACGTGCGCAAGGTCGACGTCGATTATTACACCGACGCCAACCTCGCCGTCGACCTGGAGGTGCTCGAATCGTTCGAACGTGCGCCGGCACCTGGCTGCCATGTCGACCATGGCGAAGTCGCCGTACGCGAGGTCGCGACGATCTTCAAGAAGATCAAACTCGACACGAACGAGAACGTCGGTTGGGGCCGGATCAGCATCCCCGAAGAGTCGCGACACACGACGGGCTACTGGTTCGCGCTTGATGACGCTGCGACTACGGGCCTCTCGCGGACCGAGTTACAGGACGGACTGTGGGGCCTAGCGCACTTGTTGCGTCACCTGGCGCCTATCTTCCTCATGTGCGATCCACGGGATTTGCAGGCGGTCGCCCAGATCCGCTCTCCCTTTACGGAACGGCCCACGCTGTTCCTGTACGAGAACCAGCCCGGCGGCGTGGGCATGCCACGCCGCCTCTTTGAGATCCACGGTCGTCTCATGGGCGCGGCGCAGGAGTTGGTCACAGGTTGCACATGCGCGGCCGGCTGCCCGGGGTGCGTCGGGCCATCGATCGGTGAACATGGCACCAACAAGCGCGCCGCGGCATTGCTGCTGTCCCGGTTGCGAGAACCCGCGACGGTCGCGGTGGCCTGAGCGTGGTCATCGACACTCGTCTGGCACGCCTGCGGCATGCAGTGACGCAGCACACGGCCATCCAGCGGGCCTCCAACCGGCCACCGGACTCGATTGCCAGTCTGCCGCCCATCGACGTGATCCTGCGCGGCGACTGGCATGAGACCGATCACGGCCCCATCTTCATCCGCGACGAATGGTTCCCGCTTGACCACCGCCATGGCTCATCTCCGCTTCGGGCGGCCCTCGACGCGCCGCCGGAAGCGCTCGCGCACCTGCTTGGCGCCGCCGATGCACCGCGTGCCTCAAGCATGGCCTTCTTCGACATCGAGACGACAGGTCTTTCCGGCGGTACGGGCACCTGGGTCATCCTGGCGGGCCTCGGGTCGTATGAGGATGGTGCATTCCGCATGCGCCAGTACTTCCTCGCTGACATCGCGCACGAGCGGGCGATGCTCAGCATGCTCGCCGCCGACCTGGAGAGATTCGAAGGGCTGGTCACATACAACGGCCGCTCGTTCGACATGCCCTTCGTGCAGACCCGGATGACGCTGGCGCGCGTGCGGTATCCGTGCGAGAGGCATGCGCACCTCGATCTGCTCCATGCGGTGCGGCGCCTCTACCGGCATCGCATGCCGAATTGCCGCCTGTCTGAAGCAGAACGGCATCTCCTTCGCATCGATCGGCAGGACGACGTCCCGGGTTCGCTGATTCCCCCGTTGTACTTCGACTATGTCCGTGCCGGCCGCGCGGCGCCGCTACGCGCCGTGTTTCGACATAACACGGACGACGTGCTCTCGCTGGTCGGCGTACTCGCCGGGTGTGCGCGCTTGCTCTCGGCCGCCGAACTCAACCCGGACGATGCGATCGCTGCGGCGCGCTGGTGGGAGTACGCGCGCCGTCCCGAACGCGCGATCGCGCTCTACCGCGCCGCGCTGCCATGGCTCGAGGGCGGCGACGACTGGTCGTGGGCGGCGGCCCGGCACGCGCGTCTGTGCAAGCGCGCCGGCCTGCGCCACGAGGCTGCACCGCTATGGGAGCAGCTGTGGCAGCGCGGGGATCGCATGGCCGGCCTGGAGTTGGCCAAGCACCGCGAGCACCGGCAGCGCGATGCTGCGTCCGCGCGGGAAGTGGTGCTGCGCTTGCTCGATGCCGCGGAGGGTCGAGAGGAAGAATCACTGCATAACCGACTTCGCCGCCTGGAGCGTAAGCTGGCTCGCTCGGCGGGTGCCGGGGGCAGGGTCGCGTCGTGGCCGGGCGGGGGCATTGGACGCCGCTCGTTAGAATGAACGCGTGAGCGGCCGATTCGCCGAACAACTCGCCCGCGTGCCCTCCCATCCCGGCGTCTACGTCATGCGTGCCGGCGATGGCCAGGTGATCTACGTCGGGAAGGCGGCCAACCTGAAAAACCGGGTGCGGTCGTACTTCGGCTCGCCCGCGAGCATGGAGGGGAAGACGCGTCTGCTCTCCGAGCAGATCGACGACTTTGAGTACGTCGTTACGCACACCGAACAAGAGGCGATGCACCTGGAGGCAGCGCTGGTCAAGCGGCATCAGCCGCTCTTCAACGTCCGCCTCAAGGACGACAAACACTATCCGTACCTGAAGGTCGACCTGGCGGATCCCTGGCCCCGGGTCTACATCACCCGCCGGGTCGAGAAAGATGGCGGCCGCTACTTCGGTCCATTCGCCAACGCCGGCTCGGTCCGCCGGACGCTCGATATCGTCAACAAGCTCTTCCCATGGCGCTCCTGCACGAAGACGATCACCGGCCACGACCCGCGGCCGTGTCTGGACTACTACATCAACCGCTGCATCGCGCCATGCACGGCGTATTGCTCCAAGGAGGAGTACGACGAGGTCATCCGCCAGGTGATCCTCTTCCTGGAAGGCCGGACCGAGGAGGTCGTACGAAGCCTGAAGCGTGAGATGGCGGATGCTTCGACCGGCATGGAGTATGAGCGCGCTGCCCGCATTCGCGACCAGATCCAGGCGATCGAGCGTGTTACCGAGCGGCAAGCGGTCGCCAGCACCCGCCCATCGGACGAAGATGTCTTCGGTCTGGCGCGTGGGGACGACGAATCCGTCGTCCAGGTGCTGTTCATTCGCGGCGTCCGGATGGTCAGTGTCGACAACTTCACGCTGGACGGCACCCGGGACGAGCCCGACGACGGGATCATCGCCAGCTTCATCAAGCAGTTCTATGAGTCGGCGACGTACGTCCCACGGCGCGTGATCGTGCCCGCTCGTCTGCCCGAGCAGTCGCTGATCGAGGAATTTCTGTCCGAGCGGCGCGGATCGCGCGTCGAGGTGCTCGTGCCTCAGCGCGGTGAGAAGCGCCGCCTGGTCGAGATGGCCACGACGAATGCCCGCGAGGCATTTGATATGGCACGCGTGAAGTGGCTCGCGGACACCGGCAAGACTCGCTCAGCCCTCGAAGGACTCCAGGACGAACTGGATCTCCCGTCGCTGCCGGGTCGCATCGAGTGTTATGACATCTCGAATATCCAGGGCACGTCTTCGGTCGGGTCGATGGTGGTCTTCACCGACGGCCACCCCCGACCGCAGGAGTACCGTCGTTTTCGGATCAAGAGCGTCGATGGCGCGAACGACTTCGCGTCGATGGCCGAGGTGCTCCGCCGGCGGTTCCGGCGTGCGCGTGAGCAACTTCTCGCCGAGACGGGCGCGACGGCGCCGGATGTCGAAGCGCCGCCGGAGAACGGCCGGGCGCCGCGGCAGCGGCCCGACGAGTCATTCGCGGCTCTGCCCGACCTCGTGATCATCGACGGTGGCAAGGGTCAGCTCGCCGCCGTGCTCGACGTAATGCGCGAGATGGGGGTGAAGCACATCCCCACCGTCGGACTGGCGAAGCAGCACGAGGAGATGTATGTGCAGGACGTGTCGGAGCCCGTTGTGCTGCCGCGCAACTCCCAGGCGCTGTACCTCGTCCAGCGCATTCGCGACGAGGCGCACCGCTTCGCCATCACGTATCACCGGGGTGTCCGCAGCAAAGCGGGCATGCAGTCCGCGCTCGACACCATCCCGGGCATTGGACCGAAGCGAAAGAAGGCACTGCTGCGCAAGTTCGGCTCCGTGCGTGGCATCCGCGAAGCATCCGTGCAGGAGATTGCCGCGACGGTCGGCTTCACCGCTGCGCTGGCTGAGAAGGTAAAGGCCCAAGTCTGATGGAAGCGAAGGGCGGCCAGTTCCAGGCTCAGCGCGGCCGCCTGCTGGATTCGCTGCGGCGCGAGCTCCACGACCAACGCGTCGTCGAAGCGATCGCGGCGGTGCCGCGCGAGGCGTTCGTGCCCGCCGAACTGCGCGATCAGGCATACGAGGACCGCGCGCTGCCCATCGGCGAGGGACAGACGATCTCGCAACCCCTCATGGTCGGTCTGATGATCCAGGCGCTCGAACCCGATCCCAAAGGTCGCGTGCTCGAAGTCGGTACGGGTTCGGGCTACGCAGCCGCAGTGCTTTCGAAGCTGGTCGCTGAGGTCGTGACGGTGGAACGGAGCGACGTGCTGCTGGACCTTGCGCGACGAACATTGGAAACGCTGGGACTGAGCAACATCCGTTCATATCCGGCGGGCGACCGTCTCGGCCGGCAGGAAGATGCCCCGTACGACGGGATCCTGGTCTCTGCGGGCGCGCCGCACGTGCCGCGGATCCTGTTGAAACAGCTCGCGCCCGGCGGCCGGCTCGCGATTCCCGTCGGCGGGCCGCGCTCGCAGGAGCTTGTCACGGCGCAGTCGACGCCGCGCGGGGTGGAACTGCGGCGTCACGGTCCCTGCGCATTCGTGCCGCTGATCGGCGATGAAGCATGGCGCGAGGCCGGATAAGCCCGCGCCGGTGTTTCGATAAGGCTCAAGGTGCAATAACTACTACGAATCGCGCGGGCGCACCCCTATCTTGTACTCGTATCGATGCGACTCGAAATTGAGCGACGCTACCGCTGGACAGGAACGGGATTGGTGTTACAATCGCCCTTGCTTTCCACCCCCCTTGGCGCTTCAAAATCTGGTTTAGTCCGGCGAGGGCTTCAATGGATGATCACATTGGGCACTTTCTCAACTTCATGTCGGTGGAGAAGGGTGCATCGGGCAACACAGTCGCGGCATACAAGAACGACTTGCAGCAGTTCGACAGTTATCTCACGGGAGCAAGTCCCAACGGCAGAGTAAGAGATTGGGAGAAGCTCGACCGCGACGCGATCGTCGATTACTTGCTCGCACTGCGGCGCAAGAACTACGCCGAGGCGACGGTCGCCCGCAAGGTTGCTGCGCTCAAATCGTTCTTCCAGTACCTCCAGGCAGAGGGCACGATCCGTCGCAACCCTGCCGAGAGCCTTGAATCACCTCGCGTTGGACGCTCGCTTCCGAAACCGTTGTCGGTGACGGAAGTCGACGAACTTCTCGAGCAGCCACTGAAACGGAACACGCCTGAAGCAAAGCGCGATCGCGCGATGCTTGAGTTGTTGTACGCGACAGGTCTGCGCGTGACCGAGCTCGTGTCGCTCGAGGTTGACGACATCAACATGTCGGGGCCGTACGTGCGCTGCATGGGCAAGGGCTCGAAGGAGCGTACGATTCCGATCCATGAACAAGCAGCCGGCGCTGTTGCTGACTACATGAACGATGGTCGCGCTGCGCTCGTGAAGGCGCGCAAAGAGTCGGCGCTCTTTGTGAATCGCCGGGGCGAGCGTCTCACACGCCAGGGTTTCTGGCTCATCCTCAAGCAGTACGCGAAGGAAGCGAACATCGCAACGCCCGTCACGCCTCACACGTTGCGGCACTCATTCGCCACACATATGCTGAGGGGCGGAATGAACCTGCGCCACGTGCAAGAACTTCTGGGGCATGCCAATATCTCGACGACGCAGGTATATACGCAGATTGCGAACGAGCACGTCCGGCACGTGTACGAGAAGGCGCATCCCCGCGCACGCTGATCTTCCCGCCATTCGAGTCTTGTGGAGCCGCCTTCTCATGTGGGCGGCTCTCCTGTTGTTAGCGTGGGCGCTCACGGCTGCCTGTGACGACGCCGACAACGCCTCTCCGCCGCCCACCGCGACGACCGAACCACTGCCGACACAGCCCTCGCCGACGCCGGTCGCCGATCTCGCGGAGAGCATCGGCGTGCGCGGCGAACTGCCTCCGAACGACGCGATCGACCTGGCCGAACGTTACGGGCTTACACCGGGACGCGCGCCGTCGTCGAAGCCCTTCGCAGGTGAGGCCACGCTCGGAGACGATCGCGAGTTCCTGGTCCAGCGCATCAGCGCGGCGGCGTATCGGGGCGACGCTCCGCCGGAGAACGCAACCATCACGGCTATGCTGCTCGCCAAGAGCGACCACGCATACTTCTACGTCGACGATGCGCTGGATGTGGGTGCTGCGGACGCGCAGGCGGCGGCGGATGCGTTCGAGCGGGGTGTCTGGCCGGAAGTCACACGCGTGTTCGGACTCCCGGCCATCCCGGGTGTCGACGGCGATCCGCGCATCATCGTGCTACAGACGGACCTTGGTGGCGCAGTCGGCGGTTACTACTCGCCTGACGACGCATTCCTGCGTTCCGTCCGCCGGCTGAGCAATGAGGCGGAAATGGTCTATCTCGACCAGTCGCTGCGGATCGGCGGCGCGGCGTTCAACGTCGTGCTCGCGCATGAGCTGCAGCATCTCGTGCATGCGCACCTCGACAGCGGCGAGGAAGCGTGGGTGAACGAAGGCCTGGCGGAGGCAGCGTCAGCGCTGGTTGGCGGCGCCATGTCGTCGGTCGAGAGCTTTGCCGCCGAGCCTGCGATCCAGCTCAACACATGGTCGAGCGAGGATAGCTCCGCGCATTACGGAGCCGGTGCCGCGTTCACCCGGTATCTCGCGCACCGGTTCGGCGGCAACGCGGCGCTCGGTGAGATCGCCGCGGCGCGCAGCGATGGCGCAGCAGGCATCGATGAGTTCCTTGCAGGTGTGGCTGGCGTACCTTCCTTTCGGGACGTCTTTGCGGACTGGATAGCCGCGAACGCGCTCGATCGCGTCGAGGGCCCCTACGGCAATCCGGGCAGCCCGCTCGATCTGCGCATCGAGGACACACTCGCGCCGGGCGACAGGATCGATGCCGAAGCGACTCAGTTCGGCACCGATTATTATCTGTTCGAGGCGTTAGAGGACGTACCGCACACGCTCCGCTTTGAAGGTTCGTCGGAGGTCGCGATCTTGCCGACAACGTCCCCCGCCGGCGGGCCGATGCTCTGGTCGAATGCACAGGACGACGTCGACACGACGCTCACGCGCGCCATCGACCTTACGGACGCGACGACGCCCGCGCTGACGTTCAGGACGTGGTTTAAGATCGAGCCCTGGTATGACTGGGGATACGTCGCCGTTTCAACGGACGGCGGCAACACGTGGCGTGCGCTGGCGGGCGCGAATACGACCGATGACGATCCTGTCGAAGTAGCATATGGGCCCGGCTACACCGACACGAGCGGCGGCGCCGACGTCGCCGAGTGGGTGGACGAGCGCATCAGCCTCGCGGAGTTTGCCGGACAACGTATCCTGTTGCGGTTCGAGTATGTCACCGACGGCTCGACGCACGGCGATGGCTGGGCCGTCGATGACATCGCGATCGAGGGCACCGGTCTCACTGACCTTGACGGGACGGACCCGGATTGGGACTTCGACGGATGGGTGCGCATCGACAGGGCCCTGCCGCAGACGTGGATCGTGCGTCTGATCGCGGAGGGTTCGGACGGCGAGCCAGTCGTACTTGATGCGAGGATCTCGCCTGGCGGGACGGGCACGCTGACCTTCGACACCGTGGGGCTTCAGGACGTCGTGGTCGCCGTTGCCGCGTCCACCGAGGGTACGACGCAGCGGGCGCCGTACAGCATCGAGCTACTGCGCGAGTGACGCTCGCGCCTCGTCTGGCGCGGGGGTATGCTCATCGAACCATGATCCCCAGCCGTCAACGCCGCCATGCCTGACGAGACCATCCGCGCGCGGCTGGACCATGCCATCGAGCGCCTCGACGACGCGCAGCGGCAGCGGCTGCTGGATTGGGCGGGTTCGATCAGCACCAACGTCCAGAACGCCCGGTCGCCGGGCTCAAGCATCGGACCGCTCGCGGAGCAACTGCACATCACGAACGGCGGCATGGCCGGTGGCCGCGCCACCTACTACCTCGATGTCGCGCCCAACCTTTTGAACCCCCACGGCGTGTTGCATGGCGGCGCCGTCTACGTCATGGTCGACTACAGCATGGGCGGTGCGACGATGTCTGTGCTCCCGCCGGGCGAGATCTGCGCAACGATTGAAGTCAAGATCAGCTACCTCGCAGGCGTGCGCGGCGGCCGCCTGACGTGCGCCACCGAGATTATCAAGCGCGGCAAGAACGTCGTGTTTCTCGAGTCGAAGGTTACCGATGACGTGGGAGCTGTGGTCGCCGCAGCGAGCGGATCGTTTGCGGTCATCAGGCCGTCGACCGTGCCGGGAACGTGAAAGGGAACACGTGGCAGAGATAGCAAGCGTCCACGCTCGCGAGATCCTTGATTCGCGCGGCAATCCGACGATCGAAGTCGACGTGCGACTGTCCGACGGCGCCTTCGGGCGCGCGGGCGTTCCTTCGGGCGCGAGCACGGGCGAGTACGAAGCCGCCGAGCTGCGTGACGGCGATCGACGCCGGTATGGCGGCAAGGGTGTGCTGACGGCCGTGGTCAACGTGAACCGTGAGATCGAGCCCGCGATCATCGGAATGTCCGCGGGCGACCAGGCAGGGCTGGACCGCAAGCTCGTCGAACTCGATGGCACGGCGGACAAGGGCCGTCTTGGCGCCAACGCGATCCTCGGCGTATCACTGGCGAATGCACGCGCAGCGGCGGCTTCGGCCGGCGAGCCGTTATGGCGCTATCTGGGCGGCCCCACCGCGAGCCTGCTCCCCGTCCCGATGTTCAACATCCTCAACGGCGGTAAGCATGCCACGGACTCGACCGACTTCCAGGAGTTCATGGTGATGCCCCTCGGCGCACCGAATTACAAGGAAGGCCTGCGCTGGGCCGTCGAGGTGTACCACGCGCTTGCTGCTGTGCTGCAGAAGATGGGCCATCAGACGAATGTCGGCGATGAAGGCGGCTTCGCGCCTTCGCTCGGTGGCAACGAACCGGCGATCGACGTCATCCTCCAGGCGATCGCGAAAGCGGGCTTCGATCCCGGGAAGGATCTCGCAATCGCGCTCGACCCGGCATCGAGCGAGCTGTGGGACGCGAAGCAGGAGCGGTACGTGCTGTCGAGGGAGGGCATGTCGCTCACCAGCGACGAATTGGCGCAGCACTGGGAATCGTGGTGTGAGCAATTTCCTATCGTGAGTATCGAAGATGGCATGGCGGAGGACGACTGGCGCGGCTGGGCCGTGCTTTCGCAGCGCCTCGGCGAGCGCGTGCAACTTGTCGGCGACGACCTGTTTGTCACCAACACCAGACGGATAGAACGGGGCATCCGCGAGCGATCGGCGAACAGCGTGCTGATCAAGGTCAATCAGATAGGCACGCTTACGGAGACGCTCGAAGCGATTCGCATGGCATCCGACGCCGGCTGGACGTCGGTGATGAGCCACCGCAGCGGCGAGACCGAGGACACGACGATCGCCGATCTGGCGGTGGCTACAGGTATCGGCCAGGCGAAGATGGGCGCACCGGCGCGCTCGGACCGGACAGCAAAGTACAACCAGCTCCTGCGGATCGAAGAAGAACTCGGCCGCAATGGCCGATACGCTGGATGGAGCGCGCTGAAGGTCACTCGCCCCTAGCGCCGCCTACGCAGCGCCGTTCGATACCATGAAGGCGTGAGGAACCCCGAATCCGACCACTACGCGACGCTTGACCTGCCGCGCACAGCTACGCAGGACGAGATCAAGCGGCGTTATCGCCGCCTGATGCGAGAGGTGCATCCCGACGCAAACGTCAGCGACCCGGAAGCGACGCGCAAGGCCGCGCGCATCAATCACGCCTTCGAGACGCTCGGCGACCCGGTGAAACGGCGTACCTACGACGAACAGCGGGCGCCGGCGGTCGTGAAGCCGCGTTCCACGCGCATGCGAAACGACCGGATGTACGCGCACTGGGCAGAGCAGGAGGACTGGGAAGACATCGTCGCGGCGAACGTGCCCGGTAGGCGCGCGGCGCACGCTCATTCGACCGAGCCTCTCATCGCACCGCTCGAGATCGAAGTTGACATGGCGGAACTGCGTGCGTCGGCGCGTGTGCGGCGCACGATCCGCATCACGAATCGTTGCGCCTGTACGCTCACCGGCGACGTATCGACATCCGAGCCGTGGGTGTGGGGGCCCGTCGGCAAGCTTACGGCCGGCCCCGGCGAGACGATCGAGTTCCCCATTGAGGTCGTCGCGCGAAAGGTGACGTTCCCGGGGATCGCGCGTGCGCTGTTTGTCGGCAACCAGTGGACGGGCGTCATCCCGGTGAAGATTGCCGGCTACGAGCCGACGAAGCGACGCGTGGTGCCCGCGACCGACAGCGCCTACGTCCGTCAGCGCCGCCGCCGCTGGACGCGTCGCTGATGGTGCAGCCACCGTACCCGACCCCGGGCCAGCGCGTCAGCGGCGTCGACTTCCCGGAGACGTACGCGCTTCCGGCCAGGCCCGACGACGCTGCGTCTGCCGCCGCGCAGGACGCCTATCGCCAGACCGCGTTCGTACTCGGGGACGACCTGCGGATCTTCGCCGATGGCATGAACCTGCAGCTCCGGATCCTCAACGACTCGTCGCACTCACGCTTTCGCACGCATGCCTACGCCGCTGTCGTCGGCCAATGGTCCCGGACGTTTAGCGCACTCGCCGATGCTGCACTGCTCGTCACGCGCGGCTCCTACGTCAGCGTTCCGAATCTCGTCCGAGCGGCGTGCGAACTGCTCGCGGCGCAGCATCAGGTCGTGCACCAGGAGATGGGCGAGTTCATCGGCTGGATGCTGGGCCACCTGAAACCCGACGAAGCCTACAAGGCGTTCGACGTCGGGATGGGCCACTTCTTCGCCGGCACGACGCTGGCGGCTGATGAGCAGCTACGCGTCGTGTATCGCGCATCGAGCGATCTTGGCCGCCCGAACTTCGGCGCTACGCTGCTCGAGATCGGGCCGGAGTCCAACAACCTGCGTCTTGCCTACACGTTTGGCGAGGCGGCCTTCCACGTTGGGTGGGCAGAGATCGAGCTCGGATGGCTCCTGCGCCTCAACGAGCGGCAGGTCGCGGTCGCGGTACACATGCCGGATGTATTGAATATCACGCCAGAGGCGCACGACGCCTACGGTGACTACGCGGCTGGCGTGAACGAGGCCCTCTCGAGCCGCAGCCGAGCGCACATCGAGGAAGTGGAGCAGGATGGCTTCAAGCGCTGGCTCGTCCAAAACTTTCGCCGGCAGCCATCCGGCGCGCCGAAGAAGTACTTGCTCTAGCTACTGCGAGATCGCATCGAGCGGCACCAGCGTCTGCCGCAACTCCTCTTGATACGCATCGATAGCGCGCAGACGCTCCGACGCATCCCATCCCAGGCGCTCGGCCATCACCTCGGCGACTCGTTCGACTCCATCAAACGCGTGCCCCTTCGCCCAGCCCGAGGGCAACCGGCGCAGCAGGACATCGGCAATCGTCACCGCATGCTCGCGGTCGATGGCGTATGCCACCTGCGCGAGCAGTTCCGGGTTCTCATCGGACATCGGCTCGTTCAGGCGCGGCTCGGCGCCGGCGAGCGCGCGCACTTCATCGGCGCGAGCACCATACAGCGCGAGCGGATCATCGTCGATCCGCGCGTACGCGGATACGGCGCGCGCCTGCGATGGACGCAACGACGGCTGCGGATCGCCGGACGGCTTGACATGCTTCCTCACCGCACCGAGCGCGATGCGGGCCAGGCTTCGATATGTCGTCAACTTTCCTCCGACGATTGTCAGAAGCCCCGCGGGACCGCCGCGCTTCACGTGGTCGATGACGAAATGACTGCGCGTGATCGTGCTCTCGTCATTGCCTGTTGTGTGCGGCAAGGGACGTACGCCTGAGTACGTATACAGCACATGTTCTCGACCAAGCGGCGTCGTCGGGAAGAGGCGATTCGTCTCGTCGATGAGATAGCTGACTTCGGCCGCCGTCGCTCGCGCCGTCGAAGGGTCACCGTCGTAACGCATATCCGTCGTACCGATGAGCGTGCAGCGATACCAGGGCAGGATGAAGAACGGACGTCCGTCCGCCTTCGCCGACGCGAAGATCGCGCGCTTCGGCGCATCGGGCCAGGCCACGACGAGATGGCTGCCCTTCGTGCCTCCGATCAACGGTTCGTGCCGCTCGGCATCGCTGCCGCAAAGCAGGTTGTCGACCCACGGGCCGGTGGCGTTGATGACTACGCCGGCATTGAGTTGCGCTTCATCGTGCGTCAACTCATCTCGCGCGATGACGCCTTGCAGCACGCCGCCGGGTGATACCAGCCGCAGCGCCGATACGTGATTCAGCGCGACGCCGCCGGCGTCCGAGAAGTCGCGTACGGCTTCGATGACGAGGCGCTCAGGAAATTCGACCTGCGCGTCGTGGAAGGTGAAAGCGCCGCGCAGGCCGTCGCGGTTCAGCGCCGGCGCCAACTCATCGATTTTGCGCGATGGAACAGCGCGATGCCGGGGCAGCGATTTTCGAAACGAGAGGATGTCGTACAACACGAGCCCCGCGCGTACCTTCCACGGCGGCCGCTGGTCACCGGCATACACCGGCACCAGCAGTTCAAGCGGCCTCACGAGATGGGCGGCGTCGCGCACAAGCGCTTCTCGCTCAGCGAGCGACTCGTAGACGAGGCCAAACTCACCATGCTCGAGATATCGCAAGCCGCCGTGGATCAGTCTCGTCGCGCGGGACGTGGTGCCGGAGCCGAAGTCATTGCGTTCGATAAGCAGTGTACGAAAGCCGGCGAGCTGCGTTTCCCGCGCGATGCCGGCGCCATTGATACCACCGCCAATGACGATCACGTCGAAGCGGGCAGGCGCGATATCGGCGAGCGATCGTCTCACGAAGCCCAGCCCTTCGCGCGATCCACCGCCCGGCGCCAGCCGTCCACGAGTGCGTCGCGCTCGCCCGCGGGCATGCGCGGCTCGAAGGTGCGGTCTGCGCGCCAGATCCTGCTGATTTCGCTCTGGTCGCGCCAGAATCCTACCGCCAGGCCGGCGAGGTAGGCGGCGCCGAGCGCCGTCGTCTCGGCGGTCGCACAGCGCACGACCGGCCGTTGCAGGATGTCGGCCTGGATCTGCATGAGCAGGTTGTTGCTCGCGGCGCCGCCGTCAACGCGCAGCTCGCGCATCGGTGTGCCGGTTTCGCGTTCCATCAGTTCGACGACATCGAGCGTTTGCAGCGCGATCGACTCAAGCGTGGCACGGGTGATGTGGGCGGCGGTACTACCGCGCGTCAACCCGACGATCGTTCCGCGCGCGTACATATCCCAGTGCGGCGCACCGAGCCCCGCGAACGCCGGCACAACGTATACGCCATCGCTTGTGGGCACCGAGCCGGCCAGCGGCTCGCTATCGGCAGCCGTTCGGATCACGCCGAGCCCGTCGCGTAGCCACTGGATCGCCGCACCGGCGATGAAGATGCTTCCCTCGACGGCGAATCGCTGGGTTCCGGCAATGCGCGATGCGACCGTAGTCAACAGGCCGCGTTTCGAGAATGCCGCCGTTTCCCCGGTGTGCTGGAGGATGAAGCAACCGGTACCGTAAGTATTCTTGGCGGCGCCGGCTTCGAAGCAGCCCTGGCCGAACAATGCGGCTTGCTGGTCGCCGGCGATCCCCGCGATTGGAATCGCCCGCCCGAAGATCGAAGCTTCCGTCTCGGCAACGACACCGCTGCTGTCCACGACGCGCGGCAAGATCGCGCGCGGTATCGCCAGTTCGGAGAGCAGGCGTTCGTCCCAGTCGCCGTCGCGCAGGTTGTAGAGCATCGTTCGCGAAGCGTTCGTCGCATCGATGACGTGCATGCGGCCGCCCGTCAGCTTGTGGATGAGCCACGAATCAACCGTGCCGAACGCCAGCTCGCCTCGCTCGGCACGCTCGGCGATGCCATCGCCGGAGTTGTCGAGGAGCCACCGCACTTTGCTGCCGGAAAAGTATGCGTCGATCAGCAAGCCGGTGCGCGCGCGCACGTCCGTCTCGAGGCCACGGTTGCGCAGGTCTTCGCAGATCGATGCCGTGCGGCGGCACTGCCAGACGACGGCGTCGTTGATGGCGCCGCCCGTCGCGCGGTCCCAGACAATCGTTGTTTCGCGCTGGTTCGTGATGCCGATGGCGGCGACGTCGTCCGCGTTCGCGTCCCGCCCGGCAAGCACCTGGCTGGCGGCTTCCAACTGCGATGACCAGAGCGCTTCCGGATCGTGCGAAACCCATCCGGGCTGGGGGTAGATCTGCGGGAATTCGCGGGAAGCCTGCGCGACGGACCGGCCCTCACGGTCGAACAAGATAGCGCGTGAGCTGGACGTCCCCTGGTCGAGCGCCAGGATATATTCGGGCATGGCGGCAGTGTACGGAAGCTGCCTCCGATGAGCGAGACTAGCCGTCCTCCCATCGCTGCAGGATCGCTTCCTGCTCCGGCGTGTTCCGGACGCGGAGCGCCTCGGCAATGAGCTTCGGACGTCGCCCGCGGTGCAACTGGTCTTCGAGGATGGCCAGCAGTGGCGTGCGGTTCGTGCCGGCAAGCAGCATGCCGGCATACGCATACAGTTCGTCCGAGATCTTTGCGAACATCATCGCCGCAAGCGCTGGATAGCACGCCTGCAGCTCCAGCCGCACGATCGACTCTACGAGCACCGTGCATAACGCATCGTCCTCGCGTTTGATCGCGATGGTGAGCGCGCTCGTCGCGTAACGCTGCACGATCTCCGGTGGCGCCTTTTCGATGAACAGCTCGAAGACGCGCTGTGCGGTCTCGCCGCCGGGGGATCGCAGTAGCCACTGGTAGAGCGCCACGTCATTGCCGGTTCCGGCTAGAAGCTGAAACGCGGTGCTCGCAGGCTCGCTCTCCTCTGGCCCCGCCATATCGTCGAGATGCTCGATGGCGTAGTACGGAAAGACGTCGGGGGCGATCTCGGCGAGCAGCAACAGTCCGTGTACGCGCAACTCCCACGCGATGTCCTCGCCGAACGCCACCTCACGCGCGTCGATTGCTGCTACGCCGACATCGACGTCGCGCGAATCGCGGATCGAGCGCAGCACTTTGATAATCGCGATGCGCTGGATGGCGCCCTGGTCGCGCTTGATGCCGTCCGCGTTCAGCGCGAAGTACAGGTCGCGGAGGCCCAGTCGAAGCTCCGAGTCCGGCCGCTCGACGAGCGCTTCCAACGCGGCCTCGCGGTCCAGGCGTTGCGGCGACGCGAGCATCTCACCGACGAGTTCGCGGAACTTCTTCGCATCGGCGGCCGCGAGCACTTGCAGCCGTGCTCGCGATGCGCTCGCCTGCGGCTTGCGCTTCACGGCCTGGTCGCCTTGATGGAGAACACAAGCGGCACGGAGCCGTCGTGTTGTGTCAGCCGGACACTGCCGTCGTGGGCGACGTGCGTAATAGGCAGGAACTGGTACGTGCTGAACGGGAACTCGTGAAGGAAGTCAATGCGCAGTCCCGCCTCGATCAGGGACGTGACGACGTTACCGAGCGTGTAAGGCCAGTTGTACGTGTCGCGATGCTCCAGATTGGCGTTTCCCACGGCGTACGTGCCATCACCGTCCCACTTGAGCGGTTCCGCTGTCGGAAAGTATGGATAGCGTACGATCAAATCGTCTGCGCCGTCCGAATCATCGAAGATCATGCTCACCGGGTGGAACTCGGCGATGTAAAACGTGCCGCCGGGCCGCACGAAGTGTGCGACGGATCGCGCCCACGCGCCGATGTCGGGCATCCAGCTCAGCACGCCGTACGACGTGAAGACGATGTCGAACTGCCCGTCGAGATTATTCGGCAGGTCGTAGACGTTCGACTGTACCCATCGCGCGTCGAGGTCAGCTTCAACGGCCAGCTGCGCCGCGGTGGCCAGCGCCTGCTTCGAGAAGTCCGCGCCTGTCACGATCGCGCCTTGTCGCGCCCAGGAAAGCGTGTCCATGCCAAAGTGGCACTGCACGTGCAGCAGCGTCTTGCCGCTCACGTCGCCGAGTTCCTGGAGTTCGATGGTCTTCAGCGTGGACGCGCCCGCCCGGAAGTTTGCGACGTCGTAGAACTCAGAAGCCGCGTGCAGCGGCACGACCTCGTCCCAGTGGCGGCGGTTCGCCCCCATGTACTCGTGCACTCGCCCCTCCCACGAAAAACGCCCGGGCGATCGTGCGCGGGCGCGTGCTTGTTCGTCGCGTCGCGGTGCCTAGCGGCCCGGTACTTCCATCAATGGGATCACGTTGTCATCGCCGTGACCGACCGGCGTGTACGTGCCCGCTTCCATCTCCGCGATGATCTTCTCGCCTTCCTCGATGAGCGCCGACATGAACTCCGGCTCGTCGACGGTCTTCACGATTTCGCCCTTGCGGAAGATGACGCCACGGCCCTTCCCGCCGGCGATGCCCAGGTCGGCCATCTTCGCCTCGCCCGGGCCATTGACGACGCAGCCCATAACGGCGACCGTGATCTCCTTGCCGCGCCTCGTGAAGTATTCCTCGACCTTGTTGGCGAGCGGGATCAACTCGATCTCGATGCGGCCGCACGTCGGACAGGCGACCAGCGTGGCGCCGCGCTTGCGAATGTTGAGCGTGTTGAGGATGTCCCAGCAAACGGGCACTTCTTCGACCGGATCCGCCGCCAATGAGACGCGGATCGTGTCGCCGATACCCTCTGCCAGCAGCATGCCGATCCCGATCGCGCTGCGCACCGAGCCCGCCCGCGGCGTGCCAGCTTCCGTGACGCCCAGGTGCAGCGGATACTCGACGAGCTTCGCGATGCGCCGGTACGCCTCGACCATCGTCGGCACGTCGAACGCCTTCATCGATATCTTGATGTCATCGAAGTCCGCATCGTTGAGGACTTTGATCTCCCAGAGCGCCGCTTCCACCATGCGGTCGGGCAACGTCGGCGGCAGTTCGCCGTCCGCCAGTGCGCGGATCGGCGGCAGCGAGCCGGCGTTCACGCCGATGCGAATCGGCATGCCGCGCTCCTTCGCCTTCTGCGCCACGAGCTTCACCTTGTCGACGTCCCGGATGTTGCCCGGATTCAGGCGCAACGCATCGAAACCGGCATCGATGGACGCGAGCGCCCACCGGTAGTCGAAGTGAATGTCGGCGATGATCGGCAGCGGTTTCTGTCGCACGATGTCCGGCAACGCCTCGGCCGCGGCACGGTCTGGCACCGCGATGCGCACCACTTCGCAGCCGGCTTCCTTCAACTCGTCGAGCTGCCGGACCGTCGCGGCGACGTCAGATGTGTCCGTCGCGCACATCGACTGCACGACGACGGCCGCGTCGCCACCGATCTGCACGTCGCCGACGAATACGGGCTTCGAGGTGCGGCGAGGGCTCATCATTGCAGCAGGCTATCTCCACCAATCCAACGCGCGAGATCAAAGTACGTCATCACGAGCGCCAGCACGATCATTGCGGCGAATCCAGCTAAGTGTACCAGCGCTTCTTTCTGCGGATCGATGCGTCGGCCACCTCTTATGAACTCGATGAATATAAACAGCAGGCGGCCGCCGTCGACCATCGGAAGCGGCAGGATGTTCAGTATCGCGAGGCTCATGCTCAACGAAGCCGCGACCGTGATCAGCGGCAGCCAGCCGCCGGCTTCGACGACCTCACCAGTCGCCTGCGCGATGCCGACGGGTCCCGCCAGCGCCGGTCCACCCGTGTCGAAGCCGCGGACCAGGCTCCAGACGGTATTCCGCGTGTAGATGAGCGATTCGAAGCTCAGCCGCAGAGCGTTCGGGAACGCTTCCCACGGCGGCTGCGATCGCGTGCGTACGAACGGCTCGAAGTCCTGGCCCGGGTCGAACCGGTAGCAGTCCGCCGTCGATCCGGGGAACAGTTCGTTCTTCAGCGCAACCGCACGCGCCCGCACGTCCGCATCGAGGTCGGCGCACTGGTTTGCGTTCAGCGGAATGAACCCGAAATCTCGTCCGTCCGAACACGATGCCGGCGCATCGCCCGGCACCTTCTCACGATACTCGGTGAACGCCTCGCGATTGATCTTCTGCAGTTCTACCTTGTCGTCAGCGCTATAGGGCACGAATTGCCCGTGGCGCACGCCCAGGCCGATGCCCGTCATGCCCTGACGCTGCTCCACGCCACACTCATCGACGTACGGTGGAGGATCCCAGCGTGCGTACACGTCTTCGATGACCAGTTCCTGCGGCCCGCTTCGAGGATCCGTGCGCTTCACCGTGAAGTCGATGTTTGACCCCTGGTAGAGCCGGACGAGGTAACTCGCGTCCTGGGCGCTCTCTGCATCGCGTCCGTTGATCGCGAGGATCTGGTCGCCTGCTTGCAGACCGCCCTCTTGCGCGGGGCTATTCGGGATCACCTCGGTGACGATGGCCCCACCTTGTGATACCTCCTGCGGCACCATGAGGCTGACCGCGAAGAGCACGATCGCGGCGATGAGATTCATGACCGCGCCGGACGCGATGATGACGATCCGCTTCCACTTCACCTGCGCGGCGAGGCTTTGCGGATCGCTCGGGTCTTCCTCGCCCAGCATGCGGACGAAGGCACCGAACGGGAGCGCGTTGATCGTGTAGTCCGTCCCGCGCCAGGTGAATCCCCAGATGCGTGGCGGTAGCCCGACCCCTGCCTCGAGCACCTTCACGCCGAAAAGCTTGGCGGTGAAGTAGTGGCCGGCCTCGTGCAGGACGATCAGTCCCAGCAGGATGATGACGAACGGGATGATCGACTGGGTCAGTAGGTCCAAGGGCCCTCGTCAGGTACTACGTCGCGCCGTGGGAGTTGGTTCAACGGTGCCGGCTCGCCGCCGGGGTCTTCGTATGTTCACGCGCGAACTCCCGCGCCCATGCGTCGGCTTCCAGCACTTCGTCGAGTGTAGGATCGGCCCGCCCGGCGTGCGCCGACAGCGTCGCGTCCACCACCTTCGCGATATCCGTGAACCCGAGCGTACCCCGCATGAAGTCTTCGACGGCGACCTCGTCGGCCGCGGCAAGTGCGACGGGCCACGTTCCGCCTTTGGCGCCAGCCTCCAGCGCGAGACGCAGGCACGGATACCGTCCGAGATCTGTTTCTCCGAACGTCAGCGTCCCCTTTCGTGCGAGATGCAGCTTCGGGACGTCGTCACAGGCCGTACGGTCGGGATATGTGAGCGCGCAGAGAATGGGCAGTCGCATGTCCGGCTCGCCGAGCTGCGCCTTCACGCTGCCATCGCTGAACTCCACCATCGAATGCACGATGCTCTCGCGGTGCATGACGATCTCGATGCGATCCATCGGCACGTTAAACAACCAGCGCGCCTCGATCGCCTCGAAGCCCTTGTTCATCAGCGTCGCGGAATCGATCGTGATCTTGCGTCCCATGTCCCACGTCGGGTGGCGAAGCGCTTGCTGCGGCGTCACGCGCGCCAACTCCGAGGCGGAAAGGTCCCTGAAGGCGCCCCCCGAAGCCGTCAGGATGATCTTCTCGACGGCCGCGATGTCCTCACCCCAGAGACATTGCCAGATGGCGCTGTGCTCGCTGTCTACCGGCCGCAGTTCGCCATGCCCCGTTTCCGCCGCCTTCGTGACGATGTGGCCGGCCATGACCAGCACTTCCTTGTTGGCGAGCGCGACGGCCTTTCCCGCGCGCAACGCTGCCAGCGTCGGCATCAAGCCCGCCTTGCCCGCCGTCGCGACGACCACCACGTCAACGCCTGGGTTCGACGCCATCTCTTCCATCGTCGCCCAGCGCGCGGTCCGGCCCGCGGCAGCTTTCACGTCCATGTGCCTGGCATCGTCCTGGCACCAGACGTAGGCCGGCCGAAATTCGCGCGCCTGGTCTTCGAGGAGGGTGTGGTTGGAGCCGCCGGCCAGCGCCACGACGCGAAAACGCCCGGGAAGCCGGCGGATGACATCGAGTGCCTGGCGTCCTATCGAGCCGGTGGACCCGAGAATTGCAACGCCGGTCACAGGATGATCCATTGTGTGAACAAGTATACCAGCGTGAACGTAAACAGGATGGAATCCAGCCTGTCGAGCACGCCGCCGTGCCCGGGAATCAGTTCGCTGGCGTCCTTGATATGCATGGAGCGCTTGATTCCGGATTCCGCGAGGTCGCCAACCGTCGCAGCGAGCGGGAACACTAACCCCAGCAAGACGGCTTGCGACGCTTCAATACGCAGGCCAAGGAAATAATTGAGCAGCAGCACGGCGGCGAAGCCCCCTGCGTAGCCGCCGACAAATCCTTCGACCGTCTTTTTCGGACTGATGGCGGGCGCCAGCGGGTGGCTGCCGAATGCGCGACCCGTGAAGTAGGCGGTCGTATCGACGGAGAACGTGCTGAAGAGCGCCAGGTACACCCAGTCGCGGCCGTTAGGGAAGTCTCGCAGCAGCACGATGAAGCTGCCCAGGAACCCGACGTAGGCGATCCCCCCGATTGTCCACAGCCAATCCGTAAGCATGCGGTCTGCGTCGAACGGGATCAGCGATGCCGCGAGCGTGAGCAGGATTGCGCCCGCCATGAACCAGAGGACCCAGTTGAGCCCGACGTGCGCCCCGCTGGCCATCGCCGCGCAGAAGGCCGCCGCGAGCAGGCTCACGTGATGCAGCCAGCCAAGACGCGGGTGCTGGAACTCCAGAGAGGCGATAGCAAGCGCCGCCGCGACGAACGCCACGTACCAGTTCCCGCCAACGAGAATCAGAAGAAAGATGAGAGGGACGCCGACGACGGCGGTCGCGATCCGCTGCGCTAACACCTACGCGTGGTGCTTCACGCCATTTCGCGCTTCGACGCCGCCGAAGCGCCGTTCCCGGCGCGTGTACGCGTCGAGGGCGCGGTCGATATCGACTTCGTCGAAGTCGGGCCAGTACGTCTCCGTCGCGTAGAACTCTGCGTAAGCCGCTTGCCAGAGCAGGAAGTTGGAGATGCGCGCCTCGCCGCCGGTACGGACGATCAAGTCCGGCTCCGGAAGGCCCGCAGTGAAGAGGTGCGATGCAAACACCTCCTCATCGATCTCCTCCGGCGCCACGCCGGACGCCACGAGCCGCCGCGCCGCCTCGACGATCTCCGCGCGGCCGCCGTAATTGAATGCCAGCGCTACCGTCATCCGGCTATTGTCCTTGGTGAGCGCAATCGCATCCTCGACCTTTGCGCGCAGGTCCGCCGAGAGTGGTTCGAGGCTGCCGATGTGCACGAGCTTCACGCCGCGCTTGTGCAGTTCCTTCACTTCACGGCTTACGACGCGCGGGATGAGCCGGATCAGCGCGTTTACCTCGCGGCGGGGCCGGCTCCAGTTCTCGGTCGAGAACGCGTAGAGCGTCAGCACCTCGACCCCGCGCTCGCCGAATGCCTGGATGATGCGCCGTATATTCTCTGTGCCGGCACGATGGCCCGCGTTGCGGGAGAGCCCCCGCGCCGCCGCCCAGCGCCCGTTGCCGTCCATGATGATCGCAACATGACGCGGCGGTGCCGGGTGGCGCGTAGGCTCATGCAGGGGCGCCGCTTCCGCTTCGCGCTCAGCGGTCGCGCCCTTTGCATTCCGTTTCCCGTTGATGCGCATCAAAGACCCGTTCGGCGCCCGTCGGCAACCCTAGACTTCCAGGAGTTCCTGTTCCTTCGTTTGGCCGTGTCTTTCGATCTCGGCGACGTACTTGTCCGTCAACTTCTGGAGCCGCTCCTGCGCGCGCCGCTCTTCGTCGTCGGAGACCTGCTTGTCGTGTTGGAGCTTACGCAGCTCCTCCAGCGCGTCACGCCGCACGTTGCGCACGGCTACGCGTCCATCTTCGGTCTTCTTGTGTACGACCTTCACCAGATCTTTGCGACGGTCTTCCGTCAGCGCGGGAATGACGAGGCGGATGATGTTGCCGTCGTTCGTCGGATTCAAACCGAGATCTGACTTCTGGATCGCCTTCTCGATAGTGCCGAGCTGCGTCTTATCCCAGGGCTGGATCGTGATCATCCGGGGCTCAGGCGCATTAATCGTCGCTACCTGGTTCAACGGCGTCGGCGCACCGTAGTAGTCGACTTTCAGCGACTCGACCAACGCCGGCCGTGCACGGCCGGTGCGCACTGTGTCCAGTTCGCGGTCCAGCGCAGCGATGGCGCTCTGCATCCGGTGCTCCGCATCACGGAGCGCGTCGTCGATCATCGCTCAGCTTCCTCCGACCGGCTCCATGGTACATCACGCCTCCGCCGCCTCAGCCCGTTCTACCCGTCATGCAGGCGCCAGCGCCGTCTCCGTCGCTCCTACCTGCGTGCCGATGCCCTCACCCTGCACGGCACGGACAATGCCCTCGGCCGATCCGACGTCAAAGACGACGATCGGTAACTCGTTTTCCATGCACAACGACAGTGCCGTGCTGTCCATGACTTCGAGCCGGCGGCTGAGCGCGTCCATATACGACAGCGTCGCAAACCGCCGCGCACCGGCATTCTTGCGTGGGTCGGCATCGTACACGCCGTCGACGCGGTTCTTGGCGATCAGCAGCACCTCCGCGTCGATTTCGATCGCGCGAAGGGCGGCCGCGGTGTCGGTGGTCATAAACGGGTTGCCGGTGCCGGCTGCAAAGATCACGACCCGGTGCTTTTCGAGGTGCCTGATCGCGCGCCGTCGAATGTAGGGCTCCGCGACCTGCTGGATCGGAATGGCCGTCTGCGTCCGTACGCTCCCGCCCACCTGCTCGATGGCGTCCTGCAGCGCGAGTGCGTTCATGACGGTTGCGAGCATGCCGGCGTAGTCCGCGGTTGCGCGGTCCATGCCGGTCTCGCTGACCTGCGCGCCCCGCCAGATGTTGCCGCCTCCGACGACGACGGCAGTCTCGACGCCCAGTTCGTTGACGCGGTTGATCTGGGTCGCTATGGCACGAACAGTCGCCGGATCGATGCCGTACGCAGCCGGCCCCATGAGGGCTTCGCCGCTGACTTTCAGCAGTATGCGCTTGTAGGGGCCGTCGCCCATCGCCCGGCGCCTACTGGCCGAGCTCGAAGCGCGCGAAACGCCTGATCCGGATGTTCTCGCCCGTCTGTGCGATCGCTCCCTGCACTAGCTGCGCGATGGTCTGGGAGCCGTTGCGGATGAACGGCTGCTTGAGAAGCACCGTCTCTTCCGGCGACCCCTCGGCATCGTCGGGCAGTTCCTCTTCCCTGATCGCAAGCGTGGTCGGGATACCGGCGATCTGCATCGCGATGTCGTGTACGAGCTGCTTGAAGGTGTCCGTGCGGGCCACAAAGTCGGTCTCGCAATTCACTTCGACGAGTACGCCGATGCGGCCTCCTGCGTGAATGTACGAGTCGACGAGCCCCTGCGATGTCTCTCTACTCGATCGTTTCGCGGCCGATGCGGCGCCGCGCTCCTTGAGGATCTCGACCGCGCGATCGATATTGCCGGCGGCCTCATCGAGGGCGCGCTTGCAGTCCATCACGCCTGCGTTTGTGAGTTCACGCAGCCGTCTTACGTCTTCAGCAGTTGCCGCCACGTGGTGTCCTTCCTTCGGTCAGGCCTGGGGCGCTGGTGGCGCCTCTTCCGCAGTGGTCCGGGGCTCCGGGTCGTCCGGCGAAGCCGAATAGGTGCCCGCCGCAATCGCTTCCATGTCGACCTCGCCCGCGTCGACCTCTGCCGCGTACGTCTGGCCCAACGAGCGTCCCTCGATCGCGGCATCGGCGATGCGGCTTGCGATCAGCTTCACTGCGCGAATCGCATCATCGTTCGATGGGATCGGGTGATCGATCTCGTCCGGATTGCAGTTCGTATCGCACATGGCAATGATCGGGATGCCGATGCGGAGTGCTTCGGTGACGGCGATGCGTTCCATCGGCGGGTCGATGATAAACAATGCGCCGGGAAGGCGCTTCATGTTCTTGATGCCGCCGAAGTAGCGGTTCATCCGTTCGACCTCTTCGAGGATCTTGCCGGCCTCCTTCTTCGTGAGCACCGCGAGTTCGCCCCGGTCGCGGCGATCCTCTAGCCGGATCAGATGGTCTATGCGGCTCTCGATGGTCTGGAAGTTGGTGAGGGTGCCGCCGAGCCAGCGGTTCGTGACGAACGGCTGGCCGGCACGCGTCGCCTCCGTCTCAATCGCGTCCTGCGCTTGCTTCTTCGTGCCCACGAAGAGGATGGCATCGCCCCGCGCGCTGACGCCACGGACGAAGTCCATCGCGCGCTTGAGCAACGGGACTGTCTGCGCCAGATCGATGATGTGGATGCCGTTGCGCTCGGTGTAGATGAACGGCTTCATGCGCGGATTCCAGCGATGCGTCTGGTGCCCGAAATGCACACCGGCTTCGAGGAGCGCCTTCATGGAGACGGGTGGGGGTGCGGCAGCTGCGGTGGTCATCGGTTCTCCAATCTTCCAGACATAAATTTGAGGCCTTCCTTGGCCCCAGCGTCCGGACTCTCGTTCTCAGAACGCCCGCAGTATATCAGCGCCCGATGCGAGTGAAAACGATGCGTTCCACGCGCCCCCACGAAGCACCCGCGGCCTTGCGCCCCTCACTAGATAGTAATACCATCTAAGTAGAGGAGGGCAGCATGCCCGACATCATCACCGCCGACGCGAAGATCACCCCTGCCGTCTCGGTCCCGCCCGCCGCCGACGTCGCCTCGGGACGCCTGAGCCGACGCCGCGCACTGATCGCCACGTTCTGGGCGGGGATCGGCACGCTCGTTGTGGCAGGCGTCGGCTCAGTGCTCAACTCGCTGTACCCGCGGAACGTCACCGGATTCGGCGGGCCGATCAGCGTGCTGGCGAGCCGGATTCCCGGACCCGGCGACGCGCCGCGATCCTTTGCGGAAGGCCGGTTCGTGCTCGTGAACCTCGAGTCCGGAGAAGGCGCCATGCCCGGCGATGAGGCGCGGTCGCCCGGCGGACTCGTCGCGCTCTACAAGAAGTGCCCGCACCTCGGTTGCACGATCCCGTGGAAGAGCGATGCCCGCTACAAGGACCTGCGAGGCGTCTTTCTCTGCCCATGCCATGGCTCGACCTACACCCGGGCCGGCGTACGCGTCTTCGGCCCCGCACCTCGTTCCATGGATACGATGGCGATCGAGGTGAGTGATAGCGGTGACATCATCGTGCAGACGGGAAGCATCACCGAGGGCGGCACCGACAATCCGGCGCGCGCCGTGCCGTATCGATCGACGGCCCAAACATGATCGGGCCGGTGGACCGCAGGCGCTTCGCGAAGATCGCGCTCGCCGGCTCGATCGCCGCTCTGGGCGCCGCCGGCGGCGCGGCAGTAGTGGCAATCACCTATCCTCGCGCGACAAATCGCGGGAACGAGGTCGTAGTCCCGCGCGACCATGTGCCGTCGCCAGGGTCGCCTCCGCTACGCGTCGAAGGGCGCGTCTTGCTTGTGAACCTGACGCCCGGAGAAGGCTACGCAGCCGATCACGCGGGCGCGGCGCCCGGTGGCCTGCTGGCCGTCAACGCACGCTGTACGCATCTCCATTGCGATGCGCGATGGCGAGATGACTACCACCTCGGCAGTCAACCCGGCTCCGAGTGGCTCGTCTGTCCGTGCCGTGGCGGCGTATTCACGAAGGCCGGCGTCCGCGTCTTCGGACCGCCGCCACGCTCGCTCGATACGATCGCGCTGCGAGTGACGCCGTTCGGCGACGTTATCATCGATGCGGCCAGGATCCGCGAAGGTACGCCGACCAACCCGATGCGGGCAGTGCGGTGGCCCGCCGTATGATTGTCGCCTGCGCCTCCGTCCCTTCATACTGGTGCTGCCATGCGCTTTGACCGGGAACTGCTCAAGGGCAATACCGCCACCGTCGTCCTCGCGATTCTGGATGAGGGGCCGCTGCACGGCTACCAGATCGCGAAGGAGATGCGGAGTCGCAGCGGCGACGCGCTGGAGCTGGGCCAGGGCGTGCTCTACCCGATCCTGCATCGGATGGAGGATCGCGGTCTGATCGACGGCGAGTGGGAGCAGTCGACGGGTACGCCGAGCCGCAAGCGCTACGTGATCACAGCCAGGGGTCGTGCCGAGCTCAAGGCAAAGCGCAGCGAGTGGGACGCCTTCTCGCGCGCGATGTCGCTCGTGCTTGAACCAGATCGAACGTCAAAGAGCGGATGAACCCCATCGACGGCTATCTCAACGAAGTTTCGTGGGCAATGGGCGGCTCGTTCGCGGAGCAGCAGGCCGCACGCGACGAACTGCGCGGCCACATACGCGACCAGGTGCGCGAGCTGCAACTTGACGGCGTCGACGGAGATGCCGCGATCGGGCAAGCGGTTCGCGATCTCGGCGACGCGACCCTGCTCGGCCGCTCCCTGCGCTCGTCTCGGGGCAAGGCGCCGCTTCGGCGGCCGGTCACGCGGCCGGCCGGCGCATTGATCCTCGAACGGCGCAGCGCCCATCACCTGCCCGCCCGCATGCTCCTCGCGCTCGCCGCCATGGCGGTCATGACTGTCGCCGTGTCGATCGTCTACGTCTGGCCCTAGCACATGTCACGTCTTCGCTGGCAGAAACAAGCCCTGCGCGAGCGCTTCTATCCGGCTGACTTTCGCGGCATGTATGACCGCTTTTCCGACGTGGTGCACGATCACGTCCGCAAGGGCGACGTGATGCTCGACGCCGGCTGCGGCAGTGGACGCGTATTTCAGTACGCGTTCGCGGATGCCTGTCGCCCGAAGCTCATCGTGGGCGTCGACCTCACCTCCGAACCGCGGGGAAACCGCAACGTCGATGCGGCCGCGCGCGCTGACCTCGCGCGGCTCCCGTTTCGCGACGCGACGTTCGATATCGCCGTCTCGAGTCATGTGGCCGAGCACCTGACCCGGCCCGACGCAGTGTTCAGCGAGCTGGCTCGCGTCCTTAAGCCTGGGGGCCGCCTGCTCGTCCTCACGCCGAACCGGTGGCATTACGTGACGATGAGCGCGGCGCTGCTGCCGCATAGGTTCCATCTTCGCTTCAACCGATCGCGCGGGGTCGACGTCGACGATATCTTCCCGACGGTCTACCGCGCCAACACCGCCGGACGGCTGCGTGGGCTGTATGAGCGTTCTGGATTGGAGATCGAGCATCTCTTCCAGTTCGAGACGGAACCGGAGTACCTGGCATTCAGCACGCCGACCTACGCCCTGGGCGTCGGCTTTGAGCGACTCGTCAACCGCTTCGACGCCCTGAAACACCTGCGCGTCAACCTGCTGGCCGTCGGGCGCAGGCGATAGCCCGACTCAGGCGCGAGGACGTTTGCTACCATTCGAACACCATGTTGACCAAGCGCGTGATCCCGTGTTTCGACGTTGCCGATGGACGCGTCGTCAAGGGCATTTCGTTCGTCGAACTGCGCGATGCTGGGGATCCGGTCGAGCTGGCGAAGATCTACGACGAGCAGGGGGCCGACGAACTCGTCTTCCTCGACATAACGGCGTCCAGCGACGATCGTACCACGGTGTATGACATGGTCGAGCGCACCGCCGGTGAGGTATTCATCCCGTTCACGGTCGGCGGCGGCGTCCGCAGCGATCAGGACGTGCGCGTCCTGCTCGAGCTTGGCGCCGACAAGGTGTCGCTGAACAGCGCCGCCGTCGCGGATCCGAAGCTCGTCGGCAAGAGCGCGGATCGTTTCGGCTCGCAGTGCATCGTGGTGGCGATCGACGCAAAGGCGATGGGGGAGGGGCGCTGGGAGGTGTACACGCACGGTGGCCGGCGGGCAACAGGCCTCGACGCCGTCGCATGGGCGAAGAGCGTGGTCGAATTGGGCGCCGGCGAGATCCTGCTGACGAGCATGGACACCGACGGTCACAAGAGTGGCTACGACATCGCGCTGACGCGGACGATAGGGGAGGCTGTCGATGTGCCGGTGATCGCCAGTGGCGGCGCTGGCCACCCGCAACACTTCGTCGACGTCATTGTCCACGGCCGCGCGGACGCGGTGCTGGCCGCGAGCATTTTCCATTTCGGCGAGTATTCCATTGGCGAGACGAAGCGCTACATGCAGGCGCATGGCCTGCCGGTGCGGCTGTAGTGCTGTGCCGGCGCCTTCTGCGAACGAATCGTCCATCGGGCCCGTGCGGGCCGTAGCGCTGAGGAAACACGCAGTTGCTTAACTACAACGACCAGGGCCTGATTCCGGCCATCATCCAGGACGACGACACGGACGCCGTGCTCATGCTTGGCTACATGAACGCCGACACCCTGCGAACGTCGAAGGAGATCGGCCAGGTGGTGTTCTGGAGCCGTAGCCGCAACGAGGTGTGGCACAAGGGCGCGACGAGCGGCGATTACCTCGAGGTCCGCTCAATCAAGGCGGACTGCGAGAACAATTCGCTCCTGGTTCGCGTCAAAATGCTCGGTAACGCCGTCTGTCACACCGGCGCGAAGTCCTGCTTCTTCAACGAGGTCGAAGGATCGGCGACCGCCTAGGTCAACGGCTGTTCCGCGGCCTCCGGCTGCACCTCGTTTGCGATCGCGACGTCGAGCGCCTGAATCGCTACTTCGATTTGCGCGTCGTCCGGGTCGCGCGTCGTAAATGATTGCAGCCACAGGTTCGGGCGATAAATCAGCCCGAGCACCGGCGTGCGCTCGAACCGCTGGCCGAGCCGCAGCACTTCATACGCCAGCGCGGCGACGACGGGCACCAGCGCGATACGTGAGAGCAGCCGCAGCCACAACGGCGGGGCGCCCAGGAACAGAAACAGGATCATCGCGAGCACTACGACGGTGAGCAGGAACGCCGTGCCGCAACGTGCGTGTGCGTTCGGAAACCGGCGTACGTTCTCGATCGTGAGCGGCAGGTCGTGCTCGTACGCGTGGATCGTCCGGTGTTCCGCAGCGTGATAGGCGAACACACGGGCAATCTGCGGTGAGCGGCCGAGCAACGCGATGTACGCGAGCAGCATGACGACGCGCAGGACGCCCTCGAACAGCACTTCTGCGTACTCACTCCCCAGGATCCCGCTGGTCCAGGCGGTCAACAGCACGGGCGCAATGAAGAAAACGGCGGTGACCATGGTGACCATGAACGCGACGGTGGACGCCACCTGGGCATCGTTGATGCGCTCGTCTTCCTTGCCGGCGGCGACGAGCGAGGACCAGGTGAGCGCGTGAACGCCGAGGGTCAACGTCTCGTACAGCGTGACGATGCCTCGCAGCAACGGTATGTCGCGGACGCGGCCAGTCGCCGCCCGCTCGAATCGCCGCGACATCGTTACGATGCGACCGTCCGGCGCGCGGACGGCGACGGCCATGTGCGTCGGCGCGCGCATCATGACGCCTTCGATGACCGCCTGCCCGCCGAAGCGCGTCCCGGGGCGCCTGACTCCTGCCATCATCGGAGCCTATCCGCTGCGTTCGGGTGCGGCTAGCAGCGGCTCATGAACGCCGCTGTTACCTCCTGTCAAGGTGCCGAGCCTTGAAGCTGTCACGCCGGCACGCGATCATGGGAGCAGGCAAGCCACCGCGATCGATGGAGGACCGAATGACGACGCTCTTGACCAAGGTCGATGTCCCGGCGGACGTCCCGTCGGAGCACGCGGACCTGTATGAGCAGAACATCCAGACCATCACGAAGGGCACCGGCAGGCTGATGCTGTTTGCCGGCGACCAAAAAGTCGAGCACCTCAACGACGACTTCTACGGCGCGCTCAGCAGCGGTGAGCCGATCCACATGGACGATGCCGATCCGGAGCACTTGTTCCGCATCGCTTCTGAAGGCGTGATCGGTTGCTTCGCCACGCAGTTCGGGCTGATCGCGCGCTACGGGCGCGACTATCCCACGCTGCCGTACCTGGTCAAGCTCAACTCCAAGTCGCATTTGATCAAGACGAAGCAGCGCGATCCGCAGAGCCTGGCGTGGGTCAGCGTGGACGATGCACTCACGCTCCGCGATGCCGGCCTCAATGTCGTCGGCGTTGGCTACACCGTGTATCTCGGCAGTGAGTACGAGCACGATCAGATGCGCGAAGCCGCGCAGGCGTGCATGCACGCGCACCGCCGCGGCATGGTCGCCGTCCTCTGGATCTACCCGCGCGGCGAAGCCGTGCCCGAGGAGCAAGATCCGCACCTGATCGCCGGCGCGACGGGGCTCGGGGCGACGCTGGGTGCCGATTTCGTGAAGGTGAACTATCCCAAGCCCAAGGAGGGCGCCGCCGCCGAGGCGTTCAAGGAAGCCGTGAAGGCGGCCGGGCGCACCCGCGTGATCACGGCCGGCGGTTCCAGTACCGACGTGCGTAAGTTCCTGCAGACGCTGCACGATCAGATTTTCATCGCCGGAGCGGCAGGCAGTGCGACCGGGCGTAACATTCACCAGAAGTCGCTGAAGGAAGCCGTGCGAATGACGAACGCGATCGCGGCCGTCACCTACGGCGGCCTCAGTGTCGATGAGGCGATGGACGTCTACGAGGGCAAGAAGCAGTTCTCGCTGTAATCGCAGCGGCCGCGCGATCCGATTAGTTGCGTTCGTACACGATCTCGCCGCCGACGATCGTAGCGTCGACGCGGGCGTCGAGAAGGCGTGCGGGGTCGTCGACCGATAGCAGGTCGTCGGATAAAACGACGCAATCTGCGAAGTAACCCTCCGCGATCCTGCCCGAAACGTCTTCCTCAGCTACGGCATGTGCGCATCCCGCGGTATAGGCTCGGATCGCCGCGTCGAGCGAGATGCGCTCTTCCGGATGCCACCCATCTGATGGCTCGCCGTCTCGCCGCTGTCGCGTTACGGCTGCGTGGAGGCCGGCGATCGGATCCATGGTCTCAACGGGCGTATCCGATCCGAAGGCCAGCGTCGCGGCTGCGTTGAGTAATGACGCAAACGCGTAGGCGCCGTCGCCACGTGCGCCCCACGATCTGTCCACCTTTTGCATGTCTTGCGTCGCATGGATCGGCTGCACGGACGCAGTCACCCCCAGCGCGCCGAATCGGGGGATCTCGTGGCGCGTGAGCAACTGGGCGTGTTCGATCCGCCGCGGAAGCGTTGGTGCGACATCCCGTAGCCGCTCGTACAGGTCGAGCACTTCGCGGTTCGCGCGGTCACCGATCGCATGGACCGCCGGTGCCAGCCCGTGCTCGAGGCACGCGCGTACCTTCATCTCGAGTTCCTCGACGGGCTGCAGCGGGAACCCGGCGTCCGGTACGTCTTCGTAGGGTTCCAGCATCCATGCCGTCATCGATCCCAGTGCGCCATCTGCGAAGAACTTGACGCCGCCGATGCGCATCATGTCGTCACCGTCGCCCGTAGCCAGATTGCGCTCCAACCACTCGTCGAGGCGATCAGCGGTCATGAACGCACGAATGCGGAGTCGCAGCCGCTCTGAGTCACGGAGCGCCAGCACAGCCTGGTATTCGCCGCGGCCCACGTTCATCGCGTGGACGCCCGTGACGCCGAGCGCATGTGCGTGTGCGATCGCTTCGGACATCGCGGCGTCGCGCTCCGCTGCTGACGGCGACGGTATTGCATCAGTGATCAGCTTGGACGCGGTGTCGCGGAGGATGCCAGTAAGCTCCCCGGCTTCGTCGCGATCGATGGCGCCGCCGAACGGCGCTTCGTGCTCGCGCGTCACGCCCGCAGCGCCCAGTGCGGCGCTATTCACCCATATGCAGTGTCCAGACGTGTGGTTCAACGCGACCGGGTGATCAGGTATCAGCCTGTCGAGCACGTTTCGATGTGGAAAGCGCGCGCGGGGCCAGTCGTTCTGGTCCCAACCGGCGCCACGGATCCACGCACCGGGTTTGCCGAGACTCGCTCGTGCGGCCACGCGTTGCGCCGCCTCTTCAGCGCTCGACGTTTCCTTCAGATCGACGTTTCGCATCGCGAAGCCGGTGCCCAGCAGATGCGCGTGTCCATCCACGAACCCCGGCAGGAGCAGGCGGCCGCGCGCGTCGAACGTCTGCGTGTCCGCAGCGACGTTCGCGTCGATCTCGGCGCCGACGAAAGCAAATCGACCGTCGCGGATCAGCGCCGCATCGGCGTACGCTCCGTCGCCAACCGGGATGCGCGCGTTGCGGATGTACAGATCGTGCATCCGCAGTGTGATACCACGCACGATGCGGAGAAGCGAAGGGCGGTGCACAAGCACCGCCCTTCGTACGCCTTTCGGTCGAGAAGATTACTTGCTGCGCTTCGCCTTCGCCGCCTGGGACTTCTCGAGACGCTTCGCAAAACGCTCGACGCGTCCCGCCGTGTCGACGATGCGCTGTTGCCCCGTGAAGAACGGATGACAATTACTGCAGATCTCGACGTGCAGGTCGGGCTTCGTCGAGCGCGTCTGCCAGCGGTTACCGCATGCGCAGTGGACCGTCGATTCCGTGTATTCGGGGTGAATCTTGGCTTTCATGTCGTCTGTTCTCGTTCCTCTGCTATCTAGCTTGCATCCGATGTCGCCGGGTAAATGCTGACCTGCTTGCGGCGGCCCTTCGCGTACGGCTCGAACTTCACGAGTCCGTCCTCGAGGGCGTAGAGCGTGTGGTCGCGGCCGACCCCGACGTTCACGCCGGCGTGAAACCGCGTGCCGCGCTGCCGCAAAATGATCGTCCCGGGACGCACGATCATGCCGTCAGAGCGCTTGACGCCCAGGCGTTTCGAGTTGCTGTCGCGCCCGTTCCGCGAACTGCCGACGCCTTTTTTATGTGCCATGCCTGGTTACTCCGTCGTCTTCTTGCGTGGACGCTTTGGCTTTTCCGCCGGCGCCTCGACGTTTTCAGCCGGCGCCTCGTCGGCCGCGGCTTCGGGGGCAGCCTCCGCAGACTCGGCATCGGGAGTCTCGGCTGCCTCGGCGCTTGGATCTGCGAGCCCCGCGACGCGCTCTTCGACTTCGATGTTCTGCTCGGCGACCGCCTTGCGACGTCCCCGCTTCTTCGGAGCTTCCGCAGCGGGTTCCTCTTCAGGCGCCGTGGCGACCGGCTTCGGCTTCGCCTGCTGGCCCGCGGCCAGGATGTCATCGACCACGATCTTCGTGAAGTGCTGGCGGTGGCCGGTCTTCTTGCGGGAGCGCGTCTTGGATTTGTAGCGGAAGACCACGATCTTGGCGTCGCGTCCCTGCTCGGCGATCGTGCCCAGCACGCGCGCGCCCTCGACCGTCGGCGCGCCGATGGTGATCGCCTCACCCTCGCCCATGAGCAGCACGTCGCCGAGTTCCACGGTGTCGCCCGGCTCTCCGGGAAGGCGGTCCACCTTCACGGCGCGGCCTTCTTCGACGCGGTACTGCTTCCCACCGGTCCGTACGACGGCGTACACGGCTTCCTCCAGACAAGGGAACACCTGCAGACAAGGGAACACCTGCCGCGGCGGCAGGCTCGGAGGTCATTCTATCGACGAAATCTTGAATCTGTCAAACGAGGCGAATCTGCGCTGGCCGGGCAGCCGTGGCGGCAAAATTTATGCACGCTCTCCTAAAGCCGCGCGATGGGCTGGCCGAAACATCCCTAGGGACTCCACCTAGTGGTTCCACGAAGGTTGACCCCGGGGGACGCCCGCCGGAACGAGGCGCCGGGGACGGGAGGTGGCTCCAGTGCGATTCATCGAAGCGACGGCGCGTCGCCTGAGCAGCGTGCGCAGCGCCTGGAAGCGATTCCAGGAGGAACACGGCGTCACCGGCCTCGAAACGGCGATCATCCTCATCGCGTTCGTCGTCGTCGCCGCCGTGTTTGCGTTCGTCGTGCTCAGCACGGGGCTTTTCAGCTCGGAGCGCGGCAAGGAGGCGGTGTACGCCGGCCTGGCGAAAACGCGCAGCACCATGACGCTCTCCAGCGGTCTCGTCGCGAACGCGAACGCGGGGCTGACGCAGATTGACACGATCGAGTTCGACCTCACGCTTGCCGCGGGCGGCGACACCGTGAATCTCGATCCCACCGCGGTAAGCAACAGCACCGTGATCACATACTTCGACTCGGACAACCTTGTCCCCGACGTGAATTTCACCGCCGCCGCGCTTCGTGGCGACGCCGATACGCTGCTGGAACCCGGCGAACTTATACGCATCACGATCGACCTTGCGGCCGAGGGGTTGGTAGTCGGGCCCAATGCTTCGTTCTCGCTGGAGGTGAAGCCGCCGACGGGCTCCTATCTGGTTATTCAACGCACGGCCCCGCCGGCGTTCCAGCTCGTCAACCAGCTCAACTGACCGCTGCCGCCAACGCTCACAAAGCAAGAAGGCTCCCATGGGGAGCCTTCTGACAACTCAGGATCGCGTTTGTGGACGTTAGTCGCCGTCCGCGTCGAGCTTGATGTTGGACTGACTGCCCCACGCGAGCCCCGGCGGACCGAGCTTGGGTTGCGGTCCCGGCGATGTCTCGGGCTCCGCCTTCTCTTCGGGCTCTTCGGCCGGCATGGCCGGCGCGTCAGGCGCCGCCGGCTCGTCGCTGTCGAGACCGTCCAGCACGCGCTTGAGGTCGTCGCCCTCGATCGTCTCGACCTCCAGCAAGATCTTCACCAGCCGGTCGAGCCGCTCGCGGTTCTCGACGAGCAGTGTGCGTGCTGTCTGATATGCGTGATCGATGAGGCGGCGCACCTCCTCGTCGATCTCTTCGGCCACCTTTTCGCTGTAGTTGCGTTGCTCGCCAATCTCACGGCCGAGGAACACCAACTCCTGCTTGTTGCCGAACGTTCGCGGCCCCAGGCGCTCGCTCATGCCCCACTGCGTGACCATGTTCCGGGCAATCGTCGTCGCCTTGTTCAGGTCGTCGGAGGGGCCTGTCGTCGACTCGCCTTTGAGGATCAACTCCTCTGCCACGAGCCCGCCGAGGCTGGACGCGAGCACGTCCTTGAAGTTCGAACGCGACATGAGGTGACGGTCTTCTTCTGGCAGATAGCGTGTGAAACCGCCTGCCATCCCGCGCGAGACAATGCTTACCTTGTAGGGCGGATCCGCGTGCTCGAGGAGGTGACCCACGAGCGCGTGCCCGCCCTCGTGGTACGCGATGATCTCCTTCTCGCGCGGCGTGATGACGCGGCTCTTGCGCTCCGGACCGGCGATCACGCGGTCGACGGCCTCGTTGAACTCGCCCATCGTGATCTTCTTTTTGTTCCGGCGCGCTGCCAGAATGGCCGCCTCGTTGACGAGATTCGCGAGGTCGGCGCCGGAGAATCCGGGCGTCTGCTTCGCCAGCACGTGCAGATCGACGTCCTTCTCGAACGGCTTACCCTTCGCATGAACGTCCAGGATCATCTGCCGTCCGCGGCTGTCGGGGCGATCGAGAATGACCTGCCGGTCGAAACGGCCGGGGCGCAGCAGCGCCGGGTCGAGGATGTCGGGACGGTTCGTCGCCGCGACGACGATCACGTTGGTGTTGGTGTCGAAGCCGTCCATTTCGACGAGGATCTGGTTCAGCGTCTGCTCGCGCTCATCGTGAGAGCCGCCAAGACCGGCGCCACGCTGGCGGCCAACGGCATCGATTTCGTCGACGAAGACGATGCATGGCGCGTTGCGCTTGGCCTGGTCGAAGAGGTCGCGCACGCGGCTGGCGCCGACGCCGACGAACATCTC
>JBBDXD010000013.1:8745-32438 GCA_040902535.1 Dehalococcoidia bacterium | reverse complement strand
CGTCGGAGTCGAAGAGCAGGATGTCCTGCGTGCCGGTGCCCATGTCGATGGCGAGGATCTTCATGCAGCCATTGTAGCTACGCCGTTGATCGCTGCGGATGAAGCGTGGTCACGCGGGTCCGCCTGGCGGTCGGACGAAAAATGGCGAACGGCCGCTCCCGGCAGGACGTGGGAACGGCCGTCCATGATCTGCGCGCCGAACGCCGGGGATGGAGGGGATAGTCCGGGGGATCTCCCCGGCGTCCGGCGACGAGCAGCCTGGTCAGGCAGCGTGGTCGATGTGAAGAGAGGGTTGGGGAACCATGATGTCGGGAGCAGCGGCGGTGTCCGCGGCTGCGCCGTCATCGACCAGCAACGCGCCGGACCAGTACTGGTACAGCAGCACGACGGTGGACACGAGAACGACGAGCGTGAGAGCGATGGCGAACATGCGGCGTCCCTTCCTGATTCCGAACATGCGTACTGTAGAACGCATGTCCGCCCCTGTCAAGAGGGTTCAGAACAAAATTCCGTATATATCCTCAATCGACTGCCGTTCCCGAACGGATACGGATTCCCCCGATGCCTCCCAACACCGCCGCGCCCGATACCGGATGTGAACCTACGGCCGCAGGATGCGGCCGTCTCCGAGGCACGATGGCCATCGTCACAACTGCCCCGCTCCGGTCGACGATTAGCGCACACGTCGAACGCGTGATCTCCGCGTTGCCGCACCTGCTGATTGTTGCCGCGATCGGCGTCGAGGCGCTGGCGATCGCCGCCCTGCTGCCACTGACGCTCGACGTCTGGCGCGACCCCGCGCACTACGGCCACGGCGATTTCAAGCACTTCTACGAGGCGTCGCAGTCGCTTTCGCTGAGCGGCACGTACAACCCGGCGCTCGGCGCGCTGCTGCATCCGCTGACGCGCTTGTCACTGACGCACGCGTTCCAGGTATACTTCGCGATCAACGTCGCGGCGCTGTTGGGCGTCGCATACGTCGCCCAGCGCGCGGTCGAAGCGCCGCACGCGAAGCTCGCGATGGCGCTCGGCGTGCTCGCGCTGCCGCAGACGCACTGGGCGCTGCGCGTCGGCCACTTCACCGAGATCCTCGCCTTCGCGTCGCTCGGCGGCTTCTTGCTCGCGAGCAAGCGGCCGTGGCTGGCGGGCCTGCTGTTCGCCATGCTGGCGCTGAAGCCGCAATACCTGCCGGTGCCGGTGCTCTACCTGCTGTTCACGCGCAACTGGCGTGGGCTCGGTGCGCTCGCCGGCGTGTTCGGCTTGATGTCAGTGGCCGGCGTCGTCGCGGCGGGCGTTAGCATCGCCGATGCCGGCGGCTACTATGCGGATCGCGTCGCGTACGTGATCGAGGATGTCGCCGTGGGCCAGAGCGAGTTGCTGCTGCCCGTACAGGAATCGTGGCAGTACTCGTGGCGCGGATTCCTGGTCAGCGCGGGGATCGAACCGAATCCGCTGCTGGTCGCCGACCTGCTGGCGCTGAGCGCCGGCGCGATGATCCTCGCGTGGTGGCGCTGCACGCCGGCCGTGGCGCGCGTCGCGGCTGCGCTCGGCATGCTGCTGCTGGCGCCGTACTCGACGTTCTACAACTGGAGCATGATCGCCGTGGCGGCGGCGCTGCTCGTGCGGTCGGACCTGAAGCCGCGCTGGCTGACGCCGGCGATCCTGGCGTCGTTGGCGCTTGCGGCCGTGGCGTCGCAGGCCGCGACGCCCTTCCCCGGTCCGGACCGCTTCGCCACCGCCGACACGCGCGGACTGTACTGGATCCAGCCCGTCGCGCTGCTGACGCTCTTCGTGTTGGCGATCGCCGGCCGCAGGCAGCACGCCAACGCCGAGGCCGCAACAGAGCGACCGCCGTCACTCGTCGAGCGTCTGCGCGCGCTCGCGTCGGTGCGCGCGCCAGCGCTCGCGGCGCACGCGAGCGCGATCGCGTGCGCGGCGGCGATCGGCTACCTGGGTGCGGCGTACGTCAGCAGCAATGCACCGTTCGAGCCGGGGCCGTACTTCTCGCGCCAGGCGGTCGTCGACGCGCTGCCGGCGGACTTTCCGCTGCCGCCCGGCGCCGAACTGCGCGACGCCGGGCCCGGCACGATGCTGCCCTATCGCATCGAATGGAGCACGCCGCTGCGCACGAGCGAAGTGGCGGGGATCATGAAGCACCGTCTCGCGGATGGGCCGTGGTCGATCACGCACACATCGGAAACGGACGACGACACGATCGTGCTCCGCAGCGCGCGCGACGCCGCAGGCACCGACGGCGATGTCGTTGCGGACGTCAGCCTGTTGCCCTTCGACGGCGGCACGCGCGTGCGGCTCGAGTTCTCGCCGCTGCCGCCGACGCGCATCGCCGCGTACGACCGTTGGCTCGAAGACCAGGGCATCATCGTGAAGAACGTGGCGCCGGAAGACTACCCGGACCTGCGCACGCGGTAGCTACGCCGCGCGGCGCAGCGCCGTCACCTGCAACTTGTTGCCCCAGCGCCCGACGGCGGCATTCGCGCCGCGCACAGCCGTGCGATACGCCGTCATCGCGACGGGCAGCGACGCCGCGCGCATGAAGGCGCCCGGCTCGTGCCTGTAATACGCCAGGTATCGCGCACTCTCGGCATCGAAGCCATGCGCACGCAATTCGCGCTCGACGTCCGCCGCCCGCAAGCGAGCCACGCGATTGCCGGCGCCTTCGTAGGCGATGGCGAGGCCCACGCGCACGCCGATGCGAGTTGCCAGTGCGTCGGCCGGCTCGTTGATGCTGACGCCGCGCCGCGCGACGCGTGCCAGCTCGCGGACGCCGGACAGCGGATCGTCTAGGTGGTGCAGCCCGTCGTGGACGTACGCGACATCGACCGCGCGCGCCTTCATCGGCAGCCGCTCGACGTCCCCGACGACGACCAGGTAGTCGAGGCTGCGGCGCTTCGCACGTTCGCGCGCTCGTCGGGCGCAGCCCTCGGCGATATCGACGGCGATGACGGCGGCGCCGGCGCGTTCGAGCATCTCCGCGTCCATGCCGCTGCCCGCGCACGCATCGACGACGGTGGCGCCGCGAAGGTCAGGCAGTCTGCTGACGCTGCGACGAAACTTCTCCTCCAGGATCCAGCGATAGGCCTCCGGGGCGCCGTGCGGACGCGCGATCTCGAATGCTTCCGCGACATCGTGGTCGAAGTACGACGCCTGGCGACGTTTGTGCGCGTCGTGCGCGTGGTCAAGCTCGTCGTGGACGTGCGTCGCGTCGAAGTCCGGCGGCAGCAGGATGGGGATGCCGTCGCGTACCGGGTAGGACGCGGCGCAGGCGACGCAGCGCAGTTCGCAGTCGTCGCGATCGTCGCGCCAGCCGGAAAGATCACCGTGGCAGGCCGGACATGCGAGCAGCGAGCGCAGGTCACGCCGCATCCTGCGCCTCCTCGATGGACTCGATTGGCGACGGATGCTGGCCGGCGACGTCCCGGTACATGCGCGCGAGCTGCGGGCCGACCATCGGCCAGTCGTAGCGGCGCGCGAACGCGCGCGCCCGATCGCCGAGCGCGGCGCGTCGCGACGGGTCGCGCAGCAGCGTGCCGATCGCGGACGCGAATGCCTGCGGCGTGCGCTCGCAGACCACGCCGGCGTCTGCGGCGAGCACGTCCGGCGCGATGTTCACCTGCGGCGAGATGACAACGGGCCGTCCGGCGGCGAGCGCCTCGACGACGGCAATGCCGAAGTTCTCCGTGTGCGACGGCAGTGCCCAGACGTCGGCCGCGACGAGAGCGCCGAGCTTGTCATCGCCCCGCAGCATGCCGGTGAACGTGACGCGCCCGTCGATGCCTTCTGCGCGGGCGAGGGCTCGCAGTGATGGCGCCAGGCCTTCATCGTCGGGCCCGGCGAGCACGAGCCTGGCATCAGGCTGTTCGCGCAGGACGATAGCGAAGGCGCGGATCAGCGTGTCGAGGCCCTTTTTGTGCGATAGCCGGCCCAGGTTGAGCACGACGGGCCCGGTATGGCCAGCGAGCCAGCGCCGTCGAAATTCGCCGCCGGAGGGCAGACGTTGATACGCGCCCCACCGCACGCCGTTCGGCACGATGACCTCTCGCGCGCCGAACTGCAGGTCCGCGGTAAGCAGCGCCTCGTCGAGGGTCGTGAAGTGGAGCGCGGCGGCGTTCTCCAGCATGTCGCGCTGCCATGCGCGATCGGTCAGCGCCTTGGCGGCGCGGCTCCTCGCACGAAGGTGCGGATCGAGCGCGCCATGCGGCGAGACGACGTACGGCACGCCATGACGTCGCGCGGCGCGGTACGCAGCGAACTGCGGGTACGTAAAGAGCATGTGGATGTGTACGGCGTCGTACTGTGGCACCGCCGCATCGAACGCACGCCCGAGCGCAGGCGAAAAGGCGAGCCGATACGGCCAGCGCGCGCGGAAGAGCCGCACATCGAGTTGATCGGCGCCGTCCGGCAGGTCGGCCGGCATGACGCGCCGCCGCGTGGTCGATGACACCGCCTCGCCCATGTCCGTCGCGAAGATCGTCGATTCCACTCCGCACGCGCGGAGGGCAAGCGCGTACTCGACGACGCTGATCGCTGGTCCGCCGATGCGCATCGACAGCGATGGCACGACGTGCAGCACCCTCATGCGGTCACCATGTATCGTGCACGCTGCTCCGCGACGGCAGTGTAGGCCGATGCGAAACCGTCGATCGTGCGCTGCCACGAGCATTGCGCCGCCCGCTCGATGCCGGCCCACCCCAGGCGTTCGCGCAGGTCGCGATCGTCGATCGTGCGCCGCACCTGCCATGCGAGTGCGTGCGGATCCGCGGCCGGGGCGTGGAGCGCCGCGCCGTCGCAGACTTCGAGCAGCGTCTGGCACTCCGATGCGACGACCGGCGTGCCGCACGCCATCGCCTCGAGCGGCGGCCATCCGTAACCTTCGTGGTGCGAAGGAAAGAGCAGCACGTCGCAGGCGTTGTACAGCTCGACAAGGCGCGCGTCGGGCACCGGGCCGCAATCGACGATCGCGTCCGCGACGTCGAGTTGCGATGTCAGGGAGCGTTGCGCGGCGGTCAGAGGCGCCCCTGCGCGGATCAGCGTGACAGGCATGCCCGACGATCGCAGCGCGGCGATGGTACGCAGCACACCTTCGACGTTTTTGTACGGCCCGCCGGTCGAGACGTGCAGTACCGCGACCGCAGCGCCCGGTGCCACTTCGCGCTTGAGCGCGGCGCGGCGGTCCTCGTCGAACGGGCGGAAGACGCCGCCGACGCCATACGGCACGACAGCGATGCGCGCCGGATCGACGCCGAGCAGCCGCTCTGCGTCGCGCCTGGTGACGTGCGTCGGCACGATCACGCGGGCGACGCTTCGCAGGAACGACGTGCTCCAGCGAAATCGCAGCAGCGTCGATCTGCGCCCGCGAGGACCGGCTTCGCCCTCTTCGGCGCGCAGGAGCACCAGGTCGTGGCAGGACGCGACGACGCGGTTTTTCGGCAACAACGCCGCGAGGTGCCCGTAGCCGTGATCGACGATGTGATACACGTCGGCGCGGCGGACGCCGGCGAGCAGCGGGTAGCGCAGATAGCGCGTCGCGTAGCTGTCGAGCGTCCCGAGCCCGGCGCGCTTCGCGGTCGCCGACTCGTGCAGCGCCATCGGCCGCATCGCGATGCGATCGTGCGCATCGAAGCCCTGCTCGATACCGTCGGCGAGACGCTCCATCGAGAGCAGGCGATGCTCGGGCACGTCGCGCAGCAGCAGCACGCGCGTCTTCATTTGCGCGCCCTCAGTTCCCAGCTCGCGCCCCAGAGCGCGTCGAACGGCGGCACGCGCAAGAGGTCCGGGATCCGGTCCACGAACCGCAGCCGCGACGAGAGCGGCACGGGCCCCATGCGCCAGGTCGCTTCCACCCGAAAGCCCGCGTCTTCGAGCAGCAGGCGTGCGGATGCTCGCGTGAAGCCGCGGCGATGCGTGTAGTCCGCCCACACGCGGTGCGGTCGCGCCATCACGACGGATGCGACGAGGACACCGGCGGGCCGCGTCACGCGGTAGATCTCGTTCGCGAGATCGCCCGGGTCCTTCACGTGTTCGAAGACGTCCTTCGCCAGCACGGCATCGAACGAAGCGTCCTCGTAGGGCAGCGGTGCAACATCAAGATCGACCATCACGACGCGGCCGTGTCGAGACGCCATTTCTACAGCCCGCGCGTCGGCATCCACGCCGTGCACTTCGACGTCGGCGCGCGGGCGGTAGCGCGCAAAGTCGCCGCGCCCGCAACCGACGTCGAGCACGTTCCGCGCGCCATCGAACTCGCGCCAGTAACGCGCCGCGAGGTCGCGCGGCATGCCGGCGCCCTCGTAGTACGACTGCTTCGCGATCACACGCCGGCGGTCGAGGCTTCGCGCTTCCATGCTGTCCTCCGCGCTTCTTCTGCCGTGCACGCCGCGACGATGCCGTCGGCGGCCGCTTCGATGCTGTAGTCAGAGACGATTTCGCGGCTGCGCGCGCCGTACGCGCGTCGCATGCCGGCGTCGCGCACGAGCGCGGCGAACGCGTCGACAAGCTGCCCGGTGCGGTCCGCGGCCACGATGACGCCGTTCTCGCGCGGACGCACGAGGTCAGCGGCGCAGCCCACTTTGTCGGACACGACCACCGGCAGCGCGAAGTTCATCGCTTCGTTCACGACGAGCCCCCACGTCTCGTGCAGGTTCGATGGCAGCACGAAGACGTCGGCGGCGGCGTATGCTCGCGGCACCTCGCCCTGGTCGAGGAAGCCCGCAAACCGCACGTTCGGCACGTCGAGCCGTGCGACGAGCGCTTCGCACTCGTCACGCAGCGGGCCGTCGCCGGCGATCAGCAGCCAGCACGGCAGCGCTGCGCGCACCGATGCGAACGCTTCGATGGCACGCAGCGGTTGTTTCTTGTCGATGAGCTTGCCGACGAAGAGAACGACGGGCGCATCGTCATCGATCCCGAACGACGCGCGGACGTCGGCGCGGCGCGGCGCCAAAGCGGTGGCGCGCTCCTGGAAGTACGCGTTGTCGACGCAGTATCGCGCGGCGAACATGCGGTCATCGCGCATGCCGTGCGCGCGCATGAAGCGGCGATTCTCCTCGCCGATGTACAGACCGTGGCTGCGAGTGAATAGTTGCCGAAGCGCCAGCGATCGCGCGAAGCGACGGTATGGCGGCCGCTCGTGCAACAGCGTCTGTTCGTCGCGGATCAGCAGGCGTGCGCCGCGTGCGTGCGCGGCGAGCATCGCCAGCCAGGTCGTGGCGTGAGCGTAGCCGTGCGCCCAGACGACGTCGTAGCCGCCACGCAGCACGTCGCGTGCGACGTCGAACTGCGGACGCGCGTCGGATGCGCGCGCCGGCGTCGACGACGCGTTGGCCGCGAAGCGGTGCGCGTAGCCATCGAGCAGTCGCGCGTCCCATGCGACGGTTCGATCGAACTGCTCGTCGCGGACACCGCGAAGCGGCGCGTCCGAGTAGAAGTGCACCGTCAGGTCGATCTCCGGCCGCGACGCGAGTTCGCGGTACAGCGGCGCGAAGTAATGAATCGGATGCGAGATCAGGTGCGCCATTTTGCGGCGTTTCATGCGGGCGCCTCCGCGGTCTCGATGCGCGCGCGGCGTGCCAGCGACGGCATGAGGCCGGCGCGGATTGTCAGTGCGGCGAGCACGGCGAGGCTGCCATAGCTCACGACCACGACGCCGGCCGCTGCCCCCTGCAGGCCGCCGATGGCGGCGCCCGCCGGCACGGCTGTCAGGACGAGCAGCCAGTTCGCGGCTTCTGCGATGCTCGTGAGGCCGGGCCGCCCGATGCCCCGCAGGACTTCGAGCGGGAACTGGCGCAGGGCACGAGCGACAGTGGCGATCGCCAGCAACCGAAGCGCCGACGTAGCACCGGCGAACTCGCCGCCGAAGAGCAGATCGACCGCGGGGCCGGCGAGTACAAACAGCAGCGCTGACATCGCGACGGCGCCGGCGGCGTACGCGGCGAACGTCGCGTGTACGCGCGGACGCTCGCCGGACTGGTGCGTGGCGCTGACGTGCGGAAACACGACGATGCTCATGCTGCTCATCAGCAACTGCGGCGCCATGAGCAGCGCCGTCGCCGCGACGAACAGCCCGAGATCGTGCGACGAGAGCACGAGCGCCACGATCAGCGTCTCGACGCCGAGCGCCTGCGCGGACATGCGTCCGCCCTGCGCGCGCAGCCCGTACGACAACAACGAGCGCGCCGTCGCGCGCGCGGGCCATTGGATTCCGGCGACGCGCAGCGCCAGTGCGATCGCGAGCGCGTCGATGGCAGCGTGTCCGGCAACGAACGTGATCGCAGCCGTGCGCGGCGTAAGCGCGTCTGACGACGCGAGCGCCACGACGCCGCCGCAGTACAACGCGGGCATGGCTAGCCGGACGACGTTGAACGCGCCGATGCGCAGCCGTCCCATGAGCACCGACGCCGAGTAGGCGCCGACCATGTATGCCGGGATCAACGGCGCGGCGAACACCGCATCGATGCGCGCGCCCGACGTGTCGTACACGAACGGCACCACCAGCAGGTACAGCGGCACCAGCAGCGCCGCCTGCGCCAGTCCGATCGCCAGCGCGGTGCCATGCACGCGGGCGCTCTTCGACGCGTCGGCGCTGTGATACGTCGTCGCCACGTCGACGCCCAGGTTGCCGATCGTGGCGAAGAGTTGCGGCCAGAGCAGCAGTTGCGCCAGGTCCCCGCGCGCCGCCGGACCGAGCGTACGGGCGGCGATCATGCCGCTGATCAACGCCACGACCGCGATGGCGCCGCTCGTGCCGAGCGTGCCCGTGAACCGCGGCGCCATGGCGATGATCTCTGCGCGCCAGGCGCTCGTGCGGCGGGTGGATACCATCGTGCGTTCGCTGCGCGTCATGCGCTCAACCTGGACCCGCCAGCAGGCCTCAACGCAACTTCGCGTGCCTCGATGGACGTTATGGCAGCCTTCGGGCGCAGCCAGACCGTCGCGCCAAACGTCAGCAGGTCGCGCTCGTCGTACCGCGCGCGGAGCGAGCGCCACGCCTCGCGGTTCTTGCGCTTGTACGCCAGCGCCTGCGGCGACACAGCCAGCGTCACGTGTTCGATGTCGAAGTGCCGCCGGAAGATGTCCAGATATTCGTCGTAGGTGAGACGGCTGAACATGCCGTTGCGCAGCCAGAACAGCGCTTCCTGCTGTTCGTACGGGATCGCGCGCTCGACGAGGTACGCCTCGAACTGCGCGTCGGTCATCCACAGGTGCTCGTACGCGCCGAAGAAGTGAGCGCCGCCGAACGTGTGGTACAACGGCCCGAAGTTCGCGAAGACGATGCCGCCGGGCCGCGTCACGCGCGCCATCTCGCGCATGCAGGCCTCGACGCCGTCAACGTGCTCGAGCAGTGCCGTCGACGCGACGAGGTCGAACGAATCGTCGGCGAACGCGAGCGCCCGCACGTCCATGACGGCATGACGCACGCCCTGCCGTCGCGTCCACTCGCCAGGGTGCGGAAAGAAGTCGGTCGCGGCGAGCGAGCGCGGCGATGACTGTTGCCACAGTCGCAGTTCGTCGCCGCTGCCGGCTCCCGCGACGAGCACGTCGGCGCGCGAAAGGTCGATGAGCCGTTGCGTGCGGCGCAGGTGCGCCTCCGGCTCGTTGCCGCGGTTCGAGAAGCGCACCTCGTCGAACGTCATGTACTCCAGGTACGGCGCGACGCGCAGGTAGTGTTGTTTGCGGCCGCGCGCCCAGTTGAGTGCCGGATACGTCGCGCGCACGACGCGGACCGTCGTGTCGTTGCGAAAAGCCCGTTTAAGCTGCGCGAGCAATCGGGCCGTCCTTCGAGTCGCGCGCGAGCAACGGCTCGTAGATCTCGCGCAGGTGCCGCTCGCCCGACTCCTCCCACGACCAGCCCCGCACGCTCGACGCCGCCGCCTCGCCCATGCGCAGCCGCAGCTTTGCGTCAGCGAGCAGCGTCTCGAGGCGATCGCGCAGGGCATCGCTGTCACGCGCCGGCACGACGAACCCGTTGACGCCGTCCTGCACGGCGTCGGCGCTGCCGCAGTTCTGCGAGACGATCGCCGGCAGCCCCGCCGCCATCGCTTCCGTCGTCACGATGCCGAAGCCGTCTTCGACGGACGGCAGCACGAACACGTCGGCGTCATGGAACTCCGACGCGAGCGCATCGCCCGTCTTGACGCCGACCGCTTCGACGCCTTCCGGCAGGCCGCCGAGGGCGCGCAGGAATCGCTTGTCGATGGCACCGACGAGCCGCAGCGTCGCCGGCGTTTCGAGCTTGCTGAACGCCGCGAGCAAGTACGGCACGCCCTTGCGCAGCCCGACGCCGCCGACGAAGAGGATCCGCGGCACACGTTCGGTCGCCTCTGCCCTCTCCCGCCGCGCAGCGAGGAGCGAAGCCGCCGCTTCCAACCGGGACCCGCCAGATGCGTCGGTCACGGGCTGCACGCCCCAGGGGATCAGCTTTATCTTCGACGCCCGCACGCCCTGCTCGATGAACGTGCGGCGCACGAACTCCGCGGGCACGGCGAGCACGTCGGCCTCTTCGTACTCGCGGATCGTGCGCGCGATCACGCCCGGATGCGTCTGCGGCGCATCGAATTCCCACGTACGTGCTTCTTCCTCCAGCAACTGCGTCTGAGCGACGATGTGCGCCGACGCGATCTGCAACACACTCGGTATGCCGCGACGCCGCGCCTCACGGATGCTGCGCAACGACATGCTCGCCCAGCCGTTGAAGACGTCGCAGTCACCGATCAGGCGCGACGCGGCTTCGTCGTACGCGGCGCTGATGGCGATCTGGTTCGTCGGCTGAAACGCCGCCGGCGCGACGTGCTGCATCGTCCAGTTGACGGCGCCGATCGGCCACACGCTGCGCGTCCGCTCGCGCGAAACGCCGAAGTGCGCCCCTCGACGATACGGCAGCGGCGTGATCAGCCGCTCGAGCATCCCGCGCCGCTCGAGATCGGCGGCCCAGAGGTAGCCCGGTGAGAACTTGCCCGAGACGGAAACAGTGATCTTCATGGCCTGTCCTTTCGTTCACGCAGGAGTCCTGCGATCGTTTCCCACTCCCCCGCGCGATGCGCCGCGACCTGCATGTGCGCGAGCAGCCAGAACATCGGCAGGTCGCGCCTGCCACGCGGAGATGCGGCCGCCCGGTCGAGCGCACGTCGCAGCATCGGGTACACGGCCGCAACGAACGCGGCGCTCTTCATCGTCGCCAGCGCGCGCCGCGCGACGACGAGTTCGATCGGACGTTTGCGCAGCCGCAAATCGATGTACGGAATCGCGTTCCCGCGCCAGCGCCACTGCGTCCAGAACGCGCAGAGCGTCGCCGGCACGCGATGCGATACGACGATGTCGTAGTCGACGCGCCACGGCAGCCGCGCGCGCCGCAGCCGCTCGACGAATTCGACGTCCTCGCCGCCGACGCCCGGCAGTTCTTCGGGAAAGCGTGCTTGCGACGCGGCATCGCGACGGCACGAGAAGCCCTCCGTCCAGCCGACGGCTTCGGGCCCGTATTCGAGATCGTGCGTCGCCTGCAGGAAGCGCCCGGTCGCGCAGTCCGTGTTGAACACGCGCGATTGCACCGACACCATCCCGGCGCCCTCGCGGTACGCCCTATCGAGGCGCTGCAGAAAGTCGGCAGCCGGCATGACGTCGGCGTTCAAGATCACCACGACGTCACCCGTCGCGACGCCAATGCCGGTATTGCGCGCCGCCGCAACGCCGCGCCGCCGCGACTCTTCGATCAGCGTGATGCCATCACGCTCGACGCAGCCGCGCAGCAACTCGCGCGTGCCGTCCGTCGAGCCGCCGTCGACGACGATGATCTCCTTCGGCCGATGCCGCTGCGCCAGCACAGCATCAAGCGTCGCTGCGACGTCGGCACGCTCGTTATACGTCGGAATGACGACCGAAAACGTCGTCGGCTCCGTCGCGACAGAGAGCACAACCTCGCGCACAGTCCGCGACACCCGCGCCAGCATCGTCATGCCACCGCCTCATTCGTTGGCGTCCGCGGCTCGGCATGATCCTTTTGCTGTTTGCTGTTTGCCGTTTGCTGCCCGTCCCCTCTGTTGTCTGTTGTCTGTTGTCCTCCAACCCTTTGCCGTTTGCTGTTTGCCGTTTGCTGTCCGTCCTCACCCCTCTGTTGTCTGTTGTCTGTTGTCTGTTGTCCTCCAACCCTTTGCTGTTTGCTGTTTGCCGTTTGCCGTCCCCCGGCCATCTGTTGTCTGTTGTCTGTTGCCTGTTGTCCCCCAACTCCCCGCACATACGAAATCGTGCGCTCCAACCCATCCTCCAGCGCCACCGACGGCTGCCACCCGTACCGCTCGCGCATCTTCGCGATGTCCGGCCGCCGCCGCGCCGGGTCGCCGGGCGCCGACGGCATGTGCGCGACGCGCGCTTCCGCACCGGCCAGCCGCGCGATCGTCGACGCCAGCTCGATCATCGTCACTTCGTGCGGGTTGCCGATGTTGAATACGTCGCCGTCGCTACTCTCGTCGAGCGCGACGAGCAGCAGCGCGCCGACGAGGTCCGACACGTAGCAGAACGATCGCGTCTGCCGCCCGTCGCCGAACACCGGCAGATCGTCGCCCGCAAGCGCCGCCGCGACGAACGCCGGCACGACGCGCCCGTCGTCGATGTTCATGCGCGGCCCGTACGTGTTGAAGATGCGCACGATCGACGCGTTGACGCCGAACGTGCGACGAAACTCCACCGTCAGCGCCTCGCCGAAGCGCTTCGATTCGTCATAGCACGCGCGCGGGCCCGTCGGGTTGACGTTGCCCCAGTACGTCTCACGCTGCGGATGCTCCAGCGGGTCGCCGTACACCTCCGACGTCGACGCGAAGACGAATCGCGCGCCGTTCAGACGCGCGATCTCCAGCAATCGATGCGTGCCCGTCGAATTCGCGAGCATCGTTTCGATCGGGAACTGCTGATAATGCACCGGGCTCGCCGGCGACGCCAGGTGCAGCACGAGGTCGGCGCCGATCGCCGGCGCCTGCGTCACGTCGCAGCACACGAACGCGAACCGCTCGTCGTCGATCATCGCCGCGATGTTCTCGCGATTGCCGGTGACCAGGCTGTCGACGCAGATCACGTCGTGGCCGCGGCGCAGCAACTCCTCGCAGACGTGGCTGCCGATAAACCCGGCCCCGCCGGCGACGAGCACGCGCATCTCGGCCTCCCTGCACCCGCCGCCCGGCGGACCCTACGGCGAAACGCCCGCTTCCCTGCGGGCGGTATTCAGATACAAATTGTGCGCGTCAGGAGCGACGGCGGGGTATAGGGGGATGCCCGCGTTTGAAGTTGACCGTAATGAAGCGCCAGAGTCCCGCGACTGTGGATCAACATGCCCGAGTAGGCGTGAGAACTGAAATCGTGATACCTTCGGCGTTGCTTAGATAGGCATGTCGGGGTGTTAGTTGTCAGATCCGATTCGGGAGCTACGGGATGCCCTTCGTTCTGCCGCTATCGACTTTGGCGGCGACGCGAGCATCTCGGAATCCGAACTCGTAAACCGGTGGTTTACCTACGGGATTTTCGACGCACTGGGATTCGGAACTACTAAGAACGATTACCGCGTAGAACTTCGAATTCCTGGGGCGGGACGCGCCGATGTGGTCCTTCGCTCGTTTGGACAAAGAGCGCACTCCCTGATCGAATTCAAACGACCGCTCACGACGCTTCGGGAATATACGCGCCAGCTGCGCGACTATGCACGCGAACTCCTTCCGGTCAACGCGTTGTTGACGAACGGGTCCGAGCTCTGGTTCTACTCACGACGTGGGCCGCAACCTTTAGACCCGCTGGTCACCAGCCCACGCCGCTTCGATTTGGCGCACCTCACGATAAGTGAAGCCCGATTCCTTTGGCACAACCTGCACAAAGCTGAGTTGGACCTCGCCGATCCGAAGGCGCTCTCCGAACTCCTCAGTACGTTGCAAACCCAACAGATCCGTGTCGAGGGTCCAGCAAGCCCAGGCGGAAACGCGTTTCTGGAGTTATTCCGCCTCGACGAGATGAGCGTCTTCGGTCGATTGGTCAGAGAAATGTTCAACTCGTTACCCCAACTAGTGGCACGAAGCACATTCGCGTCTGGAGCTTATAGCTTCTGGGTGAGGGCGTACGCTCGTGACCTTACTCTCGATGAGGCACCTAGAGCTTGGCGCCCATTCTTGCCACACAATCCATCGGCGAACGACCTTAGACAGTTCATGTTCGCGCTCGAAAGCAGCTACGCGATCATCGCTCGTGCGCTCTTGGTCAAAGCGATGCAGGACGTCGGTTTTCCAGACCTCAACGCGCTTGACACCTTCCGAAGGGCCGTCCGTAACCGAGAGGCACACGGTCGCATCGAACTGACAGAATATCTGGGAGCCACACAAGAACTGTTCTCCCACGCCGGGCGGCAAGCGTTCCCAGCATTGTTCGCGTCCGACATCTTTGACTGGTGGGAGGACGCTAAGCTACTCCCCCAATCCGGACCCGTGGCTGGTGCGCTTGCTGAGGTTATCCTCGCAGTTCTTGGATTCTCATTTGATCGTCTTAAAGGCGACGTTTTGGGCGACCTGTACCAAGCATACTTCGATCCTGAAACACGCTTGGCACTAGGGGAGTTCTATACCCCTCCAGAAGTCGTCGAGTTCATACTCGACCAGGTAGGTTATTCGGGCCCCGACATCACGCACAAACGGCTGATCGATCCAGCATGCGGCTCGGGAACGTTCATCGTCGCCGCTTTGCGACGTTACCTGAAGGCGCAGGGCAACCGCCCTGCGCGTCATGTACTGGACAGCCTTCTCCGCGGTCTTCTCATCGTCGGCCTAGACGTTAACCCATTTGCCACGCTGTTGGCCCAAATCAACTACGCCACCCAGATCCTTCCGCTCTACGCGCGCGTCGCACAGCAAGGGCACATCGTAATCAGCACTGTTCCGATTTTCCGTACGGACTCGCTGCGCTACGAAACTCGGGAGTCAGAAGAAGAAGCCTTCCCCGTACCACCCCAACGAGCACGACCGATCCCCGACAGGCAACCCAGGTTCCCGCTCACATATCAAACAGAAACCTCGCTGATTCGAGAGCGGATCCCCGTCCGAGTGCAATCCGAGTATCTCCGGGTTGAACTTAAGGTTCCACGCGCGGACCTCGCGCTGGAAAAGGGATACATCGACAATCTCGAAGAATACGCGTTCGCGCTTTCTGCGCTCTTCGACACCGTCGACAGTGGCGAAGGGCACGACGAACTGATCCAGCGCCTTCGGGCGACTGGAGTTGCGAAGCCAAGCGATCTGGCTCAATTCATGAGCGACGCCCTGCAGTCAATTCGTGCAACCGTGGAAAACCTGAGGACGAAGTACGACGACGGGCGGTTTCGCAAGACGCTTCGCGATCTCGCTGTCGCGCTTGTCGTCAAGAATCAGTTGAAATACGACTTTGTCATCGGTAACCCACCGTATGTCCGCGTTCAGAACCTACCTTCTGAACTCAAGGAATACTGGGAGGACAAGTACCAGTGGGTCGATGGCAACTTCGACTTGTACATGCCGTTCATCGAGCGGGCATTAACTGATTGGCTGAAAGAGGAGGGGAAACTCGGCTTCATATGTTCGAATCGATTCCTAGTTACCAACTACGCGGAACGCCTTCGTACAGCAGTTCCGGCAGTTGCCGCAGTAGACCTAATTGTCGACCTCCGCGACGCACAAATATTCAAAGGCGCGACTAACTATCCCGCCATATTCGTGATGACCAGGGGAAAGATCCGCGAGCGATTCATCGCGGCACGGGCATATTCGCGGATTCAAGCGACAAGCGACACCCTCATCGGCGATATCGCTTCCAACATCGGGAAACTTGGTGAGTCCAGCGGGCACGTGAGAAGCGACCTTTCTGACGCCTTCTCGATGAGGTCTAGCGACCTCGCGCCGCAAGGTTGGCATCTCATGCCCGCGGACGAAAGGCGCGTGTTCGATCGCCTTAAGAATGCAGCAAATCACCAACTTTCCGAGCTCACCGCCACTAGCAGCGGGAGTTTTCAAGGATGGGCAACTGGATCAGATGACGCGTGTGTGCTGCGGTTGGTCGAAGATCGTGGCGACACTCTAGTCTTGGAGCCGCGCGGGGGCGGCGGTCCCTTTGAATTAGAGCGTGAGGCCGTTCGTCCGTGGCTTTTCGGTCACGACGTGCGCCGTTGGCAGGTGAACTGGGGCGGCTGGTACGTCATCTTCCCTTACCGGCGTTACGGCTCTAATTATGAGCTTATTCCGTCGCGCGAGTTTGCCGAGCGATTCCCCTACGCCCAAGAAGGTGAGTTCATTGAGCAGACACTCCCCCTGCTCTGGAACTACCTTACGACCGGGTACATTGAGAGGCGCCGGGCTACCGTACATCAGCTGCTTCAATCGCGAGAAAGCGGTCGCTATCGCGGCGCGCTTCGGCATCGCTGGTATGCCGCAAGTGCGCCTCGGAGTATTGAATATTACGGCGCGCACAAGTTGGTGTTTCAGGTCTCGTCGACGGCGCCGGACGTCGCTGTCGATGAAGCGCGTTTCTTCTTTGCTGGTGGTGGTACCTCGGGTGTCAACGGCATCGCACTAAAAACCGAGTATGCCGAAATCCGACCATTCCTTTGCGCCATCCTGAACTCGCGGACGCTTGACTATGTCCTTAAACACGTGAGTGATGTGTTTTCCGGCGGCTCCTACTCGTACGGCGATCAGTTCATCAAACAATTACCGGTACGATTGCCGGACAGCGGCGGGAGGAGCCTAGCCGCCTCAATTGTCTCAACCGGTCAGCGGCTTACTGATCTCACACAGCAGCGACGGGCACTTCAGGACGCAGTTCATGGGTTTCCGCGACACCACCTCGCGTCAACCCACAGTTCGGAAGTGTTCCCGCTAGATCAACTAACAGAGCACGGAAATCTACCGCTCAGTTTCGCACGCGATGGCAATCTTCTTGAACATCAACTTGATGGAAGGCCATTGGTCCATCTCGGGCGGGGCCTCATCGTGTTCCCCTCGCAGGAACACGGAGAAGTGACGCTCAAGTGGCTTGAGCGTCAACGTTCCTCTCGCGTTGCGCGCGCGGATCTGTTTGAGCTGCGCTTACCGGTGGCGCCTAAGGACTGTCGCAGTTTGCTGTCTCAGTTAGAAGACACTGAGCTGTCGCTTGGGCGTCTTGATGCCCGAATCCATGCGGAAGAAGCAGGGCTTGACGAAGCAGTCCTTTCGTATTACGGCGTCAATTCTTCTGACCGTCGCGTCATCGATCGGTTCTTAACCCGCTTTTGACGTGTTGGCGTCTGGCCGAGACCACATTGCGGGCCGTAACTCCAACCCTCCCACGTCACTCCGTGAGATCTTCTAGCACTCACTAGAACAAATGTTTCACGTGAAACAATTGCGGGCGTTCCCGCTTCCAGCCTCTAGCGTCCAGCCTCCAGCGCCCCTACGCCGCGCGCCGCTCCGCGCCCGCCTCCGGCTCGTCGTCCGAGAGCGCAGCCTCGAACGCCGCCGGCACCCGCCGTTTGCTGTTTGCTGTTTGCTGTTTGTTCGCGGCGCGAAGCGCGACCCACCACCGAATCGTCTCGCGCAGGCCGGCTTCGAAGTCCGTGCTGGCGGCGAACCCGAAGCGCTCGCGGGCGCGCGACACGTCGAGCATGCGGCGGGGCTGGCCATCGGGCTTGCTGGCGTCCCAGGCGATCTCGCCGGTGAAGCCGCACAGCGCGGCGATCGTCTCCGCAAGCGCGCGCACCGTGATCTCGCGGCCAGCGCCCAGGTTCACGGGGTCGCCGCCGTCGTAGCGCTCCGTCGCCAGCACGATGCCCTCCGCCGCGTCGTCGACGTACAGGAATTCGCGCGATGCGGCGCCGGTGCCCCACGCCGTCACCACGTCGTCGCCGCGCTCCGCCGCTTCGATGAACTTGCGGATCAGCGCCGGGATCACGTGGCTGCTCTCCGCGTCGAAGTTGTCGCCGGGGCCGTAGAGGTTCACCGGCAGCAGCGTGATCGCGTTGAAGCCGTACTGCTCGCGGTACGCCTGCGCCTGCACGATCTGCATCTTCTTCGCCAGGCCGTAGGGCGCGTTCGTCTCCTCCGGGTAGCCGTCCCACAGGTCGTCCTCGCGGAAGGGCACGGGCGTGTGCTTGGGGTAGGCGCAGACCGTCGCGACGCCGACGTACTTGTCGACGCCGGCGAGCCGCGCCTGCTCCATGAGCTGGATGCCCATGATGGCGTTGTCGTAGAAGAAGCGGCCCGGGTTCTCGCGGTTGGCGCCGATGCCGCCGACGACCGCCGCCAGGTGTACGACGACCTCCGGCTGCGCCTCGGCGAGCGCCAGGTCGATGGCGTCCTTCTCGCGCAGGTCGTAGTCGACGCTGCGCGGCACGAAGACCCACGCGCCGCGCTCGCACAGCTTCTGCACGACGTGCCGGCCGACGAAGCCGCCGCCGCCGGTGACCATCACCCGCCGCCCGAAGAGCGTGCTCACACGCCTCGCCAAAGGCGCGCTCACGCTGCCCATCGCTGGTCGCTCCCCTCCTGCGATGCCCGCTCGACGGGGCGCATGATGCGTCCCAGCGCGTGTACGCGGCCGCGCCCCGCCGACCGCAGCACCGACGCCACCAACTGCTCGTACGAACGCAGCGCCGTCGCCTCCGAAAGCACGGTATCGGACCAGTCGCGCGCCGAGCGCGAGAGATGCGCCTGCAGCCCCGGATCGCACGCCCCGCGCTCGATCGCCGCAAGCAGCGCCCGCGGATCGTCGGGCTGCGCGAGGATGCCGCCGCTGCTCCAGTTGATCTCGCGCGCCGTCTCGCTGTCCTCCGCCACCGCCGCGACGACGGGGCGTCCGGCCGCGAAGTACGCCGTCAGCTTCGATGGCAGCGCCATGTCGCGCACGCTGCCGCGCTGGTTCACCAGCAGCACATCGGCCGCAGCGAGGATGTTCGGCAGCATGGCGTCGGGTTGCAGCGGCAGGAAGCGCACGTTCTCCAGGGCGTAACGATTGGTCATCGCTTCGAGCGCGGCGCGTTGGCTGCCGTCCCCCATCAGCACGAACAGCAGCCCCGGCGCGTTGCCCTGCGCGATGCGCGCCGCTTCGATGACGGTCTCGAGTCCTTGCTTGGCGCCCATGTTGCCGGCGTGCAGCACGACGGTCCGCCGGGCGGCCGCGTCGTCCCACGCGAAGCGGGCGCGCACGTCGTCGCGATGCATCGTGACCGGCGCGGTGCGCGTCCAGTTGCGCACGCGCCGGATCCGCGACGGCTCGACGCCCATCGCTTCGAGGCACGGGCGAAAGCCTTCGGCAACGATGCCGATCGCGGACGCGCGCTGCGCCGCCCACGCTTCGGCGAGCCGCACAACGCCCGCGACGCGGCCGCCGCCCGGGACGCCGCTCTGGCGCGCCGCTTCGGCGGTCATGTCCTGGAAGACGAGCCCGTACGGCACGTCGAACTTCCGCGCCGCCACGCGCGCGAGCACGCCGCCGCTCAGCGCCGGCACGACGCCGAGCACCGCGTGCGGACGCGGCAATCGCAGCGCCGTCAGCGCGCTCGCGAAGAACGTCGCTTCGTACGCCGCGCGATGCAACGCGCCGTGCTTCGAGGGCACGTAGTGGCGTCGCCGCAGCAGACGCACGCCGTTGCGCACTTCGCGCACGGTCATCTTGCCGCGATACGCCTCGGCGACGCGCCACGACGGGTAGTGCGGCATGCCGGTCACCGCCGTGACGTCGTAGCCGCGGTGCGCCAGGTGCTCGGCGAGGCGCGTCGTGTAGGGGCCGATGCCGGTCTCGTCGGGCTCGTAGTACATGCTGGTGATCAGCAGTCGCGTCATCAGTCGCCGTCCCGCTTCGCGATCGGCTTGAAGGTCTGGAGCAGCAGCCAGCAGTCGCCGAAGAACGTCAGGTTCGTCGCGTAGTCGACGTCGAGCTGCATGCGCTGCTGCGGCGTCAGCGCGTTGCGGCCGTTGACCTGGAAGGGCCCGGAGATGGCGGGCCGCACCGACGTGATGACCTCCATGCTGCGCGCTTCCGGCGGCAGCGCCGGCAGGTACGGGCGCGGCCCGACGAGGCTCATGTCGCCGCGCAGCACGTTCAAAAACTGCGGCAACTCGTCGAGGCTGGACTTGCGCAGGAAGCGCCCGAGCGGCGTCACGCGCGGGTCGTCCTTCAGCTTGTAGTTCGTCGCGTACTGCTCCGCGAGGTCGGGGTGCGTGCGCTTCCAGTGCTCCATGACGATGTCGGCGTCGTGGACCATCGTGCGGAACTTCCACATCCAGAATCGCCGCCCGTCCATGCCGACGCGCTCCGATGCGTAGAGCACCGGCCAGCCCGACGTCAGCAGCACGGCGACGCCGACGATGAGCATCAGCGGCAGACAGCCGGCGAACATCAGCGAGCCGAGCGCGAGATCGAAGGCGCGTTTGCCTCGACGCTGGTAGAAGCTGCGGCGCAGCGCCGATTCGGGAATGGCGCCGATGTGCGCGATGGCGGCGGGATAGAGATCGGGCGCGGGTGCCGACGCCAAGTCTGCCTCCCTGCTGACGCAGCGATGCCCCCCCGAGGGGGCGTGCGCCCGGGTGTCCTTCCCCCGGGCACTCGTCGCGTATTGTCGGGATGATCCGACGATCTTGCGATGGGCGCCTCCCTACGGGAGTGCGGGGAGTTCCCCTACGTTTGGCGGTCAGCGGTCAGCGGGGGGTGCAACTACAGATGGTCACAGATGGCACAGATGAGAAGGGTTGTCCGCCGATGGGCCAGATGCTGACAGATGGTTGAGGGTGAGCGGGTGGGGACGGCTCCCTTTCACGATGACGCGTCGACAATTCCCTGTGTAATGACATTGCAGTGTTTGAATATTGCGGCCTTGGGGCTTGACAAACCGCGGAACATTTTCGTAGTCATCGAAGCAATCTGGTGGAGTAGGGCAATGCAACCCTCCATACGCCGCCCGGCGAGTTCAATCGTGTCTCTCGTAGTGTTGGTGATACTCGCTTCTTCCGGTTTCGTGATCGGCTGGGCCTTCCTCCGCGGCGACGGGAGCACAGAAGCCCAGGAGCGCGGCGCAGACCTTGGTAACGAGATTGAAGCTCGGCAGACCGCCGTTGCAGAGGGCGGGCGATTCGTCGGTGAACTCCTGGGAGTACCAATCGCACCATCTCTGATGGACGTACCTCCATCCATCGTGAGCGAGCGGAACGCACGACATGCGGGTGGCTGCGTCGACATACCAGTCGCTCAAGCAGGTACTCTCGACCTGCCCCGCCCTGTCCAAATGCCCCCGGGCTTCACGCTCGAAGCTGGGTATCCCAGAGCGACCGCATGCGGGGGTTCTGCCTCGGGGATTCAGTGGCGCTATTTGGGGCCCGGGGCCTATGGAACCCCAGCCAACGTCTCGGTTCTTCGGGGCGTCACGAAATATGTGACGGCCGACGTACCCGCGAAGAATGTGTCGACCGTACGCGTCGGGACGAGAGAAGCGATCCTAATCCGACCAACCACTTCGGACGGGTTCGTGCAGATCTCCCAGGTTGTTTTTCCTGAAGGATTCGGCACGACCGTCGTCTACGCCTTCAATCTTTCGGAAGAGTCACTCCTGCAGGTGGCCAGCGCGGTGGAGGAAGCAACGCGATGAGACGGTCAGCGGTCGGCGGTCAGCGGTCAGCGGTCAGCGGTCAGCGGTCAGCGGAGAGACGGAACCACAGATGAGCACAGATGCCTCAGATGGGGATGGCGAAGGACTCTTCGCTCAGAATGACGGGTGTCTAGGCGACGGCTTCTACGGCGCTTTCGATCATCGAGCGGAAGATGACGAGGCCGTCGGTGCTGCCCAGGCGGGCTTCGCCGGCGCGCTCGGGATGGGGCATCATGCCGAGGACGTTGCCGCGTTCGTTGATGATGCCGGCGATGTTGTTCAGCGAGCCGTTGGGGTTGGCTTCGGGCGTCGCTTCGCCCTGCGGCGTGACATATCGGAAGATGACGCGTCGCTCCGCTTCGAGCTTCGCGATCGTCTCCGCGTCGGCGTAGTAGTTGCCTTCGCCGTGCGAGATCGGGACTTCGAGCACCTGGCCCTGCGTGCCGGCGCGCGTGAACATCGTCCCGTCGTTTTCGATGCGGAGGTGCGTGGGCATGCAGCGAAATTGCAGGCTGTCGTTGCGCATGAGGGCGCCCGGCAGCAGGTGCGACTCGCAGAGGATCTGGAAGCCGTTGCAGATGCCGATGACGGGTTTGCCGGCGTCGGCGTGGCGCGCGACGGCGTCCATCACGGGCGAGAAGCGTGCGATCGCCCCGGTGCGGAGATGGTCGCCGTAGGAGAAGCCGCCGGGGATGACGACGGCGTCGTAGCGGTCGAGATTGGCTTCCTTGTGCCAGACGAGGTCGGCATTCTGGCCGAGTTCGTGGGAGAGGACGTACTGGCAGTCGCGTTCGGACCAGGTGCCGGGGAAGACGAGGACGGCGAAGTTCATCGTGTTCAGTATATCGGTCGTCAGTCGTCAGTCGTCAGTCGTCGGGGGATGGAACCACAGATGAACCCAGATTTCATAGATGGGGATTGGGGCACACGGGCGTGCTGGTTACGGAAGTTGCGTCACGGTTCGGGTTGATGGATCGGCGAGCCACATGGTGCCGGCGAAGGGCAGGCCGCTGCTCGGGAACCATGTGGACTGCTGGTCGGGACCGGTGGCCTGTCGGTAGACGAACGAACCGTCGGCGGCCCAGCGCACGAACTCGCGCATGACGTCGCTATCGGACGGATCATCTTCGAACTTGAGCAGCCAGCGATCGCCGGTCTCGCGGTCGTACCAGGCGACCTGCGGCCAGCCGCCGTAGTCGGCGACGACGTAGCGTCCGTCGTCGGAGTAGTGGAACAGCGCGCCCGCGTTCATCGGGTACGGCCCCTCGCCGACGACGGGGACTTCGCGGAGGGTGCCGGGGAGGGTGGGCGGACCGTCGTCGGGGCGCGCGATGGTCATCTCGAAGAGCAAGGCGCACGACGTGCCGCAGTGGACCTGGTAGGCGATCGTGTCGTTGCCGAGCCAGCGGTCGACGAGGTTGATCGTCGAGCGCCAGTCGTCGTGCGCGGGCGACACCAGGAATGCGCTGTCCGTGAGGGAGGGCGAGGCGACGGCGATGCCCTCGTCCTGGATCGCGAACGCGACGAGCTTGCCGTCGGGAGACCATCGTGGCTCTCGGGCGGGGCCGGCGTCCAGGCGCCGCGCTATGAAGTCCGGCGCATCGGCGACGTAGACGCCATAGTCGAGTCCGATGTAGACGATCGACCGGCCATCGGGAGACCACTCCCACGGGCGGTACGGGAAGCCCGGCGGAAACGTCGCTACGCCCAGGCGCGCGATGAGGTCGCCGCCGTACGGAGGCGTAGCAGAGGCTTCCGGCGATGGAGCACTGGCAGCGTCGTCCGCGCGACGATCGCCTGAACCAGATGTTCCGTCGCCGCATGCCGCCGCGATCAGGGACAGGATGAGCGTAATGGCTAACGCAATACGCATCGCCCTACCTCCGGTGCGCATCATCGCATGCGACGGCTCGCGTGGTGCGACGCCAGCACGACGTTAGGGCGGCGCCAGCCCTACGTTCGCTGTTTGCGGCGTCGTTGTTCTTCGGCGAGTTGTTGGCCTGTGCGGATGCCGGAGATCATCAGTGAGGATTCGAGGAGTTCGCCGAGGCCGATGATCGCGGCGAGCCAC
>JBBDXD010000013.1:0-8645 GCA_040902535.1 Dehalococcoidia bacterium | reverse complement strand
GATCATCAGTGAGGATTCGAGGAGTTCGCCGAGGCCGATGATCGCGGCGAGCCACGTTATTGGAAGCGGGAGGCGGGAGGCGGGAGGCGGGAGGCGGGATTGGAGGGACGGCCCCGCAGAGGGGCGGAGGCGCAAAGGTTTTAGGAGGTGCGATGGTTGCGTCGTTGCTGTTCGTCGGCGAGTTGTTGGCCTGTGCGGATGCCGGAGATCATCAGTGAGGATTCGAGGAGTTCGCCGAGGCCGATGATCGCGGCGAGCCACATGAGCCACGTGACCTGCGCGATCCAGGCGGCGCCGAACAGCATGAGCGCGATGCCGACGATCGCCATGCGGAAGCCGGTGAGCATGTTCAGCGTCTTGTTGCGGTCGGAGAAGGGCGCGCGCAGTCCGGCGAGGTCGCGTCGCAGGCCGAAGAATGCCATCACGACGCCAGCGGCGATCATGGCGGTCGCGGGGTAGATGCGGTACGTGACGTCGGCGATGGCGTCCATCGTGGGTAATGGTAGCGGGTTGGTCGATCAGTCGGTCAGTGGGGGTGGAACCACAGATGGGCACAGATGTTACAGATGGGAATCGGTCGTCAGTCGTCAGTCATCGGTCGCCGGGGGTCGCGGTGGCGCCAAGCCGGTGGGATGGTAGGCGCGTGCGCGCGGGAGCATCCGCGGACGCAGCTGAAGCTACGTCCCTACTTTCCCGTTCGGGGAGCAGATGCTGGGTTAGTGACCGGTGAATTTTGGTTGGCGGCCTTCGACGAAGGCGCGGGGGCCTTCTCGGGCGTCTTCGGTGGTCTGAGCGATGGCCATCGCGGAGGACGCCATCTCGAAGGCTTCTTGCCATGAGGCGTCGAGGCTGCGGTAGACGAGACGCTTTGCGAGTTGGATGGCGACGGCGGGGCCATCGACGATGCGTTGGGCGCGCGCGCGCGCTTCGGTGAGGAGATCATCGGGCGGCACGACCTTCGAGACATAGCCGATGCGCTGCGCCTCGTGCGCGTCGATGAAGTCGCCCGTCCAGATCAACTCGAGCGCCTTCGCGATGCCGACGATGCGCGGCAAGAAGTAACAGCCGCCGTCGCCGGGGATCAGCCCGACCTTCACGTACGACATCGCGAACTTCGCGGCGTCGGACGCGATGCGCAGGTCGGCCATCGACGCCATGTCCATGCCGGCGCCGACGGCCGAGCCGTTGACGGCGGCGATGTAGGGCTTGTCGAGCAGTTGCACGGCGCGCGGCACCTGGTGGACGCCGTCGCGCAGCCAGTTGCGTCGCGATGCGGCGGTGGGCGGCGTGTCGGCGCGCGCTGTTTCGGCGACGCCGGAGCCCGCTTTCAGGTCGGCGCCGGCGCAGAAGCCGCGGCCGGCGCCGGTCACGATGACGGCATAGACGTCGCGGTCGAGGCGCGCGTCTTCGAGCGCGTGCGCCCATTCCCGGAGCATGACGTCGGTGAAGGCGTTCATGCGCTCGGGGCGGTTGAGGGTGATGGTGGCAATGCCGTCGCTCTTGTCGTAGAGGATCTGTTCGAAGTCCACGGTGGAGGCTCCTTTTTCAGCGCTCACTGTCGCATATGGGGGACGTAGAACCTAGAAGCGGGGAGCGGGAACGGCAAACAGCAAATCAGGGGGACAACAGTCAACAGAGAACAGACAACAGAGTAAGACGGGGCCTGGACTCCCAGAACACGGAACTTGAGGCAGCAAACGGCGAACGGCAGACAGCAAACGAGGGGCAACAAGACCACAGACAACAGGGGGCCGGATCGGTGTTACTGGCGATTGGATTGTTGCGAGTTGCAGATGTGGTAGCGCAGGAAGGGGCGGTTCGCGGTGCGGCGGCCGACTTCGCGGAAGCCGGCGTCTTTGAAGACGGCGGGGAGGCCGCGGAAGGGGTTGTTGCCGCCTTCGACGGGGTAGGCCTCGACGATCCGCGCGCCGTGTTGCTGGGCTAGATCGAGGGCGGCCGCGAGCAGCGCACGGCTTACGCCTCTTCGGCGCATGGGCCGCGGGACATAGAAGCAAACGACAGACCACACGTGCTGGTCGTCGAGCGGGGCGGTGATGCGCGATCGCGCGAGGCGCAGATAGTCCTCGCGCGGGGCGACGGCGCACCACCCCACCGGGACACCATCGGCGTACGCGAGGATGCCGGGCGGCGCGGGGGCGGTGTCGACGGCCTTCTTCATCGAACGGCGGTTGGCTTCTGCGGTGCGCATTGTGTAGTTGACCGCGAGCCGCGGCCACATGCACCAGCAATGGCGGGTATCGAAGCGGCTGTTCATGAGCGCGGCGAAATCGCGCCAGCGGTCGGGCGTCAGGGCGTGCGTCTCGATGATGCCGGATGACGGTTCGGTCGCCATGGTGCGATCGTACCTCAACACGCTGCTGTGCCGTCCGAGGGTGGCGGCGGGCCGTTCGGCTGTTGCCCGTAGGATGCGCGGGCACGACACTGAGGCACGCTTCGGGACAGCAAACAGCAAACGGCAAACGGCAAAGCATCGCTCGAGGTGGGACCATCGGCGGGTGCTAACGCGGGAGGAACGATGGAGTTCAAGGAAGTCATCGGGCGGCGGCGGTCGATCCGGTTTTTCGACCCGGACCGGCCCGTCGAGCGCGAGAAGATCCAGAAGATGCTCGAAGCGGCGCGGCTGGCGTCGTGTGCGGTGAACGCGCAGTGGGCGCGCGCGATCGTGGGGTTCCGCGACGAACTCAGCGAAGACCAGCTCAAGCGGCTGAAGACGCCGGTCGCGACGTTGAACGTCGACATGGCGCCGGTACACATCCACTTCTTCAACGACCTGAGCATCGTCAACAAGATGCAGGGCACGCGGCTCAAGGAGCTGGTCGATGTCGGCGCGCTGGCGCCGACGCATGGCTGGAGCCACAAGTTCGTCGACGACTTTGTGTATCCGCAGATCCTCAAGCCGATGACGCAGGGCCCGGGCTATCCGATCGCATCGACGTTCGACGTGGGCATCGCGGTGTGCCAGGCGCTGCTGACGGGCGTCGACGAGGGGCTGGGCGTGGGGCTGGTGACGCTCAACGGCGCCGTGCTGAAGGAAGTGTTCAAGACGCCGGACGAGTGGATCCCGCTGCCGACGATTCTGGTGGGGTATCCGGCGGAGTCGTGGGACGGCGGCGGGCAGCGGCCGCGGCCGCCGTTCGAGGAGTTGTACTTCGAAGGGGAGTTCGGGAAGCCGTTCAAGCGCGACGAGAAGGTCGTCGAGGAGTTGAAGTCGGCGAAGATGATCCAGGAGCCGGCGAAGCCGAACGACCCGAAGCGCATCGAAGAGATCAAGAAGCTGGCGGAGAAGTACGGGTTGCCGATGTAGGGCGTCGGCGCGGTACCGGCACTGGAGGCTGGACGCTGGAGGCAGCACTGGCGCGGTGGTCTAGTCGGAAGTCAGATGTCGGAGGTCGGAGGGGGTTGAGGTCCTGGTGGGTGCAACGGATGAGCAGCCGGTCGAGCTGAAGGCGATGCTCGAGTACGCGAGCGTGCGCGCGTGGCTCGATGGGCTGCGGCAGCACTGGGGCGGCGACCCGGCGAACGATGATCCGGAGCGGCTGCCGATCCTCGAGGCGTTCTGCCGGCGCATCAACCGCGATCCCGACCAGATGATCAAAGAGACGACGATGATCAAGGACGGTGAGAAGCGCATCAGGACGAAGGGGCGCGAGCGGTACGTCGGGATGATCGACGCGTGGCAGGCGGGCGTCGAGGGATCGCGGATGCGCAAGACGAAGTACGGGAACACGGTGCGCAGCTTTCTCATTCACAATGGAGTGCTGATGCAGTCGGGCGTGCAGGCCGGGTAGTTCGTCAGTCTTTCAGTCTTTCAGCCGTCAGCGGTCAGCCGCAACGTGGCCATATACATAGAGAGTGGGTGCGCGTACGGGTGGCGGTGGCGATCCGTCGGGACGGCGCCGGGCATTCCGCATATGCTGCGGGATGATGCGGTACGCAATTGTCGGCTTGCTCATGGGCACGCTCCTGCTCTCAGCGTGCGGCGACGGCGCCAACGAGGCTGCACGAATGAGCGCGCGGCCATCGGCGACGAGCGAGGCGCCTGTCTCACCGCCCGCTGCGACTCCGAGTGAGGAGGTTACGGTCGTACGAGCCGAACCGGCGCGGCAGGTGACCGGGCTCTTCACGGAACCACGCCCCAACGCCGTCGTGCGGCATATGCCGCGTCAGCCAAGGTCAACAGTCGTCAACTGGGACGGCTCTTCGACGATGGTCTATGACACGCTGACCGGCGTGGCGACGAATCTTGGATCCGGTACGGTCGGGCGGTTCAGCCCGGACGGCACGAAGATGGTGTGGATCGCCCGCGCCGACGACACGCTCACTACCGGCGAGGCGTGGATGATCACTCTCGCGACGGGCGAGCGACGCATGCTGGGGGAAGGGCGACTTGTCGGATTCGTCGACGATCAGCACGTCGGCGTGACCAACCAGAACAGCACCGAGGTCATCGATCTCGTGACCGACGACCGCGAGACGGTCGATGGGATTCCGTACAATCCGGACTTCTCGATGCAAACGACGCCCGACGGTTACGTGCTGCGCGAGGAACTGCTCAGCGACACCGACGACCGATTGAAGCGGTGGTCCCTGACGGATCCGGCGAGCGGACGGCTGCTGCTTGCGTTCGACGCTTATCGCGTCGAGCCGGCTGGCCGCGGCGCGCTGGCCGTCGCGACCGAGCCGTCCCTCGTGGGAGAGCCGAACGACCGGGGCTACCGGAAGGGCACCGTGAACGTGTTCCTGCTCGATATCACGAGCGGAGCCGCGACGTTCATCGCGACGTCGCCCTGGGCGTACGCGAACTGGCCGATCGCCGGGAATGACCGCTACATCGCGTGGACCGATGGGTACTGTGACTTCGAAGTCCCCGGCTCCACGCGGATTTATGACAGGACGACCGGGCAGATGTCTCAGTTCAGTGAGAGACTCTGGGTGACGGCGATCACGCCCGACGATGTGCTCGTGGCCGGCGCATTCGGCCCGAAGGAACTGATCGACATCAAGACGCGAGCGTTCCGCTTTTCGCTTGACGGCGCTGGGGACACGCAGTCAACGTCCGACTATCGATACATCTCGGCGGGGCAGTTCGGCGGCCACGGAGGCCTGTGTCCGTGAGCGCGCGCGAGCAGTTGCGGTTTTGTCCGCGATGCGCGGGGGCGTTGGAGTGGCGGCCGCAGGGTGAGGCGCGGGCGCTGCACCCGACGTGCGAGGCGTGCGGGTCCGTGCTGTGGCAGAACCCGAAGCCGAGCCTCGAAGCGCTGATCGTGCGCGAGCACGACGGCGTGCGCGAGGTCCTGCTGGGGCGGCGCACCGACGGCAGGTGGGACGCGCCGGGCAACTTCTTGAACGCGGGCGACGGCATCGAGGACGCGCTGGTGCGCGAGTGCCGGCGCGAGATGGGCATCGAGGTGGGCGTCGAGGAGATCGTCGGGGCGTTCGAGGATGAGTATGCGGGCGCGCCGATCGTGACGCTGGTATATCGATGCCGGATCGCATCGGGTGAGCCGCGTGCGGCGGACATCATCGAGGACGTGGCGTGGTTTGGGCTCGATGCGCTGCCGGAGATCGCGTTTGCGTCGATCGCGCGGGCGCTGGACGTGTTGCGCGAACGGCCATCGAGCTAGAAGATTGCTGACGCTGCGAAGCGCACGAACAGCCCCACATTTGAACGGTCGGGAGGCGTGATATGGGCGGCGACGGTTCCTCGAAACAACCTCGGGCGTCCCGACCTGAGCGCCCCGAGGGCTACTGGACGAGCAGGCCGATCCCGTGGCGCTGGGCGCGCCAACGGCTGGTCGACGCGCGCAACTACTGGATCGTGTCGACGCGGCCGGATGGGCCGGGTCACGCGCGGCCGGTGTGGGGCGCGTGGGTCGATGAGACGCTGTACTTCGATACGGGGTCACGCATTGGCACGCATCTCATGCAGCGCCCGGACGTTTCGGTGCATCTCGAAAGCGGCGACGAGGTGGTGATCATCGAAGGCACCGCGGAGCGGGTTCGCGACGAGGCGCGCATCGCGATCTTCCTGGCGTCGTACAACGCGAAGTACTCGATACCGCTCACTGCGCCGCCGGGGGCGCTGTTCGCGGTGCATCCGCGGGTGGCGTTCGGGTGGATCTCTGACCCGACGGGCGATGACGGCGGGGCGATTTACGGCAGCACCGGCACGCGTTGGGATTTCGGCTAATTCAGCGCGGCGACGGCCTGGAAGTCGCCGTGAGAGCTACGCGGTGGTGCTCCGCACGAGGTCCGTCGCCATGCGCGCGATCTCGTAAGACATGACGAGGATCACCGCTGCGCCAAGAACGTGGAACGACGCGTCGAACTCGCCCTGCTGAATGGGGAACGCCCAGATCGGCTGGATGGCGGACACGACGGTGAGGATGAACGTGAGGACGATGAGCGCGCGTGACGCCTTGGCGAAGAAGGCCAGCGGGATAAGCAGGGTAGGCGTGAAGTGGAGCGCCGAGTAGCCGAAGTCCTTGTGGGCGTCCATGCCTTCGCCGCCCAGCTGCGGCAAACCGAGTCCGGCGAGGAAGAACTGCACAAGCACGCCGAGCACGAATAACCACGCGAGCGCCGCCAGTCCCTTTTGTGCTATTCCCTTCACATTGCCTCCTCATCGATCCGCCGACGCGTCATGCACGGCAATCTGCCAAGGTCAATTGTCTGGCGCAACGCCTGACCCTCTGGCGTCATCTCGCGTGGCTCCGCCTGACATCGCAGCGGCGCCCGGCGGACAGGCGAGGGCGCTCGTCCTACACTTTCGGGCCATGCTAGTCCGGCGATGTTTTTGCGACGAGGGCGCGCTCGACCTCTTCGATGAGCGTCGATGGCTGGAAGGGCTTCGCGACGACGCCATCGGCGCCACAGTTGTCGAGGCCCTCGGCGGTGCTATCGCCGGTTATCAGCAGCACGCGGGGCGGTTCGGGGTTGGTCTTAAGGGCGCGACAGACGTCGAGGCCACTGAGCTTCGGCAGGCCGACATCGAGCAGGACGAGGTCCGGTCGCTCGCGCCAAGCGACCTCGATCGCTTCGCAGCCGTCGCTGGCTTCCACGAGGCGCGAGCCCGTCGGCTCGAGGGCTGCTTTGAGCAGCTCTCGCACGACGGGCTCGTCATCGACCACGAGTATCGATTTTTCGCAGAGCGTCACGGTTATCTCTTGCTCGCCCTCGACAGCGAGACGGTGAGGCGCACGTCCTTGAGGACGTCTTTCGCCGCATCGCCTTGTCCGATATCGATGCAGTCGCAGTAGGCCGCGAAGATCGAGCGGTCCAACAGGCGCAAGCCCTGGTCGTTCAGCTCATCGAAGTGGTCTCTTCGGAGCCGGAGCAGTCGCCGGAGACGCTGCAGGTAGCCTTCGCGGAGCTGGTCGGAGGTCGCCTGGGCGATCGCCGGCAGCGTGAGCTTCTGTTTCATGGGCCGGTTCTCTTTCGATGCCTTCGCGTTGCTCATAGTCATCAACCGACCGCTTCGGAGCTGCTCTCGCCGAGGTCAGGCCCGCTTTCGAGGCCGACGATGCCCTTGCGAATCGCATAGCGAATGAGATCCGTGCGGTTCTGGGCGTGCAGCTTCGACATGATATGCGCCTTGTGCGCTTCGACGGTCTTGACGCTGATGAACAGTTCGTTGGCGATGCGCTGGTTGGAGTAGCCCTCGGCGATCAGTTGCAGCACTTCGCGCTCGCGGCTGGTGAGCAGGTCGTAGCCGGACTTCGCTTCGGGCTTCTTGGCCTGCCAGAGGTAGTCCTGCACGGCATCGCCATCGCTGATGGCGGAGCTGAAGTAGGTGTTGCCGCGGTGCACGGACTGAATGCCGAGCAGCAGCTCTTCGACGTCGGACTTCTTGACGACGTAGCCGCTGGCGCCGGCGCGGAGCGCGGCGAGGATCTGCTCGTCTTCCATGTAGCCGGTGAGGATGAGCACCTTCGCCTTGGGGGCGCGGCGGCGGATCTGGCGCGTGGCTTCGAGGCCGTTGAGGCCAGGCATCACCATGTCCATGAGGACGACGTCCGGGTGCAGCTTTTCGACGGCGTCGAGGGCTTCGCGGCCGTTGGCGGCATCGCCGACGACTTCGACTTCCTGCTGGTTTTCGAGCAGCATACGGAGGGCCTGCCGCAGCACGGCGTGGTCATCGACGATGAGGACCTTGATGCGGCTGGCGTGCATGCGTGGTGCGCTCTGGTTGGTCATGTCTGGAATCCCTTCCGTTCGAGGCTGCTGACGGTGCAGCCCGGCGTCCTGATTCGATCGTTACGCTTACTCCCCTAAGGGTTTTCCCTTACGGGAGGCGACGTTACCACACGTTGTCTCGCCCGGGCAACGCTGTGCCGGCGCTGTTGTCGGGGAGCAGCTCGACGGTCTTGTTGAGGGAAGCTGCTTCATCGTAGACGCCCTGGCGGCTGGCACCCTCGACGCTGGCGGGATATTCGCGCTCGATGCCGCAGCGCTTGCAGCGGCCCTTCACCACGTCGTCCTCGGGCAGGCCGAGCAGCCAGTGGTGGACGCAGTTCTCGGTGAGGGTGTCAGCGGTCATTGGGTCATTGCCTCCTCGACCAGCGGATTATGGTCGTGGGATCGAAGCGAGCCCATGAGGGAAGACCCTTAGTTTCCGTAGGGGA
>JBBDXD010000012.1 GCA_040902535.1 Dehalococcoidia bacterium | reverse complement strand
AGCGGTCAGCGGTCAGCGGTCAGCGGTCAGCGGTCAGCGGTCAGCGGTCAGCGGTCCGGGATTGTGGGAAGTTCGCGAGGATCGACAAGAGCGACCGTGATGGCCGCTCTCTGATGCGTCGTATGGTAGCAGCGGTTGGATTCGAACCAACGACCTACCGATTATGAGCCGGTTGCTCTAACCCCTGAGCTACGCTGCCGGATGAATGGCGCGCTTGGCGGGACTCGAACCCACGGCCTCTACCTCCGCAGGGTAGCGCTCTATCCACTGAGCTACAAGCGCGTGCATATGCAGTTGTACTGGTGCCGAGGGCGGGATTTGAACCCGCACGCCCTTGCGGACACTACGCCCTGAACGTAGCGCGTCTGCCGTTCCGCCACCTCGGCGTGTTTGCACCTCGCGCGCATGGCAGCGGACTCGCGGACGCCCTGCGGAGGCGCCGGAGCCCAACACGAAAGGCCGACGAATTGTAACAATCGACCGGATCGCGCGACAAGCGAGTATGCGCCTGCAGCTAGTTGAGGGCGATCATGGCCATTGTTAGAATGCGTTGCCCCACGGGCGATTAGCTCAGCTGGAAGAGCGCTTCCTTCACACGGAAGAGGTCACAGGTTCAAGTCCTGTATCGCCCACCACTTCCGCCGTCTGAGCGAGACGATCATATCTCCAGCCGGAATCCCTGCCCACGCAGCGTCACGATGTACGTGCGCTCGCCGCCAGCCTGCGCGATGCGCTCCCGCACGCGTCGCACGAGCGCATCCAGCGCCTCCTCGGACACGCCTTCCGCGTGATCGTCGGGCCAGACGTGCGCGATGAGTTCCTCGCGCGAGATCACCTTGCCCGAGCGTTCGTAGAGGTAGTGCAACAACCGGAATTGTTCGTTGGACAGCGGCGGTTTCGCTTCGGCGCCCTTCACGTAGACGCGACGCGTATCGCCTTCGACGCGCAGCACGGCGCGCGGCGCCTCTGCTACGGGTTCGGCCGCAAGGGCCGGCGACGGGACATCAGGTGCGCCCTCGCGACGGCGGCGTCGCATGAGCACCACGCCGGCAGCGCCGCCCGCGGCGACGATCGCTGCGCCCGAGGGCACGCCGATGGCGAGCGCGAGGACGAGTGGGCTGATGCCGTCGCCGCCCGCATCATCGATAGGCGAAGGATCGAGATCCGGGCCGGAGCCGCCATCACCGACGACGGTGATGGCGAGCGGCGACGTGACGATGCCCGCAACACTCGCCGATGCGACATAACTGCCGCCACCATCGAGCGCCAGTTGCGCGCCCGCGAAACCATCGACCGTGCGTCCGCTCGCTGACAGCGGCACGGCATCGTCCTTCGCGAGCGTGAACGACACCGTCGTGCCATCGATGACGGGATTGCCGTTGCGATCGACGATCGGCCCGGCGACCAGACCGAGCGCGCCTTCGTCCGGCACTGCGGATGCGTCGTAGCCGAAGACGGCAATGTTGATCTGCTGCGCGGCGTCGGGCTGTGTCGCGTCGCCGACATCGTAGAAGATGCCGCTCACGTTGACCGGCGGCTGGCCGCCGGGGATCGCATCGCCGAACAGCGCTTTGAACGCCGCCTCGATTGACGGAGCCGTTTTGCTGTACACCGCAAAGTAGGCGGACAGCTTGCTGATCTCCGTCGAGTCGAGGTAGTACGGCGCGTTGAACGCCAGCCCGATCAGGTACTTGTTCCGCAGGTCGACCGGTGTGTCGTCCAGGAAGCGGCGCACGGCGGCCGATGCCGGGCGTGCATCCGGAACGTACTCGGAGATCGCGAAAATGATCCATTGGGCGTCACCGACCGCGGTGCTCGTCGAAGCGTTGGCGGGATCGTCGGGGGCGGCAAGCCATGCGTCCAGGTCGCCGAAACTGATCGTGCCGACGTCTTCGTCGCGCAAGCGTCCGTTGCCCGCGGCGCCGTACATCGCCAGGAGTTGCTCCTGGAGCGCCAACTGCGTCATCACGCGGTACGGGTAGCAGTCGCTCCAGCACTCGACGATGAGCACCTTGTCCGGCGCGACGGGGCCGCGTGGCAGCCGCGCCTGCAGTTCCTCGACCGACGATGGATGCATCAGCGTCAACGCGTCAACCGCCAGTGCCTGCATCGCTTCTTCGCCGCCGCCGGCGACGGCCGTTGCGTTCACCGGATCGACGAGCACGCTTTCGAGCGTCAGGCTGGGGTACAGCCGCATCTTCGCCGCGATCACGTGGCGGAGCGCATCATCGGCGCGACGGCGAAACTCCGGGTCCGATGCGTACTGTTCCCGCATGAAGATGATCGAGTCCTGGATCACCGGCAGTTGGTATTCCGACCAGCCGCGGTTCGCGGAGTCAACATAGAACTCGATGAGCGGCAGCAGGTCGTTGCCCGCCAGCAGCGCGTCGCGGACGACCGTGCGGCTCGGAAACGCGGGCTGCCCTTCCTCGCGCGCGTACCATTGCTTGACGGCGGGCACGCCGAGCGAATCGGCCATCACCAGGTGGTCCTCACGCCACGACGCGAACTCCGGCAGCCCCATGAATCCGTTGAAGGCGGCGCGGTCCAGCGAGATCGGCGGCGTGAACGATCCGCCGCCGCCCTCGAGGAAATTGCGATAACGGATGTGCGACACCATCATCGCGTCGACGGCGCCCTCCGGATCGTCGTCGTCGATGCGCACCAACTCCGCGAACGGCGCAAGCTCCGACGCGCGCAACTGAGGCAGCGACTTGATGACCGTTGGCACTTCGTTATCCGTCGAGCGGTCGCTGCCGCCGTGGCCGGGGAAATGCTTCGCGACGGCGATCATGCGCCCTGCGCTGCCATCGTGGATGCCACGGACATACGCGCGTCCGAGCATGCCCACCCACGTCGCATTGCCGCCGAACGACCGAATGCCGATGTCGCCGCGGCCGCCGGCGCGCGGATTGTCGAGCACGTCGACGACGGGCCCCAGAAGCATGTTGATGCCGGCGGCGGACAGCTCCCGTCCGACGATCTCGCCGGTTGTCTGCGCGTGCTCCTTCTTCCACGTCGCGCCGATCGTCATGTTGTTCGGGATCGACGTGAAGTCGTGCGTCACATTCGTGAACGGAAACAGATCGCCCTCGTTGTCGGTGGCGATGAAGAGCGGGACGAAGTACTCCGTCCCGGCGTCGAGGCGGGCGTTGGCTTCGTGCGCCCGCTGCTGCAAGCCGTTCGTCAGATCGGCAAGTTGCGCCGCCGTGTCGTCGCGGTTCACGACGTTGCCGTTGCTCGCGGTGACGAGGACGGACCCCACTTTGAAGTCCTCGACCAGCGACGCGACCTCGGATTCAGATGAGACGTCATCGCCGACGAAGTTGACCATGACGAGCTGGCCGACACGCTCGTCGATAGTCAGCGACGCGATGACGCGATCGAGGAACGCCGGGTCAGGCTCGCCGGCTCGTGCCGCCGACGGGCGACCTGCCGAAAGCGGGGCGAAGAGCGCGGCAAGCAGGAGCACAGCGACGCACGCCGTTCGGAGCGAAGCGGCTCGAGCGGTACCCCTCATCCCTGGCAACTCCATCCCTGCGCCCGGACACGATTATGCGGCCTGACGGGCCTCTATGACAGACCGCGGCGTGCATGATCAAACGCCGGTCGCGGGGCAAAGGTTTACCGTCGATTTCAGGACGTTCAGGCGGCGCGGAGGTCGGCGGGGATCGGCGGCCGCCCAACCATCACCGCGAAGCGCTCGGCGTAGACCGAAGCGGCGTGCTCCCAGGTGTGCTGCAGGAGCGTGTAATCCGCGAACTGCTCGCCGAGGCAGTGCCGCTGAATCGCCGGCAGCGCCAGGACCTGGTTCAACGTAGAGACGAGGCTCAGCGGATCGCCCGCGGTGGCGATGAACGCGTTCGCTTCGTGCCGCAGGATGCTCGATCGCAGGCCGCCGCCCACGACGAGAGGCACTCGGCTCGCCGCCATGGCCATCAGCATGTCCGGCTCGATCTGCGGACGCGCGGGCGCGCCGGCGACGACGAAGACGTCGACGCAGCGCGCCGCGGCGGCCAGCGTCTCCGCATCGAGCGCGCCCGTGTGCACGCGGTAGTCGGCCTGCACCCCATTTGCGCCGAAGACGAGGCGCGCCTGGCGGCTACTCGGCGCCCCGAGCAGCAGGCAGAGCGGGTTACCCGTGAGCAGCGGCGCGACGGCATCCCGGTGCCAGCGCATGTAATCGATATCCGCCGTCCACGGCACGCCTACGACGGGCCGTCCGGGCACGACGTCGCGCAGCAGACGGCTGATCGACGAGAGCTTGCGCGGCGCCGGTTCTTGCGGCGGCGCCGATCCCGCCGGCGTCAGCACGACGGGCAAACGTCGGGCGTGCTCGCGCAGGAACCTCACCGTCCCGTGGTCACTGGCAAATCCCTGGTCCAGGCGGTCCAGCGCACGCCGCGCGAGGTGCGAGCCAATGCCGCGGCCCGCGACGCGAGCCGGGTTTACCGTGGCACTCACCGGGACCCCTTGTCGCGCCCGGAGCATCGCGCCGACGGGCGCCAGTCGCGCATCGAGGAGATGCACGGCTTCGAAGCCGTCGCGCGAGAGCGCCCGGGCAGCCACACGGTAGACCGAAAGCATCGAGCGCCCCGCCACGTGGCGCACATGGGCGACCTGCGCCAGTTCGCGCGACAGGGCATCGCTCCGCGCGCCCAGCACATCGACGTAGGCGCCGGCAAGCACGATGCGGGGAAGCCGCTCTGACCTTCGAGGGTGTTCGGCCGTGTACACGTCCGGAGTATCGGTACGCATCGCGGGGCGGGGCTATCAGGCGATCCCCGCACGACGGCTGGCGCCCCTCGCATATCGGCTTCAGGCTAGCGCGCAGCCGACTCGATCGACCGGAAGTGGTCCTGCACGATGGCGGCCGCGGCGGCCCGCGTATACCCGGCGGTAAGCTGGCGCTGAAGCTCGGAGGGGTCGTACCAGACCATCCGCTGTCCCATCGGGCGGTGATATACCCCTTCGATCTCGCGGACGACCGTGCCGCTTGGGTCGAGCTCGTAGCGGATCGAGCGTCCCGAGGGGCGGATGACAAACATCGCCCGTGGTTGGACGCCTCCCAGTTCGGACTCCACCGTGCAGGTGACGCCCTGCTCCGCCGCGAATTCGACGACCTCGCGGAAGGCAGGGTCGAGGATGGTCTGGATCATGCGACGAAAGACCTGCGCCATTTCCGTGCGCACGTTGATGCTACTGCGGCGCAGTTCCGATGTCTGGCGCGCGTGAAGAATCCGGGCCTTCCAGTCTTCAGCCAAGGCCAACCCCTGTTCCCATCATCGGCCCCGGTGATGGATCAAGAACTCGGGATCAGGCGGGAAGCTCGACGTTTGAACGGCCATCGGTCGTTCGGCGTTCGGTCCACCCGACCGTCAGCAAGTTCGAGATCTCTGCGGCGTCTCCCGGATAGCAGAGCAAACGAGCGTGCCAGACCACCCCGCCCGGGTTCCCGTGCGCAAGGCGATCGATGATGCGTTCGGTGGCCGCTTCTGCCGAGGCGGCGTCCTGGTGCGGCAGGACGACGCCCGCGCGCCCCGCACCCAACTGCCCGCCGAGGTCGGTCGCGCGAATGGCGGCCGGTACCCGCGACGTCGCTTCGTCGATGGTCCGCGCCGGGGCACCGGGCTTCGGCTCGGCTTCGAGCAGCACGAGGCCAAACGGATGGCCGTAGCGGGCCGACCGGTTCGCCTCGTCCAGCACGCGAAGCCAGAAATACCAGCCGACGTGCAGGCCCGAGTCAGGGTCGATGAGGATCCAGCTCTCGTCCATTCACAGAGATTGTCGGCCGGAGCGTGCCTCCGATGCACTCTGTTATGTCGTGTGTGCCGCTGATTGCCCGCGCGCGGGGCATATTCTAAGCTCTCAGGCATGGAACATCGCCCGATCGAAGGCAGGCCGGTGCGCTTCCCGCCCGGGAAGGTGGCAGTGACGCTCGGTAAGGAACGGCAGTCGGACTATCGCCGCTTGTACTCCCGTGCGAGCACCGACCTCGCCGGCCTGCCGGCGCTCCGGGATCGCGACTTCGATGGCCGCACGGTGAAAATCGCACAGTCCGAACTGGATGCGCTCAATCGCGCGCTGGCTGGCTTGCAGACTCCGCCCCCGCGTGAGGGGCAGAGCGTGTTCCGAGCGCAGGAGCGTAACAAGACGCGCCTCTTCAAACGGCTTCAGCACCTGTCCTAGACGCTCTGGTTAGGTCGTGAACCTCGCACTCGCGCAACATCGCCTGATTGCGATACTATTTTGGTCTGACGTACACGCTCTTGGTACCCGCCGGGTCGGACCAGCGAGGGCACTGGTTATGGCAAGTAATGTCTCCGCGCAACTGCTGAACGCCATCAAAGGCCGCAAATTCACGTCGGTCGGGCGGCTGTGCGCGCCGGGCGTCGACTTCCAGGCCTGGACTCCGACCGGCCACTGGGTCGCCAACGACGGCCCGACGGTCGCCAAGGTCGTCGAAGTCTGGTACTCGCCCGGCGTCACTAACCAGATCCTCCATTCGAGCGAAGCAGCGATCGGCCGCAATTCCTTCCTGCTGGAGCTCGAGGTCACCTGGAAGGCGCCGCCGGACGACCAGCCCCGCATCCTCCACCAGGTCTATTTGGGCACGGTCAAGGGCGACAAGATCGCCCAGATGCGGGTCTACTGCGCGGGTCTCCACACGGAGTTCCCGGAGGTCGACCTGGAGAAGCAGCGCCGTGCGAAGGGCCTGAGCGCCGCGAAGCCCCTGAACAGCGCCCGCGCCGTCGCCGCGAAGGCCAGCTGACCGGGATCTAGCGAGTCGAGGCCTCCTTGTAGAGCTGCTGCAGCCGTTCCGACGGCTCTTCTTCAAGTTCGTCGCGGAGGAGCTGCCGGAAGCGGCGATACTGGCGGGCGGCCGCCGGACCGTCGTTGAGCCCGAGATGGCACCGCATGACGCCGAACGTCGCCGCCTCGCTATACGGGTCGACGGACTCAAGCGACTTGAACAGCACCAGCCCTTCCTCGAACGCGCCGTCCTTGAGCTTTCGCGCGCCGAGCTCGTTCAGCGCCTCGATATAGCGTTCCTCCAGCTCGCGCCGCACGGGCTCCACCCAGTCGCTGTAGGTCGCGCTCATAAACGGCCCCTTGTAGAGAGCGACCGCTTCTTCGAGCCGCGCCATTCTTTCGTCGTCGTCCTTCGCGACGTCGGCTGCCAGCATCGCCCTGTTGAAGCCGGAGACGTCGGATTCGAAGACGCCGCGCTGGTTCAGGCCGTAGCTCCCGTCGGGCTCGCGAATGACGCACTCGTGGAACAGCGCTCGCCGGAGGCGATAGAGGCTGGAGTGGAAGTTGCTGTTGCACTTGGACTCGGGCAGGTCGGGCCAGAGGGCCGCGAACATCTCCTCCTTGCCGACGGAGTCCTGCTTCGTGAGCAGGAAGAAAAACATCTCCTTGCTCTTCTCGCTCCGCCACTCCAAGTCGGACACCGGACGTTCGCCTACGAGCACGCTGCCGCGGCCGAAGGCGAAGGCGCGGACAGCGGGCAACATGTCGGAAGCAGGGGCATGGCGCCCTGCCCGCTCGTCGTCCGGGCGGGGCGTTGCTTGCGGCGCGACGAGGTCCGCAAGCAACGCGTCCTCGACGTGGCGCACCAGCGCGTATTCGACCATCTCGTGCGCCCGCGAGACGTGGGGCCGAAGAAACTTCTTGTAGCCGAGGCGCTCGCAGAGCCGGGCGACGCGCCCCAATTCGGCCATCGCCTTCCGCGGTTGATGGCTGTCGAACAGCGCGCGAGCGCGCAAGAACGCCGCGATCGCCATATCGTGCCGGTCATCGACCGATTCGAAGTGACGCCACGCGAAGTCGATGGATTTCAGCGCGCTTCCCGCATCGCCGCGTTCGAGTTGCACCTGCGCTTCCGTCACCGCGTGCGCCGCGAGGCGCGCCGGCGGGTCCGATGCGCCGGGCGCGATGCGCTTCAGCATCTGCACGGCGTCTTCGCCCTGGCCGAGCCCCAGCCGCGTCAACGCCATACCCTCGCTCAACTCTTGCGCCAGGTACGCGATCTGCAATCCATCGACGAGCGGTTGCGCCGCGTTGTAGGCGGCCAGGCTCTCATCGAACCGGCCCATGGCGCGATACGTCTCCGCCATGCCCGCCGTCATGAACGCCTCGTACGCCACGTTGCCCGTGCCGCGCACGACGCGCAGGCCGCGCTCGTACACCTGCACCGCCTGTTCGTACTCGCCGAGCGTGTAATAGACCATGCCGGTGTTGTTGAGCGTCAGGCAGAGGTCAAACGTGTTGCCCGCGCGCTCGAACGCGGATTGCGCGCGCTGTAGCGCGTCGAGCGCGAGCATCGGCTGGCCGCGCATGCTGTAGCACTGCGCCAGCGAAGCGCACGTGTTGCCGATGCCCTGCAGGTCGCCCGCCTGCTCGAACAGCTTACGCGCTTCTTCCAGCTCACCGATCGCTGCGTCGAGGTCGCCGGTGATCGTATGCGCGACGCCTATATTTCGCAGCGCGTCACCGGCGAGTTGGACATCGCCTTCGTCGCTCGTTTCGATGAGGGCGCGTGCCTCGCGGAACGCGGCGAGCGACTCGTCGTAGTAGCCTTTGAGGCGCTGCGCTTCGCCGCGCACGAAGAGCGCCTGGACCAGCCGCCGCGTTTCGTTCGCGGGGCGGAGCGTCCGGATCGCATCCTCGATGATGCGCAGCGCTTCGTCGAACTCCTTGAGCTTGAGTGCGGCGCGCGAGCGCCACAACTGCAGGTGCGGTCGGGACGACTGCGAGCCCGGCGGCAGGCGGTCGATCCATTCGCCGAGGCCACGCGCCTGTCCCTGCTGGATGAGCCTGGGCGCGACGTCCTCCAGCATCTTCGCGGCCTCGTCCCATGCTTCGAGTTCAAACAGCAGGTCGACGGCCTCGTTCAGCAACCCGAAGTTCGACAACGTCTCCGCGGCTGCACGGCCGGCCGTCGCGTAGCCATCGGGGTCCTCACGGCGAAACTGCTGCATCAGCAGCGACCGCATGAGCTGGTGGCAGCGGTACATCGGCGGATCGTCGGCGTGCTGCGAGACGAACAGCACGCGCGACGCGGCGTCGCGCAGCAAGCGTTCGCTGTCGCTGCGGCCGGTGACATCGTTGCAGAGCGCCGGCGTCCATACGGGCAGCAGCGAGATTTTGCGCAGGAACGCGCGCAGGTCGTCGGGGACGCCCTCCAGCGCTTCTCCCTGCGCGTAGTCAGCGAGCGACAAGCCGACGTTTGGCCCCGCGATGCTGCCAGCGCCACCCGTCGCTTCCTCTCCTTCGACGTTCGTCCGCCCCGGGCGCCGGTCGCCGCCGGCGCCGAGGATCAGCGCGGCCGCCCATCCCTCGGTGCGCTCGTACAACGCATCGGCTTCGTCTTCGGACACGTCGCGACCGAGCGTGCCGAGCAACTCGCGGATCTCGCGCGGCGTGAACGCCAGGTCTGCAACGCCGATTGTGGCGACATCGCGGCGGGCGATCAGCCGCGACAACGACGGGATCGGCGGGCGCGTGCGCGACGTCATGACGAGGTGCAGGTTCTCCGGCGCCCGTTCGAGGATGAAGCCGAGCGTTGCCATGATGTCTTCCGACGCATCGACGGTGTGCACGTCGTCGAGCACGAGCACGACATAGTCGTCGTGAGCGGCGATGCCGTTGACGATGACGGTGCCGATGGTGCGGGGCTGCCAGAAGCGCTCGTCGCCGAGCGCGACGTCGATGCCGAGGCCCAGGCGGATCGCCTCCGCAAGCGCGCCGGTGAACGCAGGCAGATCGGCGTCCCACGTATCGAGCGACAGCCAGACGATGCTGAGGTCGGAGGTCTCTAGCCAGTCGGTGATCAGCGTCGTCTTGCCGTAGCCCGCCGGCGCCGCCACCAGGATGCCTTTGGCGCCGACCGCCGCATCGATGAAGGCGTTGAGGCGCGAGCGCCGCACGATATCGGGCCGGCGGCGCGGCACGGCGAACTTCGACGTCGCGACGGAAACGCCGCCCGGCCGGGGATTCATCGCGCAGCCCTCATGGCTGCGATTATATGCCGCTCAGATCAGGAAGAAAGCGCGGAGATTCGAGCGAGACACGAGGACTAACGTCGCGAACGGGGTAGGAGGAGCCGAATCTCATCCGACCGCGTCGGATTCCACGAGTCAATCGACCAGGAATGAGGGCAGTGCGCCTTAAACAGCGCTGTCGTCTTCGGCAAAGTGACGGGCGCCCGAATGTAGGAAGGAAATGACGAGCTGTTCAATCCAAACTTCCTCAGCGACCCGCTGCAAAACCAACTCGCGGACAAATCAAGCAGCGATTTCTTTGCGAAGGGCTGGATCGCAATCATGGCGCTCTCCGCGTGAGTAGCGGCCGCCAGGGCGTTGGCTGCTCTAGACCATGCCGATTCTGACCAAAATTGCGGAGAGGATGGCTCATCGCATCCATACGGAAGACAGGCAGACATCACCACGAGGTCGAAGTATCCTTCTCTATCTCGAGTGTGCTCCGATAGCGAGCGCCAAGCGCCTTGCCGCAGAACCTTCGCGAGCCTAGGCGTGTTGAGCAGCTGCGCGTATTCCAGCATTTCGTTTGAAGGATCGATACCTAACAAGATGACGGGAGTGTCCTTCGCGAATAGGCGGTCGCCGTGCATCGAGAGCAGTTCAATCGCCAGACTCGTTGCGCCGGATCCGCACCCGATATCAAGTACACGCCGAATTGGCGCATCTAGATGAGCGAGTTCGCTTAGTTTTTGTAGTGATCCGATGATTGAGAGCGTTCTTTGGGGTAGGTAAGCGAACGAATAGGCGATCGCGACCTCCGGTCTGCGGTAGTCAGGTTCTCGTGATCGCAGATCGCGCCGAAGCTCGTTATATGCACGCGAAATGGCTTGTGGCCCCGGCGAGTGTCTGGTGTGAAACGATCTCGTCCTTTCTGAGATGGAGAGATCGAGATCACCACAGAGCGCATGCCAGTTACTCTGCAGGTCTGTACCCGTCCTCGCTCTCGAGTAACGGCCGGCTGCCTAGTGCATGCTGCACGCAATCCCGGGCTCGATCATAATTGTCTGTATCCCATCGATCTTCCCGCATCTTCCTCAGCGCATCAATCGTGCTGCCAGCCCGAAAGCGGGACCTGTTGCCCTTCATGAACTGACTGACATATTCGGCTGCATCAAGTGTTGCTAGACGTTCCCCGAATCGTCGTGGATCTCGGAGAGGCAACATGGGGCTGATTGACACTCCAATGGGAATTCCGGCGTCGCGAACCTCACGGATGGCTTCGAACCTCACGTCAATGCTCGGACAGTGAGGTTCGTAACGCAGACGGGTTGCTTCATTGTCAGTCGGAATCGTCATGTTGACGCGGACGCGCTCGAACCGCGAAAGCAGGTCGATGTCGCGCGTCACGATGGGGCTCCGTGTTTGAACCGTGAGACGGGGCTGGAACTCAACGAGAACTTCGAGGATCCGCCGCGTGAGTCTGAGCCGCTTCTCGATCGGCTGGTACGGATCGGTGACGCTGGACATGTAGATCTTCGAGCCGCGAGCGAGCGGGTGCTTCCCCTTCGACCGTGCCGCTCGCCGGATGACGTCAATGGCGTTTTCTTTCACCTTCACCCATTGGCCCCAGGTATCTCGCTCATGCTCAGAAGGCGCGAAGAACCGCGCGTAACAGTACTCGCAACCGAAGCCACAGCCGCTGTATGGATTCAGCGTGAAGTCGTAGTTCTCCATGAAGCCCGTCGCAGGCGTAAGGACGGTCTTCGCGTCAACATAGGTCACTGCTGCGGGACCGAGGTCGGTCGGGCGCTCAGCGGGCGGCTTCGTGACTGCGAATAGGTCCAGCTGTTCTCCCGTCATGACCGCATGGTACTCCGCTCAAAGCGTTTAGAACGTCCGTTCCTATGTCAACGTAGCAGAAACGAGCAAGGCCCCGACGGGCCTCTCGATCGCGTTCAAGGTTCGCCGAAGCTAAGCAGAGACGTCTTTGACGTCTTCCCCCTCTTCGACCACGTCGTCGACTTCGACGCTCTGGCCGGAGCGGGTCATCAGCAGGGGGCGCTTGCGGCTGCGGATCGTGTCGCCGCTGACGATGCACTTCTTGATGTCGGTCCGCGACGGGATCTCGTACATCACTTCCATGAGCGTGTCTTCGAGCACGGTGCGGAGGCCGCGGGCGCCCGTCTTGTGCAGGATCGCCTCCTCGGCGGCAGCGCGCAGGCCGTCGTCTGTGAACTGCAGTTCGACGTTGTCCAGCGAGAAGAAGCGCTGGAACTGGCGGGCGAGCGCGTTCTTCGGCTCGGTGAGAATCCGCAACAGCGCGTCCGCATCGAGGGCGTCGAGCGAGACGACCATCGGCAGGCGGCCGACGAACTCCGGGATCAGGCCGTACTGGAGCAGGTCGTCGTGCGTGACCTGCTTCAGCAGCGCGTCGGACTTCTTCTGCCCGTCGAGCGCCCGCAGCTCGGCACCGAAGCCGAGCGAGCGCTTGTCGCGGCCCAGCCGCCTCTCGGCGATCTTGTCGAGGCCTTCGAAGGCGCCGCCGCAGATGAACAAGATGTTCGCCGTGTTGATCTGGATGAAGTCCTGGTGCGGGTGCTTGCGTCCGCCCTGCGGCGGCACGTTCGCCGTCGTGCCTTCGATGATTTTCAGCAGCGCCTGCTGCACGCCCTCGCCGGAGACGTCGCGCGTGATCGACGGGTTGTCGGACTTGCGCGCGATCTTGTCAATCTCGTCGACGTAGACGATGCCCCGCTCGGCACGCTGCACATCGAAGTCAGCAGCCTGGATGAGATGCAGCAGGATGTTCTCGACGTCCTCACCGACGTACCCGGCCTCGGTGAGGGCCGTCGCGTCGGCGATCGTGAATGGCACGTCAAGGATCTTCGCCAGCGTGCGGGCGAAAAGCGTCTTGCCGGAGCCGGTGGGGCCGAGGAGCAGGATGTTGCTCTTCTCGAGTTCGACGCCGTCCGGGTTCGGGCCGACGGCGCCGATGCGCTTGTAGTGGTTGTAGACGGCGACGGAGAGGACCTTCTTGGCCTGCTCCTGGCCGACGACGTACTCGCTGAGGTGATCGAAGATCTGCTTCGGCGGCGGCACGCGCTGTCCGGTGACCTTCGTCTTGGACGGCCCCGCGGCCTCTTCATCGATGATCTCGCGGCAGAGTTCGACGCACTCGTCGCAGATGTACACCGCGCCCGGGCCGGCGATCAGGCGCTTGACCTGATCCTGGTTTTTGCCGCAGAAGGAGCAGTGGTACTGAACGCGCGTCGTCCGACTGTTGGCCATGAATCGATTTCCTCTGCCAGTCGCGGGGCTCCACAGGGGTCCTGCCGCCCCGGTCTGCCGATTCTACGCCACCCGCTGCCGAATTGTCAGCTTGACTTCCCGAGATTGCGGGGCCGAACGGCGCCTCTAAAACGGTTTTCGGGAATCTGCGAGTCCCTCTTTAGGCCTTAACGATGGCCAAACCCCTATATAACCGAACCTGGCCCACGGAGAGCCCTCTAACTCGCTGATTCCCGCTTCGACAGGATTTCGTCCAGCATTCCGTACTCTTTCGCCTGTTCCGGGTTCATGTAGAAGTCGCGGTCGAAATCCCGCCGGATGCGCTCGTCGGACTGGCCGGTGTGCTTCACCAGGATGCTCCGGATGATGTCGTTCTCGCGCAGGATCTCACGCGCCTGGATCTCAATGTCCGCGGCCTGGCCGCGCGCCCCACCGAGCGCCTGGTGCATGTGGATCGTCGCGTTGGGCATGCAGTAGCGCTTGCCGGGCGTGCCGGAGCACAACAGCACCGTCCCCATGCTCGCCGTCATCCCCACCGCGTACGTGGCGATGTCGGGACGGACGAGTTGCATCGTGTCGTAGATCGCCAGGCCCGCCGTGATCTGTCCGCCCGGCGAGTGTACGTACAGGTTGATGTCCTTGTCGGGGTCCTCGCGCTCCAGGTAGAGCAGTTGGGCGATGATCAGGTTCGCGACCTGGTCGTCGATGCCGGTCCCCAGGAAGATGATGCGCTCGCGCAGCAGCAGCGAGTAGATGTCGAATGCGCGCTCGCCGCGGGCGCTGGTTTCGATGACGGATGGGATGATCACGATCTTGTCCTCTCTCGGCTCCGGTTACTCCCCGGGAACTTCTTTCGTCTCCGCCGGTGCTTCGGCACCGGCCTTTGCCGGCGTCGCGGCCTTCGATTTTGGCTTCCTCGTTCGCTTCTTCGCGGCCGGTTGCTCTTGCTCCGCCGTCGGTGCGGCGCTGGCGCCGTCCTGCGTCGCGATCTCGACCAGGCGCTCCAGCGTCTTACGCGTCACCAGGTTTCGCCGGATCGTGTCGCGCCCGTTCTCGCTGTCGAAGAGCTGGCGCAACTGCTCGCCCTGCGGTCCCGCCGACGCCGTCATCGCTTCGATCTCCGCATCGATATCCGTGTCGGATGCCTCTATATGCTCGGCTTCGGCGACCTGCGACAGCACCAGCGATCGCCTTAGGCGTGTCTCCGCGATCGGACGCAGTTCTTCGCGGACTTCTTCCTCGGTCTTCCCGATGGACGCAAGGTAGCGGTCCATCTCCGGCCCGTGCTCGACGCGCCCGGCCTGGTCGTGCAGCAGGCGCTCCGCCTCCGCCTCGACCATTACGGGCGGATACTCGATCGTAGCGCGTTCGGTGAGTTCGCCGAGGATCTCGTCGTGGTAGCGGTTCGTGATCTGCTCCTGCTCGACGCGCTCGATGTCCTCGCGGATACGCACACGGAGCGCATCGATGCTCTCGTAGCCCTCACCGACGGCCTTCGTGAACTCCTCGTCGAGCGCCGGCAGCACCTCTTCCTTCGTCTCGAGCATCTTCACGGTGAAGTGCGCCGTGGTGCCGGCGAACTTCTCGTTGGGCAGACTCTCGGGGACGGCGAGGTCGAACTCGACCTCATCGCCCTTCTTCTTGCCGAGCACGGCCTCCTCGAAGCCCTCGAACAGGATGTCGCGATCCTCGACCAGTTGGACTTCGGCTTCCTGCGGCTCGATCAGCGTCTCGCCGTCGACGGTCGCCCTGACGTCGATGCGGACGACGTCACGCCATCCGACCTCGCGATCGACGGGCTCGAGCGTGGACGCGCGTCGCTGGAGTGCGACGAGCGTGTCTTCGACGCGTGACTCTTCGACGGAGACGTCCTCCGTCTTGACGCGCACGGACTTGTAGTCGCCCAGCTCGATCGTCGGGCGCACCGGGATCGTCGCCTTCACGACGAGCGGCTCGGTGGTCTCCACGACAAGCTGCGGGCGGGCGATCGGGACGATGCTCTCGTCGTGTTCGATCGCCTCGCGGTACAGGTCGGGCACCAGGTCATCGAGCGCCTCGTCGAGGATGCGTTCCTCGCCGAAGTAGCGGCGGACCATCGCCGGCGGCGCCTTGCCGGGGCGAAATCCCGGCACCTTCGCCTTCGGTGAGAGCTTACGGACGGCCTTGTCGCGGGCCTTGTCCAGCCGCTCCGCCTCAACCTCGATGGTCATGACCACCTGTGAGTCGGGGATCTTCTCGGTCGAAATCTTCAAGCGTGCGCCAACCTCTGCGACGCGCTGCGGGCCACCGGGAAACGTCGCGGCGCTCTGCAGCGCCGCCGGGAACGTGGTTGCCATGATGTTCGTCGCAGTGGAAAGTATAGCAAGGGGTTTCCGCTGACAGCGATGCGCCTACCACCCTTCCGGCGCGTCGGGCGCCCAGGCGATGCCGAGCAGCGAGTCGCCGCGCGATCGGTCGACGTAACGGAACATCTCCCACTCTTCGGGCGTCGCGTCCACCTCCATCACGGGATAGCCGATCGGCACGCCGGTGCCCTTGCACACGAACGTCTGCGCATCGAACTCGGGCACACCGTACGCCCCGGCGATGGCGATGCCGACGGCCTGGTGCCATTCCGTCGGCGCGGCGCCCGGCCTGGGGACGACAGCAGGATTGCGCGCCATGAGCCGAAAGGACGCCGGATGCGCCATCCGGCCGCAGGTCAGGAAGCGGCGGCCGGGAGGCAGCGCGACGTCGCTGGCGCGAATCGATCTCGCTTCGACTTCCGCGAACAAGCCGCGACGCCGGAATCGCGGCGATACGCAGCAGATGCCGGCGAGCGTGACGATTTGCGCCGGAAGACGCGGCAGATCGATCACGCGCGCCTCGCCGAGCGCGAAGGCTGCGGGCGTGCGGGCGTGCGTCGCGATCGTCGTGTATTTGAGCTTGCCGAGCGATCGTTCGAGGTACGCGCGGTTGGCTTCGCGGTAGTTCGCCTCGAACAGCGCCATGATCACATCGATGTCGGCGGCGACCAGATCAGCCGAGGGCAGCGTCCGGAACGTGAAATCGCTGAACTCTCGGTGCGCGCGGGCATCGAGGTGCTCGAGCATCATCGTGCTCCGGGTGTGATGACGTCGTTGACGGCATCGCCCAGCAGATTAAACGCGAAAATCAGCAACGCGACGATGGTCGCGGGGACGAGCAGCAGTTCAGGATGGTTCTCCAGCGCGATACGGCTGGCGCCTTCGGTGATCAGCGCCCCGAAGCTCGCGCCCGGCGGCTGGATGCCGACCCCGAGGAACGTGAGCGCGATCTCGGATCCGGCGACGGCGCCCAATCCGGCGGAGATGCCGACGATGATCAGCGGCAGCGTGTTCGGCAGCAGGTGGCGGTACAGAATGCGCGCCGTCGAAGCGCCGCTGGCGCGCGCCGCGATCACGTACTCCGAGTTGCGCAGCGTCAGGGTCTGCGCGCGGATCAGCCGCATACCGCCGACCCAGCCGAACAGCGACAGCACGAAGAAGATCAGGAAGTAGTCGTCGAAGGCGGAGTCCGTGAGCGGATTGTCGCAGTTGGAGATCGCGTCCGCCGTACCGCAGAGGCGCAGCAACTTCATCCCGGGCGTCATCCAGTCGGCGATGAAGATGGTCTCGGCGTTTTCCAGCCAGCCACTGACCTTCGGCCGGAGCGTGACGGAAATCAGCACGAGCATCGGCAAGCCCGGCAGCGACGCCAGGATCTCGCCGACGCGGTTGATGGCGCCGTCCACCCAGCCGCCGCGATAGCCCGCCAGCAGTCCCAGCGAGAGCGGCAACAACACGCTGCCCGTGGCAACCGTCGCGATGGTGACGATGACCGTGGTGCGCGCAGCGAAGAGGTTGCGGCTCAACGTGTCGCGGCCGTTGCGGTCCGTACCGAGCCAATGGTCCCACGATGGGCCCTCGAACGACGCGTCCAGGTTCTGCTCCGAATAGCCGTACGGCGCGATCCACGGCGCGAGAATGCCCAACGTGTAGATCGCCAGGATGACGGCCAGGCACACGACAGCGACGCGTTTCCGCATCAGCCGCCTGAACGTGCGGCGGCCCGGACTTTCGCCTTGCACCAAGCGGACCTGCGTGTCGGCCAGCAGGATGTCGTCGTGGGTGGTTGACGTCATCCCAGCTCGCTCCTCGACGCCCTGATGCGCGGATCGATGACGAGCAACAACAGGTCGACGAGCAGGTTGGCGAGCACGAACAGCGTCGTGATCAGCACGACGATCGCCATGATCACGTTGTAGTCGCGGCCGTTCACAGACTCGAAGACGAATCGCCCGATGCCCGGGATGCCGAGCAACGTCTCGGTGATGATCGCTCCTTCGACAAGACCGACGAGCGACAGTCCAATGACAGTCGTCATCACGGGCACCAGCGAGTTGCGTGCGACGTGGCGGGAGATCACGACCGGCTCGCCGAGCCCTTTCGCGCGCGCCGTGCGCACGAAGTCCTCGTGCAGGGTGCCGAGCGTCGCCGCGCGAGCGAGCCGCGCAACGCCGGCGATCCCCGGCAGCGACAGCGCGAGCGTGGGAATAATGATGGACTTCGAAAACAAGCCGTCGAACCCGCCCGCGGGCAGCCAGTGGAGCTTTGCGGCAAACACCAACACCAATACCGGCACCGACACGAGCACGGGGATCGACTGGAAGAACAGAAAGAAGCTGATCAGCGTCGGGTCGCGCCACGTCCCCTGGCGGACCGCCGCGTACACGCCTGCCGGAATGCCGACCAGGAACGTGAGGATGAACGCCCAGAGCCCGAGTTGCATCGACACCCAGATCTTGGGGCCGATGATCTCGGTGACGGGGCGATCGCGATAGCGCAAGCTGACGCCCATATCGCCTTCGGTGACGATGTCTTCCAGCCAGACGCCGTACTGCACGATGATTGGCTCATCGAGGCCGTACTTGTCGCGCACACGGTCGAGCGCTTCGGGATCGCTGTAACCAGCATCGGCGTACACACGCACGGGGTCGCCGGGGCCCCAGCGTGTGATGTAGAACGTCGCGAACGAGACGATGAGGAGCGTGATCGGAAGAAACAGCAGGCGACGCAGGACGTAGCCGGCTAACCCTTCCATGACCTACCGTCCTGTCGTTATCGGTTGACTTCCACGTCGCGGAATCGTTCGACGACCGTTGGCGGCAGCGTGAAGCCCTGCACGTACGGCTTTACCAGGATGTACGACCGGTCGAAGAACAACGGCACCCACGCGGCGTCCTCGATCAACGTCCGCTCGACTTCCTGGTAGAGACGCAAGCGCGCCTCGCTGTCCTGTTCGACACGCGCTTGCTCCAGCTTCGCGTTGACGTCCGGGTTGTCGTATCGCGTGTTATTCTGCCTGCTTTCGCCGTGGAAGAGCAGGTCGAGCACGTTCTCAGGATCCGGGTAGTCCATGATCCAGCCCAGGTGGAACATCTGGTAGCGGCCCTGGTCTACATCACTGAAGAACGTCCCGCTCTCCGCGTGCTGGATACGTACGTCGACACCCAGTTCGTCGCGCCACATCTGCACGATCGCTTCGGTGGTAGGGCCGACAGTGGCGCCGGCGCCGCTTTCGGCGAGTGTGATCTCCGGCAAGTCATTTCCGTACTGCGATCCCGCGATGAGTTGGCGGGCGCGCTCCGGATCGTACGGGAACGTCTTGTCCTCGTCGGTGTGACCCGGCACGCCCGGAGGAATGATCCCGTTCGCCACTGGAATCGCATCCTCCAAGATCACTTCCGCGATCTTCTGGCGGTCGATGGCAAGCGCGAACGCCCGGCGCACGTCGGGGTCGTCGAACGGCGGCACGTTTACGTTGAAGCCGATGTAGTCGATGAGCTGTTGCGTCGTCTCGACGTACTCGGCATGAAGCGGGTCGCCGGGATCCTGGATGCGCGACAGGTCGTCGAGCCCGATGCCGGTAACGTCGATATCGCCGTCCTGGTACGCCACGAGCGACGAACCGCCGGAGAGCTCGAAACGCACCGTCTTGAGCTTCGGCGGGCCCAGGTGATGCCGCTCGTACGCCTGCAGGACGATACGCTCGCCCAGCCGCCACTCACCGAGTTCGTAGGGGCCGGTGCCGTTGGGCTTCTGCGTCCAGCGGCTCGGATTCGCCGTGATCTGCCGCTCGTCAACGATGAACGCCGTCGGGTAAGTCAGCTTGTAGATGAAGTACGGCTTGGGCGCATCGATCGTGATCTCGACTGTCGCATCGTCCACGACGCGCAGTCCGCTGAGTTCCGTCGCGCGCCCGCGCGAGACGTCGCGCGCGCCGACGATATCGCCGAGAAAGTTTTCTGCGACGATCGACCCGGTATCCGGGTTGAGCGCGCGTTCGAAGGAATACTTTACGTCTTCGGCGAGTACCGGCCGGCCGTCCTGGAAGCTCGCACTCGGGTGCAGGTGGAAGGTATAGACGGTGCCGTCGTCGCTGGTCTCATAGCGCTCAGCAACGTCTGGCTGCACGTCGAGGTTGGTGTCAAGGCGGACGAGACCGGAGAAGATCTCGACGATGTAGTTCGCCGAGCCGGCATCCTGCGCGATGGCCGGATCGAGGACGAGCGGATCCTCGCCGCGCAGCCGCAGTTCGCCCGATGCGGGCTCGCTATCGTCTCCGTCGTCGTCGCCATCTCCGTCGTCGTTGCCGGGTTCTTCGCCGTTTTGGCCGCTGGTCGTCGAGCCGTCATCATCGTCATCGCCGCCGGCGACGACCAGGACGAGAAAGCCGGCGAGCGCGAGGACGAGGACCGCCGCGACGCCCACAATGCCCAGGGTGAGCCTGTTGCTCATCGGTTCTCCCTCACTTCCCCGCCATCCTCCCGCAGCGCTACGGATGATAACAGAGGCTAATTTCGCCCGCATTGAGGCGCTCGTTGGAGTGTGGGGCATGCACGGGCCGCGCGGACTGCGGGCGATCCCCGATGCAAGGCGAATCCGGCGCCGATTCAGCGGCGTAGCCCTACGAGAACACGCATCGCGCCGGGCGCGGTCACGGGCGCACGATGCCGACATAACGAAACGTGGTTCTGCTATGATGCCGTGCACTCGGCGGCAGCCGGAATCCAACTCCCGACGAACATGAAGGTATGAGCGAACAGACCTCGCCGTTGCACCACGATTCGTCGTCCGCCGCGCCGGCGCAGGCGTCTCCCCGCTTCCTCCCTCAGATCGGCATCGCCACCGCATCGATCGATTGGGCACGCGTGCTGGCGATCGCCACGCTGGTGGCGATCCTTGCGCTCGCGTCGTTCCTTCGCTTCACGCACATCAACTGGGACTCGCCCGGCGCCGGCACGAGCAGCGGCCACCTGCACCCCGACGAGCGTTTCCTCGCCCAGATCACCAATGACACGTCGTTCCCATCGAGCCCCGCGAACTATTTCGATACGGAAACGTCGGGGCTGAACCCGTACAACATCGAACGCGCCAACGGCGAGCGCCAGACGACGTTCGTCTACGGCACGCTCCCGCTCTTCATCACCAAGACCGTCGGCGAATGGCTCGACGAAGACCAGCGCACGAACAGCGACGGCGAGACCGTATACACGAGCCCCTGGCATGCGAAGGTCGTGCGCGGCGCCATCTCCGCCGTCGGCTTTGACCTCGAACGGGACGGCGGCCGGCTGATCTTCGATGGCGGTTACGAGGGGCACCTCGTCGGCCGCGTGCTCGCCGGGCTGTTCGACCTGGGGACGATCGTCTTCATCTTCCTCATCGGCCGGCGGCTGATGAATACGAACACCGGGCTGCTGGCGTCGTTCCTGTACGCCGTCGCGCCGTTCCCGATACAGAACACGCACTTTTACATCGTCGACCCGTACGTGACGTTCTTCGCGACGCTGACGGTGTATTACGCCATCCGCAGCGCCCTCGACGGCGGTTATCGCAACTTCGCGATCGCCGGCGCCGGCGCCGGTCTTGCCGCGGCGTGCAAGATCACGGCTGTTTCGCTGTTGCCCGTCGTCGTGCTCGCGATCGGCGTGTATGCGTGGCCAGGCATCAAGCCCTTCATCGCGGGATGGTGGAAGGGCGACAGCCGGCCCTACCAACCGCAACAGGACGGCCCGGCGCTCGACCGATCCGTCGCGACGATCGTGCTCGGGTCGCTCGTGGCGTTGCTGGCGGGCTTCATCGCGTTCCGCATCGCGATGCCGTACGCGTTCAATGCGCCGAATCTCGGCGACTTCTTCTCGTTGCGGACGGGCCAGTTGTGGCGCATGCCCACGGTGTACCCGGACATCATGAATCAGCACTGGATCGGCGACCAGGTCGACCAACAGAACCTGCTGAGCGGGGACGCCGCATTCCCGCCGAACGTGCAGTGGATCGGCCGCACCGGCTGGGTTTGGCCCGCGCAGCAGATGATCGCCTGGGGCATGGGGCCGGCGCTCGGCATCGTCGCGTGGCTCGGCGTCGCCTTCGCGGCGGTGTACGCGATCCGGCGACGCGCGGGCGTCTGGCTCGTGCCGCTCGCGTGGATCGTCGGCTACTTCATCTTCATGGGCGCGCAGTTTTCGCTGTACATGCGCTACTTCCTGCCGCTCTACCCGGTGCTCGCCGTATTCGCCGCGGCGCTGCTCTTCAAGACGGCCGAGTGGGGCGTCTCGAAGGATCCGTTCGGATCGTTGGGACGCCTTGGCGCGCGGCTCGAGCCGGCGAAGCCCGCGCTCCCATACGTCACGCGCGCCGCCGTGACGATCGTCGCTGTCATGACGCTGCTTGCGGGCTTCGCGTTCTACAACATCTATCGCAGCGACGTGACGCGCGTCGAAGCGTCGCGCTGGATGTTCGAAAACGTGCCCGCGGGCTCGACAATCGGGCACGAGCACTGGGACGACCAGGTGCCCTACGGCGTGCCGGGCGTCGAGGTCCGCGAGTACGAGCACGTCACGTTCAATAACTACGAGACAGACACGCCCGAGAAGGTAGAAGCGCTCCTCGCGAACATCGACCAGGTCGATTACATCGCTCTGAGCAGCGCGCGGCTTTCGGGCACGATCACGCGCGCGCCGGCCGTCTGGCCAATCACGACGCGCTACTACGAGGCGCTGGAGTCCGGCGAACTCGGTTTCCGGAAGGCCGAGGAATTCACCTCATATCCCGAGGTCTTCGGCATCGAGTTCGATGACACGGGCGCGGAAGAGTCGTTCTCGGTCTACGACCACCCGAAGGTCGTCGTCTACGAGAAGACCGGCGTTTACTCGTCGCAGCGGGCGCGCGAGGTGCTCGGCGCCGACGCCTTCGTCTCCGGCCTTTCGCTGCTGCCCGGCTACGCCGGCACAAACGGGGTGCAGTTCACGCCCGATGTCGCAGCCGAACAGAAGGCGGGCGGCACGTGGAGCGACATCTTCGACGCGGACAGCTTCGCGAACGACCACCCGTTGCTCGTCTGGGTGCTTACGATCGAACTGGCGGCGTTCGCGCTGGTCCCGCTCGCGTTCATGCTGTTTCGCGCGCTCCCCGATCGCGGATTTCTGCTTACGAAGCCGCTCGGCGTATTCGCGCTCGCATACATGGCATACGCGCCCGCGGCCTTCGCCGGCATCGATTACACGCGCGCCGAGATCGCCGTCGCGCTCGGCGTGCTGATCGCCGTCGGCGCCGCAACGGCGTACATATGGCGCGAGCCGTTGATCGCCTGGGTGCGTGAGCGCTGGCGCTTCCTGGTCTTCGCCGAGGCGTTCTTCCTCGTGATCTTCGCGCTGACGTACTGGATACGCATCCAGAACCCCGACCTGTGGCATCCGTCGCGGGGCGGCGAGAAGCCGATGGACCTGACGTACCTGATCGGCGTCATCAAGACGACGGACCTCACGCAGGGGCCGATCGACCCGTGGAACGCCGGCGGCTACCTGAACTACTACTACTACGGCCAGTTCATCGGCGCGACGGTGACGAAGCTTACGGGCATCGTGCCGGAGGTGGCGTACAACCTGATCGTGCCGATGTTCTGGGCGCTCTCGGCGGCCGCGACGTTCTCCGTCACCTACAACCTGGCCGAAGCGACGCGGCGGCTCATGCGACGGCGGCCCGGCGGCCTGCCGATCAATCCGCTCGGTCCGATCTTCGCGGGGCTCGGCGGCGTTTTCCTGGTGCTGTTCTCCGGCAACCTGCGCGCCGTCGACGAACTCAACAACAACATGACGCGCATCAGCCCGTGGCACAGCGATATCCCCGTGGTCGGCGGCATCGTGACGCTCGTGGGGGGCTTCAAGGAGATCATTTTCGGCGATGCGACCGTGCGTCAGGTCGTGTACGGCTACAACTGGTGGGAGCCCAGCCGCGCGGTGCGCGTGAGCGACTCAAGCGAAGTCCTGCCGATCACGGAGTTTCCGTTCTGGACGTTCCTGTTTGCCGACCTGCACGCGCACTTGATGGCGATCCCGTTTTCGATGACGGTCGCCGGCATCGCGCTGGCGGCCGTGTTGAACTTCACGCGTCTCAACCCGGTATCGCGGGCATCCGCGGGCCTTCGTTCGTTCATGGGCAGCCGCGAGATGATGAGTTGGGCGATGGTCGTGTTGCTGGGACTCGTCGTCGGCGCGCTGCGCTGGATCAACTCCTGGGACTACCCGCCGTTCCTGCTGCTCGCGGCCGCCGCATTGATCGTCGGCGAGCGCGCGAAGGACGGGGAGTTCACGCTCAAGACGCTCTCGATCGGCCTGCTCAAGGGCCTGGTCATGGCGGCGCTGTCGTTCGCCTTCTTCGCGCCGTTTGCGAAGAACTACGACATGTTCTACTCCGGCTTCGAGCAGTCGACGCAGACGTCCGCGCTGGGCGACTACCTGAGTCACTTCGGGCTGCTGCTGTTCCTGATGAGCGGGTTCCTCGTGTTCGCGCTCAACCGCGTCGTCACGCGCAACAACGCCGTGCGGGCGATCTTCTTCGGCTCTGCGCGAAGGCGCCAGCCCGTCGAAACCGCCCCGGTGATCCTCTCGCTGCTTGTCGCCGCGTCGTTGCTCATCGGCGCGGCGACGGTACAACGCTGGGGTGTCATCGCGCTGGCTGCCGTGGGGCTCGTCACCGTGGCACTGGTCGCGTGGCGCGAAGTGCGCAGCCCGACGCCGACCGCCCCGATCCTGCTGTTCGTCTACGCGATGGCCGCGCTCGGCTTCGGCCTTAGCGGCGGCGTCGAGACGATCACGCTCGACGGCGATATCGGCCGCATGAACACCGTGTTCAAGTTCTACCTCCACGTCTGGATGCTCTGGGGCGTCGTCGGCGCGTTCAGCGCGTGGTATCTCTTCGGCGTCATGCGACCGCAGGAAGCCTTCCTGCGTCGCGCCTCGCGCATCGACGCGTCGCTGGTGCGCGTGCCGCGCTACGCATTCGCATCGTTCGCGGTGCTGCTCGTGGTCTGCGCGCTGGTGTTCCCGTACGTCGGTTCGCGCGCGCGCTTCCACGAACGCTTCAACCCGGCGCTCGGCACCTCGAACAACGGCATGGCGTACATGGACGACGCGGTATACAGGGAACAGGTCGAGGCGACCGGCGTAGCGGCGGAACACGAGCTGTCGTACGAACGCGACGCGATCTACTGGCTGCGCGAACACGTCGAAGGTTCACCGACCACGATCGAAGCCGTCACGCCGTTCTATCGGCTCGGCAGCCGCATCTCCATGTACACGGGCCTGCCGACGGTCGCGGGATGGGATTGGCACCAGACGCAACAACGCGCCAGGCTCGCGGCACAGGTCGTGGCCGTGCGCCAGGCCGATGTGAAGGAGTTCTACTCCACGACCAACATGGCGCGCGCACGAGAGCTGATCGACAAATACGACGTCGAATGGGTGATCGTCGGCAGCGTCGAGCGGGCGTACTACGAGGACTCGGGGCTCGCGAAGTTCCAGAACGGCATCGGCGGCCGCCTGGAGCTTGCGTACGAAAACCCGGCGGTGCAGATCTGGCACGTCATTTCAGAGGATGAGTTGCAGGCTGCCCGGCGCTGATGCGTCGATGGAACTCACGCTTCGAAGAGTGTACGCTCGACACCCGCCTGTCGAATGATGGACAACAACGTGCCAGTCGCTATCGTGCTGTGGTTCGGCACGACCACCGTTACGGTGTCATTCTCGAGTCTTCTTTGCAGCATACGTGACTGCCACGTTGTCTGACGCGAAGGAATCCGACGCTCTCAAGTATGCGGCAAATCTGTTCACCCGAGAGAACGCGGAGCTTAGCCAACTGCGATGCTAACGCTCGTAACGTAGAATTCTGAGTCGAGCCGACGGTCGATCTCTTGCTGTGAGGCACCTTCAAAGAAAAGCTCAAGTGCTTCGATGAGATTGCGTCGCGCCTCGTCGATAGTGATCCCCTGACTCACGACGTCAAGTTCGGGGCAAAGCGCCACGTAGCAGTCGCCTTCGCGGTGGATAACGGCTGTCAGCTGTCGAGTATCGGCCATCAGGTCCCTCCGGCGTCTCCTCATGGTATCGCCTCAACGTGCGATGACACTACGGAACCCAATGCACCTGATCGCCCTCAATGGGCAGCCTGACGATTCCACCTGAATCGACGTTCAGCACGCGCAACGTGCCGTCATCGCCGACGTACGCCAGCCATTCGCCGTCCGGCGACCAGGCCGCCCGCGTCCAACCTGATACAATGCCCCATCTATGCTTGAAGCCCTCTCCGACAAGCTTTCTGGCGTCTTCCAGAAGCTCGGATCACACGGCACCATCAGCGAAAAGGACCTCGACGACGCAATGCGCGAGGTCCGCATCGCGCTGCTCGAAGCGGACGTCAACTTCAAGGTGGTCCGTCAGTTCATCGCGTCGGTGCGCGAGCGGGCTCTTGGGAGCGAGGTGCTGCAGAGCCTGACCGGCCCCCAGCAGGTCATCAGCATCGTCAGCGATGAGCTGGTGAACATCCTGGGCGGCAGTGAGTCGCACCTGAATCTTTCGTCGAAGCCGACGGTGATCATGCTCGTCGGGCTCAAGGGCTCCGGCAAGACGACGACCGCCGCCAAGCTCGCCCTCCACCTGCGCAAGAATGGCCAGAAGCCGATGCTCGTCGCGGCCGACCCCTATCGTGTCGCCGGCAGCGAACAACTGAAGTCGCTCGCGCGCCAGCTCAACATGTACGTGTACGCCGGCGACGAAGGCCAGAAGCTCACCGACCTGTGCACCGCATCGCTCAAGGAGGCGCAGCGCCAGGGCGCGAGCGTGATCATCGTCGACACGGCGGGCCGCTCGACGATCGACGGCGAGATGATGGATGAGGTCTCGGCCATGCGCACGGCGCTGAAGCCGGACGAGATCATCCTCGTCGTGGATGCGATGACCGGCCAGGAAGCCGTGAACGTGGCGCAGGAGTTCCACGACCAGCTCGGCGTCACCGGCATCGTCGTCTCGAAGATGGACGGCGACGCGCGTGGCGGCGCCGTGCTCTCGATCCGCGCCGTGAGCGGGCTGCCCGTGAAGTTCATGGGCACCGGCGAAAAGGCCGACGCGCTGGAGACGTTCTACCCCGACCGCTTCGCTTCGCGGATTCTGGGCATGGGCGACATGCTCGGGCTGATCGAGCGCGCGAAGGAAGCGATCAGCGAGCAAGACGTCGACGCCATCGAAAAGAAGATGAAATCCAAGAGCCTCGACCTGGAGGACTTCATCACGCAGTTCCAGCGCATCAAGAAGATGGGGCCGCTGAACCAGATCGTCGACATGATCCCGGGCATGTCGCAGGTCAAGCGACAGATGAAAGTCGACTCGTTCGACGACACCTTCTGGAACAAGGCCGAATCCGTCGTGTACTCTATGACGCCGGAGGAGCGCCGCCATCCCGAGACGATCAACGGCAGCCGCAAGCGCCGGATCGCGAAGGGCAGCGGCACGACGCCGCAAGAGGTGAACCAGCTTCTCAACCAGTGGAAAGAGGCGAAGAAGATCATGCAGACCTTCGCCGGCAATCGTTCTGGCTTCCTGAACATCTTCGGGGGCCTCGGAGGAAGGTAAGCAGTGCTCAGAATCCGACTTCGCCGCGTAGGCAAGAAGAAGCAGCCGAACTACCGTCTCGTGGTCGCGGACTCGCACTCGCCGCGTGACGGCGCGTTCATCGAGACCGTCGGCACGTACAACCCGCTGACGCAGCCGGCAACCATCACGGTCAAGGAAGAGCGGGTGCGCGAGTGGATCGGCAAGGGCGCCGTGCCCTCGGACCGCGCCGCCAAGATCCTGTCCGAGCGAGGGCTGTGCGAGCCGCCGAAGTTCACGCCGAAGGCAAAGCAGGAGAAGCCGGCGCCAGACCCAGAAGCCGCGGCGCCCGCAGCAGCCGCGCCTGCGGAATCGGCTGCAGCCGTCGCCGAAGCGCCTGCCGCGCCAGAGGAACCAGCCGCCGAACCACAGGCATCGGCGGAACCAGAGGCGGCCGCGGAACCAGAGGCGGCCACGGAACCAGAGGCGTCTGCCGCGGAACCAGAGGCGGCCGCGGAAGAAGCAGAGGCGTAGGCTCGATGAAGGAACTCGTCGAGTACATTGCGAAGGCCCTCGTTGACAAGCCGGACGAAGTGAAGGTCTCCGAGGTGGAGGAACGCGGCCGTGTCGTCGTCCGCCTGGAAGTGGCCGAGGACGATTACGGCAAGGTGATCGGCAAGGGCGGCCGGATCGCCCAGGCGATGCGCGCGCTGCTCAAGGTGTCCGCGGTGCGCCACAACGAATACGCCTCGCTCGAGATCGGCGACTAACGCGCCTTGCCGCCCCGGCCCACACGCCGTCCTCGAAGCAAGTCGACATCCAGCGCCGCAGTGCCTCGCCATGCACCCTCGCCGCCGCCGGAGGCGCCCTCGGCGAACGAACCTCAGCCGTCGCGACCCAAACCGCAGCGCGATCCCGATGCTGGATTCGTTGCCGTCGGCCGCGTGCTGGGTGCCTTCGGCCTCAAGGGTGAACTGCGAGTCCAGAGCCTCTCCGACAACCCGAAGCGCTTCGCTCCCCGCTCGAAGCTCTGGTTGGGCACACAGCCGGTAAGCGTTGTGCGGTCGCGAGAGGCACAAGGTTATGTCTACCTAACCCTCAAGGGCTTCACCGACCGCTCCTCCATCGAGCACTTTCGCGGGGCTATCGTGCAGGTGCCGGAGGGCGACCTGCCGCCCCTGCCCGAAGGCGAGTTTTACCGGTTCCAACTCGTCGGGCTCGCCGTGTTCGACCGCGCCGGCGCCGCGCTGGGCACGGTCGAAGAGGTGCTCGAAACGGGCGCCAACGACGTCTATCGCGTCCGGACGGCCGACGATGGCGAGATCCTCATTCCAGCGCTGCAGGACGTCGTCGTATCGATCGACCTCGAGGCGAAGCGCATGGTCGTCGACCCGCCCGACTGGCGATAACGTCTGCGCGCTGTCGATTTCTGCATCATCCGGCCGTCGTCATACTGAACGCGCGCCTCGACCGCGTGATCGCTCGGGGACTGCGGACCTGACTGGAGGACGAGATGCGCTACATGTTCCTGCTGTACGTGGACGAATCGCTCCCGGAACGCGAAGGGAGCGAGGAGAACATTTCCGAGCACATCGCACTGGCCAGGGAGGCGGTGGCGAAAGGCGCGTACGTCGCATGCAACGCCCTCGAAGTCACCTCGAAGGCGACGACGGTGCGCGTCCGCGACGGCCGGACCGTCGTGTCCGATGGCCCCTTCGCCGAAACAAAGGAGGCGCTCGGCGGCTACTACATCATGGAGTGCCGTGACCTCGACGAAGCCATCGCGTATGCGTCGCGCATCCCGCCCGCGCGCGTCGGATCGGTGGAGATCCGCCCGCTGTTCGAGATACCGGATTGGGACGAAGCGATCGGACTACGTCAGCAACCGGCGGCGTCGCAAGAAGGAGAAACGCCGAAGGTTGTGCGGACGTGATCGGCGCCGTTGCGCCCGAGGAGATTACGAATGAAGTACATGCTCCTTCTCTACCAGGACGAGGCAGATCCGGAACGGACGCACGGCGAACAGAACATCAAGGAGCACATCGCAGTTGCTCGCCGGACTGTCGCGGACGGCGCATACGTTGCGGCGAGCCCGCTGCGCCTGACGCCCACCGCCACAACCGTCCGTGTGCGCGGTGACAACGCCACGGTGACCGACGGCCCGTTCTCCGAGACGAAGGAGGCGCTCGGCGGCTACTACCTTCTCGACTGCCGGGACCTGGACCAGGCGATCGCCTATGCAGCGGCGCTTCCACAGGCGCGCGAGGCGTGCGTCGAGATTCGCCCCGTCTTCGAGATCGCGGGATGGGACGAGAAAATCGGACTGCACGCGCCGGATGGGACGGGCTGATGGTCTCTGTGCAAGACTGGACGCAACCATCCAGCGAGGCTGCAAGCGTCCATATGACTGACCTGCACGAAACGATCGATCGGATTGTCCGCGAGGAGTCGGGGCGCATCGTCGCGACGCTGATCCGTTGGTGCCGCGACTTCGATGTGGCCGAAGATGCGCTGCAAGACGCGCTCGCCATCGCGCTCGACCGCTGGCCTAGCGACGGCGTGCCCAACAACCCCGGAGCCTGGCTGACGACGACCGCGCGCCGCAGGGCGATCGACCGGCTCCGACGCGAACAGGTGCTCGCGGACAAGCAGGAGCAGATCCGGGCGATCGCCGAACTGGATGCCCAGGGACAGAGCGAGGAGACGACCACCATGGGCGTCGTGGACGATCGCCTACGGCTCATCTTTACGTGCTGCCATCCCGCGATCGCCGTCGAAGGGCAGATTGCCCTGACCTTGCGCACGCTGTGCGGCCTGACGACGCCCGAGATCGCCCGCGCGTTCCTGGTCTCAGAGCAGACCATGGCCCAACGCATCGTGCGCGTGAAACGCAAGATCCGCGATGCGAAGATCCCGTATCGCGTGCCGCCCGACCACATGCTCCCGGAGCGCACATCGAGCGTGCTCGCAGTGATCTACCTCGTCTTCAACGAGGGCTACGCGGCTACCGCAGGCGAGGCGCTGATCCGGCGCGAACTCTGCGCCGAAGCGATCCGGCTCGGCAAGCTCCTCGTGGAGTTGATGCCCGACGAACCCGAGGCGCTCGGCCTGCTCGCGCTGATGCTGGTCCAGGACGCACGCCGCGATGCCCGCACCGACGACGACGGTGCGCTCGTCGTGCTCGAGGCGCAGGATCGCAGCCGCTGGCACCGCGCGCAAATCGATGAAGGCGTCGCGCTCGTCGAACGGGCGTTGCGCATGCGGCGTCCGGGGGCGTATCAACTTCAGGCAGCGATCGCAGCGGTGCACGGCGCTGCCGTGCGGCCACAGGACACCGACTGGGCGCAGATCGTCGCGCTGTACGATGAGCTGTACGCGCTGCATCCCACGCCGATCATCGAACTGAATCGCGCCGCCGCCGTCGCAATGGCGACGTCGCCCGCTGACGGACTCTGGCTGCTCGATGAACTCGCCATCCGCGGCGAACTCCAAGAGTATCACCTGTTTCACGCCGCCCGCGCCGATTTGCTGCGCCGTGCCGGTCGCATGCATGACGCAGCCGATGCGTATCGCACGGCGCTCTCGATGTGTACGAACGACGTCGAGCGCGCGTATCTCACGCGACGCCTGCATGAAGTGAATGATGCTGGCTAGCCAGGCTGCTTGCGCGGCCGCCCTGGCCCGCGGCGCCGCTTCTTGTACTCCTCAAGCCATACCGGCGTTGTGATCCACTGGCCATTGATAGGCAACGCGCGCAGCATGCCGCTTCCCGCCGCCCGCCGAACCGTCGAAGGATGGGTACCGATCCGTTCTGCGGCGTTCTTGAGGCTCATAAACATGTTCTCAGGTGACGGCAGCGGCCGCGGCCTCCTGCGACCAGATATGACCTCGATCCGCACGAGGGAACCGTCATCGGCGTAGTGAAGGATAACGTCGCTCTCCGTGTCGGTCACTGTGCGCGCAATGCCCTTCTCGCTGAGAGGAATCGAGATCCTTCGCGATGTACGCCTCTTCGCCGGCGTGCGGGGGTCCTTTCTGGCTGCCATGCTCTTACGTCACTCTCTAACCCACACCTGCTCAACCACGAAATCACGTTGCCCGAACGCGATGACTTCGCGGTATTCGTACAATCCCAATTGTCCTGCACGGAACACCGGCCCGCCGCCAGATCCACGTCTACCCCGGCTGCGAAGTCCGATTCCGCCTGTTCCAGCTGGATCCCGTCGCACGTCAGCACTTCGATACACGACAGCGTGAAGAACGGCTTCCCTTCCGGCAATGACTCTCCCCAACCCTGATAATATGCGCGATCGCGCGCATATTCAACGCACGGATGCCCTCGATTGAGCCGTCACAGGTCGCCTCGCTATACTGGCGGCGTCAAGGGGATATAGCTCAATTGGGAGAGCGCCGCGTTCGCAATGCGGAGGTTGGGGGTTCGAGTCCCCCTATCTCCACCACCGGGCACCAACGCCTCCGTCGCCCGGACGGAGGCGTTTCTTGGTTCGCGCAGTCTGCGCATCGCCCCCGTGTAAGCTGAGCCGTGTTGCATGAACAGGCGTCCGACGAAGGACGCGACCTTGAGCTTGGGATCGAAGGGGTTGCCGCGCACCCCGAACCTGATGGCAACCTGCGCGTCCTCATCGCGACGACGCGCGGCGAGCTTCGCGCCGTATTGCACTCGTGCTCGGAGGCGCCCGGAGCGGCCATCTACGTCGGCGGCGCGATGGGCGGATTCGAGGGGCCCGCGAACGACATCTACGGCCGGCTCGCGAACCGCCTGCGGCCGCAACTCAGCGGCCTGCGCCTGCACTATCGCGTTCCGGGCGAGTTCGAGGAGTGCGTGCTCGATGTGCTCGCCGGCGTGTCGTTCCTGCGTGGGCTCGGGGCAGGGCCGATTGCGCTTGTGGGGCACTCGTTCGGCGGCGCTGTCGTGATGAAAGCGGGTGAGCTTTCCGAAGCGGTCGCCGGCGTCGCCGCGTTGTCGCCGCAGCTCTTCGGCACGCGCACCGTCGAGCGCCTCGGCAAGCCACTGTTGCTCGTGCACGGCATGCGCGACACCGTCCTCGACTACGCAGCGAGCGAAGACATCCATGCGCGTGCATTGGAACCGAAGCGGATCGTGCTGTACGCCGAAGCAGGCCACTCGCTCGCACAAGCAGCGTCCGATCTCGAGGAACTGCTCGCGTTGTGGCTCGTCGAGATCGCCGGGTGCGCACCGCCGATCAGCCCGAATTAGGCCGCCCAATGCTGGAAGCATCGATCGCATGACAAACCCGCCCCTGCCACGAAGCACGTCCGGCGACGAAGCGATCGAAGTCGCGTGGAAGTGCGTGCGCGCCGCAGGCGAGATCGCGCTCGGGCGCTTTCATGGCGCGCACGCCGTCGCGGTGAAAGGGCGTGGCAACGTCGTCACGGAGGCGGACGTCGAGGTCGAACTGCGGATCAAGGACATCCTTCACTTCGAGTTTCCGCCGCACAAGATCCTCTCCGAAGAGACGGCCGCGGACACCGATCCCTCGTCCGGCTGGACGTGGGTGATCGATCCGATCGATGGCACGAAGAATTACTCGATGGGCATTCCCGTCTGGTGTACGAACGTCGCGCTCTGCTTCGATGCCGAACCGGTGCTCGGCATCACCTTCGACGCAGTACACCAGGAGGCGTTCTGGGGCATCACCGGGCAGGGCGCATTCGTGAACGAGCAGCCGATCGCGGCGTCCGATCGCCCCGACGTCGCATCGAGCATCATCGGCGTCGATCTCGGTTACGAAGACGCGCTCGGCAGCCGGCAAATCGAACTCATGTCACACATATTTCCGAACGTGCAGTCGATCCGCATCCTCGGCAGCGCGGCGCTCGCGTTTGCATACGCGGCGTGCGGACGGCTTGACTTGTTCACGCATCTCAACGTGGCACCGTGGGACGTTGCTGCTGGTATGCTGTTGGTGCGCGAAGCCGGTGGCGCGGCATCCGACCGATCGGGCGGTCCGATGCTGCTCACGAGCAAAGCGTTCGCAGCGGGCGGCAAACTGGTGCATGACGACTTCATGTCCCGGTACGCGTAGGAGCAGGGCGGGGTTTGTGAGGGAGCAACGACGCCCATGGTTCGCACTTACCTTCTCGCATCGCTAGCGGCGGTCTCGATCCTGCTCGCCGCGTGCGGCGGCGGCGATGGTACGCCCGATGCGACGCCGACGCCGGAGCGTCCGGGCCCCGAGCAAATCCTCGGCGAGTGGGTCGCCGCGAATCGCAACATCAACTTCATCCCCAACTGCAACGAAGCGAAGGACGGCATCGACGTCGGCAAGCTTTGTGCGACGCTCATCGGCGAGCGCGGCACACGCCGGGCGTTCGCTCTCGGCCCGACCTTCTCCGAGCCGACGGCGCTCGCGATCTTGGAAGAAAAGCCCGACGGCTGGGAGATCCTCTCCGTCCAGAACCGCGACCCCAGCCAGGGCGAGATTCCGGGCATTCCCTGGCCGCTGCAGGGCGGCGACCGCGTCATCGTGATTGGCCTGGGCGAGGGCGACTGCCTGAGCATCCGCCAGGATCCATCGCAGACGGGAGAACGAACGAACTGCATGCCCGATGGCACGCGCGCGATCGTCCAGGAGGGGCCGGAGGAAGCGGAGACGTTCACGTGGTGGCGGATCGCCGGCGACGGCTTCAGCGGCTGGGCCGCCGAGAACTGGCTGCGCCTCGAAGACGCGATCGCCGCCGCGCTGCAGCCGCAGGCCACGCCGACGGCATCGGAGTAGCGCGCGGCGGTTCGATATACTCCGTGCGTACGCACCGCGAGCGGGGGTAGCTCAATTGGTAGAGCGCTAGCCTTCCAAGCTGGATGTTGCG
>JBBDXD010000011.1 GCA_040902535.1 Dehalococcoidia bacterium | reverse complement strand
ATTATCCCGGAGGACGCTCATTTAGACTGGATCAGTTTTCGGGGGGCAGGTCACCGCGTACCGCGACATGTCCGGCTCATACTACTGGTGGATACCGTGTAGCACGTCTAACGGCTGCCCTGCAGGTGGTAGTGCGGACCCCGGCGGACATGGCCATAATTGAGAAAATCTCGTCCCACCAAGCCCATGCACGTACATTGCCGGTAAAGCCATGGGCAGTTCGACCGGCGCTTTCGTAAGCACAGTTCTGAATCATAGCCTTACGACGCAGGTACAAGCCGTCGTTCCCCCGAGGTTGCGATTCGAATTCACTCACGACCGACGACGGCTAGCGCGTGCCGCGTGCCGCTACACTTCACCCACCATGGACGCTCACGCGCTACGGACACTGGAGTTCGACAAGATCCTCGCCCGCCTGGCGCGGCACGCGGCATTTTCCGGCGGCCGCGAACTCGCGCTCGCCCTCGAGCCTTCGACCGACTACGCGACGGTCCTGAAGCGCCAGCGCGAGACCGCGGAGGCGCGACGCCTGCTGCAGATGAAGCCGCGCACGGGCCTCCAGGGCGCGCACGACGTGCGGCCGCTGGCGGAGAAGGCGGAGCGCGGCGGCATCCTGCTGCCCGAAGACCTGCTGAACGTGGCGTCCACGCTGGAGTGCGCCCGCGACCTCAAGTACGCCATCGGCAAACTCGACGAGACGCTGCCGCTGCTCGCGGACTCCGTCTCCGTCATCGAACCGCTGGCGCGGCTGATCGAAGACATCAACCGCAGCATCAACCAGCGCAGCGAGGTGACGGACCAGGCGAGCCCGGCGCTCGGCTCGATCCGGCGCGAAGTGCGCACGCTGCACGACCGCCTCTACCAGCGCATGCAGGAGATCCTCGCGACGAACGTCTCGAAGGGCGTGGCGCAGGAGCCGATTATCACCCTCCGCGACGGTCGTTATGTCATTCCGATCAAGCAGGACTATCGCGGCCAGCTCAAGGGCATCGTCCACGATGTTTCCAGCAGCGGCGCCACCGTCTGGATGGAGCCGCTCGCCGTCGTCGACCTGGCGAACCGCTGGCGCGAGGCGCAGCTCGAAGAGGAGCGCGAGGTCGAACGCATCCTGCGCGCGCTCAGCGCCGAGGTCGGCGCCGCGTCGTACAGCATCACGACGAACGTCGACGTGCTCGCGCACCTCGACCTCGCGCTCGCGAAGGTGCGCTTCGGCGACGAGATCGACGCGCCGGAGTTGCCGTACGAAGGCGACGACCAGCCGTGGATCGTCGAAGCGCCCGAGCAATTGCACATGGTGCAGGCGCGGCACCCGCTGCTGAAGAAGCCCGTCGTCCCCACCACAATCACGGTCGGCGGCCCGTACCGGGTGCTCCTGATTACGGGTCCGAACACCGGCGGCAAGACGGTCGCGCTGAAGACAGCCGGGCTGCTTTCGCTGATGGCGCAGGCGGGACTGCCTGTGCCATCGGACCGCGGCACGAAGATCCCCGTCTTCCAGAGCATCTTCGCCGACATCGGCGACGAGCAGAGCATCGAGCAGTCGCTGTCGACGTTCAGCAGCCACATGACGAACATCATCAGCATCCTCGACACCGCCGGCCCGAAGAGCCTCGTGCTGCTCGATGAATTGGCCGCCGGCACCGACCCCACCGAGGGCTCGGCGCTGGCGCGCTCGATCCTCGGCGAACTGCTGGAGTTGCGGGCGCTGGCGATCGCGACGACGCACCACGGCGAACTGAAAGCGTTCGCGCACGCCACCGAAGGCGTGATCAACGCCTCGGTCGAGTTCAACGTCGAGTCGCTCTCACCGACGTACAGGCTTTCGATCGGTCTGCCGGGCCGCAGCAACGCGCTCGAGATCGCGCAGCGGCTCGGCATGCCGCGCGAGATCATCGAAGACGCGCGCGGCTCGATCGCGCCCGAGCAGCGCCACGTCGAGGAGATGCTGTCGGACATCCACCGCGAGCGCGAGCACGCCGCATCATCGCGCCGCTCCGAAGAGATCGCCCGCCGCGAGGCGGAGGAGATCCGCGAGCGCCTCGAAGCCCGCCTCGACGACGTCGAAGACGAGCGCGAGCGCATCCTGCGGGAGGCGCGCGAGGAAGCGGGCCGCGAGATCGAACAGGCGCGCGCGCGACTCGCCGAAGCGGAGCGCGACATCGAAAAGCACAAGCTGGTCGAGGCGGCGGCGAAGCTCAAGCAGGCCGCCGATGAAGCGGCGAAGGCCGCGGAGCGCGCGCATCGACGCCGCCCGCGTCGCGAGCCGCGCGTCGCGAAGGTGCCGGCCGGCCCGCCGCCCGAATCGATCCGTGAAGGCGACCTCGTCTGGATCCGCGGCATGGACCGCTTCGGCGAAGCGCTTTCGGAGCCGGACGCGAAGGGCGAACTCCAGGTACGCCTCGGTCCGCTGCGCAGCCGTATCAAGCTCTCACAGGTCGAACGCGTGCAGCGTCCGGCGCCCAGCAAGGCGCACGGCGCCGTGACGATCACCGCGCCGGCGCCGGTCGACGTGCCCGTCGAACTTGATCTGCGCGGACACACCGTCGACGAAGCGATGCCGCTCGTCGAGCGCTACATGGACGATGCGTTTCGCGCCGGCTTGCCGTGGACACGCATCATTCACGGCAAGGGCACGGGCACGCTGCGCCGCCAGGTGCGTGACTTCCTCGCGAAGCACCCGCTCGTCAAGTCGTACGAAGAAGCGCGCCTCGAAGAGGGCGGCGAAGGAGTCACGATCGCGCATATGGCTGTTTAGTTGTCAGTTGTAAGTCATCAGTTTTCAGTAGTGCCAGCATTGAGATCGGCGGCGCGTTACGGCGAACCTCACCCCCCGACCCCCTCTCCGTCAGGCGGAGAGGGGGAGCTACCGAGTGTTGATTGCGGTGCGTCCGAGACATCGCCGATGGAAAGCGGAACGTGAACGTCACCGTGCTGGCCGGCGGCGTCGGGGCGGCGCGCTTCCTCGAAGGCCTTGTGCAGGTCATGCCGCAGGAAGACATCACCGTCATCTCGAACATCGGCGACGACGAGGACTTCTTCGGGCTGCGCGTGTCGCCGGACATCGACATCGTCATCTACACGCTTGCCCACGCCGTCGATGCGGAGCAGGGCTGGGGGCTCGCCGGCGAGACGTACAACGCGCTTGGCGCGCTCAAGCGCTTCGGGTACGACACGTGGTTCAACCTCGGCGACGCCGACCTGGCGACGCTCGCGCATCGCACGCAGATGCTGCACAAGGGTGCGTCGCTTTCGGACGCGACGCGCTCGATCGCGGAAGCGTTCGGACTGGACATGACGATCCTGCCCGTCACCGACGACCGCGTGCGCACGATGGTCATGACGGACGCCGGCGAGTTGTCGTTCCAGGAGTACTTCGTGAAGCGCCGCACCCAGGACGACGTGGTGAGCGTGCGCTTCGACGGCATCGACGTCGCGCGGCCGGCACCCGGCGTGCTGCCCGCGATCCTCACCGCCGATGTCATCGCGGTCGCGCCGAGCAACCCGGTCGTCAGCATCGGGCCGCTGCTGGCGGTGCGCGGCGTCCGTGACGCGCTGAACCAGACGACGGCGCGCGTCATTGGCATCAGCCCGATCGTCGGCGGCAAGACGATCAAGGGGCCGGCGGACCGCATGATGGCCTCGCTCGGCATCGAGCCCAGCGCGGCGGGCGTGGCGAGAGCCTACGCGGATTTCCTGGAGGTGCTCGTGATCGACGAGGTCGACCGCGCCCTGGCGCCGGAAGTCGAAGCGGCGGGCGTGCGCGCCGTCGTCGCGCAGACGATCATGCGCGGGCCGGACGAAAAGCGCGCGCTGGCCGAAGTCACGCTCGGCGCGGTTCAATGAGTGCCATGCGCGGCGCCCTGATCCCCATGAAAGACCTGGCCGGCGCGAAGATGCGCCTCGCCGGCGTGCTCGACCGCGAGGCGCGCTCCGAACTGGCGCTCGCCATGCTCACCGACGTCATCACGGCATGTCGCGAAAGCGCGTGCTTCGACCTGATCGCCGTCGTGAGCAGCGACAGCGAGGTCTTCTGGCACGCCCGCGAACTCGGCGCCAAGCCGCTCGCCGAGCCTGCGACGCTCAGCGGCCTCAACGACGGCCTCACGTTCGCTCAGCGCTACATGGCGCGTCGCGTCGCGGTCGCGGAGTTGACGATCCTCCCCGCCGACATCCCGCTCGTCCGTGCCGACGACATTCGCGGCGTCGTCGAAGCGCTTGGCGATGCGGGTGCGCGCGCCGTCATCGTCCGCGCGCGTGACAACGGCACCAACGCGCTCGCCATGCGCCCGCCGGAAGCGCTGCCCATGCGCTTCGGCGTCGATAGCGCCGAAGCGCACATCGCCGCCGCCGCGCAGGCGCAGGTCGAGATCGTCGAACTGACGAACGAACGGCTGGCGTTCGACGTCGACGCCCCCGAGGACCTCGCCGCGCTCCCCGGCTTGCCGCTCGGCGCCGCGACGGCCGGCTGGCTCGAAGCGCGGGCGCATTACGCCGCGCAGGCGCGCTGATGGACGTCATCGAGGCGATTCGCACGCGCCGGTCGCTGCGGCAACTCGCCGACCGCCCCGTGCCGCACGACATCATCGACGATGTGCTGCAACTCGCCGTGCTGGCGCCGGCGCCGCACCACACGCGGCCATGGCGTTACGTCCTCGTGCTGCCGCGATCGCGCCCGAAGCTCGTGCAATTCATGGGCGAAGCCTGGCGCGCCGACCTCGAGCGCGACGGCCATCCGCCGGCCCTCATCGATCGCCTGCTGCGCAAGTCTGAGCGCCAAATCACGTCCGCGCCCGCGCTCGTGCTCGCATGCCTGACGAATGAAGGCCTGCGCGCATGGCCCGATGAGCGGCGCGCGCGCAACGAGTGGGCGATGGCGCAACAGTCGATCGGCGCCGCGATGCAGAACATGATGCTCGCCGCGCACGCGACGGGGCTGGCGTCCTACTGGATCTCGGCGCCGCTCTTCGCGCCGGAGGCGTGCCGAGAGGCGCTCGATCTTCCGGAGGACTACGTCGCGCAGGCGTTCATCGTGCTCGGCTATCCCGCCGAGGCCGCGGCGCCGAAACCGCGTCCGGACGCGGACCTCTCGCGCCTCGTCATCGAGCGCTAATTGAAACGCACTTGCAAGTAAGCCGTCTTCCCGCGAAGCTGTAGCCCGCTGGCACGCGGGCCTATGCTGCTTTGAAGACTGCTTCGAGGTGCACATGGACGACAAAGACCTTCTCGCCACGATCCAGAGGTTGGTGGATGAGGAGCACGCGCTGCTGGAAGAGACGAATGCCGAGGCCGCGCCCGAAAGGCACGAGCGGCTGGACAAACTCGAGGTCCAGCTCGACCAGTGCTGGGACCTGCTCCGCCAACGGCGCGGCAGGCGGCACGCGGGGCAAGATCCCGATACCGCACGCGTGCGGGATCCGAACACAGTCGAGCGATACGTGCAGTAACGCAGTTCTGGAAACGACAGCAGCAGCGTGCCGAAGACCAAGATTCCTGCAGCGGCGTGGGCACACGGCGTCCTCTCCGATAACGGCCTCCTCGAAGTGCGACGCTCTCCCATGCAGGGTATGGGCGTCTTCGCGCTGAAGCGCATCCGTAAGGGCGCGCCCGTCATCGAGTACCTGGGCGAGCGCATCACGCCGCGCGAGTCCGACCAGCGCTACGCGCGGCTCGCGAATCCGGCGCATACCTTCTTGTTCACGGTCGATGACCGCCTCGTGGTCGATGCGACGTGGAAGGGCAACGTGGCCCGCTACATCAACCATTCCTGCGAGCCCAACTGCGAGTCCGTGATCGAGCGGCGTCACATCTGGATCAAGGCGATCCGCACCATCGAGGCCGATGAAGAGCTGACGTACGACTACAACCTCGACCTGCCCGGGCGCCGACCGAAGGGTTGGCGAGAGTCCTATGGCTGCCGGTGCGGCGCCGCGGGCTGCCGGGGCACGCTCCTCGCCCCGACGGAGGCCGAACTCAAGAAGAACGGCGCCAACGGCCGCAAGTAATCCGATCGCTGGCGTCCGCCGCTTCCCGCGCTCGTCCCCTGCGGCTTGATCCGCCGGCGCTCGTTCATCCACGATACGCGCATGGAACTCGGCGAGACGCTGTACGCCAAAGACCGTCGCGCGTGGCGCAAGTGGCTCGAAAAACACGCCGCGACCGCGAAGGAGATCTGGCTCGTCTACTACACGAAGGCGAGCAACAAACCGTCGATCCCGTACAACGACGCCGTCGAAGAGGCGCTGTGCTTCGGCTGGATCGACAGCAATCTCAAACCGCACGGCCCCGAAAGCCGCGCCCAGCGCTTCACGCCGAGGCGGCCTAACAGCCCGCTCTCCGAGCTAAACAAGGAGCGCGTCCGCAGGCTCATCGATGCCGGCAGCATGACACCCGCGGGGCTAGCCGCCGCCGGCGATCTCGACACAAAGTTCGTGATCCCGAAAGACATCCTGCGCGAGTTGAAGAAGGACCGCGAGACCTGGGAGAACTTCCAGCGCTTCCCCGAAAGCTACAAGCGCATTCGCATCGGCTGGATCGTCGGATCCATGAAGCAGCGGCCGGAGGAATCCGAGAAGCGCCTGCGCTACTTCCTGAAGATGACCAAGCAGAACAAGATGTACGGCATGGTGCGATGAACGTGCGGGAGCTTCCCGCTGCCCACTCCCGTTGGCGCGGGCCGACTTCCGGCCGCGGACCTTCAGCCCGCGAGCGCAACTGCGCGCAAGCCCGTCCTGTGACGCGGTGTCGGCGGATCGATTGAACCCGCCGGAAGTCGCTACGAAGGCGCGCCGGCCGATGCCATGATCTTCCCGATGTTCGCCGGATCCATGAACGCCGGGAGCGGCAGCGACCCGGTGAGAGCGGAGAAGAACTGGTCCGTCGCCTCCTGGCTGCTATGCAGCGCTCCAAACAGCGCCTGCATCTCAGGCGGCGGCGGCTCCAGCGTCGCCAGTTGGCACGTGAAGTGATAGATGGGCATCGCACGCTCGTTCCGGCGCGTCTCGTAGTCTGCCAGCGCGTCCATCAACGGCAGCGATCCGGAGAATCCTGCGTCGATCGCCTCCGTCAGATTCTCGGCATCGATGAACGAGTCGCTGATGCCCTGCGCGGTCAGTGGATCCTTGTCATATCCGGCGTCGCCGACGAGCGCCCAGCCGGATCCGAAGGGACGGCGGAAATAATTGGCAACGCCCGCAGTGCCGGCCCAGTTCTCTTCGCGCCGGGCGCCCGCCAGCCGCTCTTTGAGACGAGGGATCTTCCCGTGCACCTGCATGAAGTTGCCTTCGATGTCCGTGCGAATCTCCTGGAACCTCTTGCACTGCCAGGCGGTTGCGACGAGCGTCAGGTCGTCGTGCGTGGGGAAGTACGCGGCGCCTTCGCACGGCAGCACGTACTGCTCGATGTCTTCCGCGTCGACGCCGCTGAAGTAGCTGTAGTAGAAGGTGATCAGCGGCGGCAGCGTGTTGTACTCCGGCGCCTGTACGGCCTTCGCCACGAACGAGTGTGCGCCGTCCGCCCCGACGACGATGCGCGCCTGCTCCTCGACGGTCTCGCCGTTTCGCGCGTGTCCGCGGATCCCGACGACCGCGTCGTCGCGCCAGATCAGGTCCGTGACGCTGAACTCGTCGCGCAATTCGGCGCCACTCTCGACCGCGGCATCCACCAGCAGCTTGTCGAGCACGGTGCGCCGCGGACAGAATCCTCCTCTGCCGCCGTTCGTGTCCCTGACGCCGCCCTTGAGCGCGAACGGCCCGACGTCGAAGATCATCTTCAACCCGATCGGCGGGCAGCCCGTCGCCGCGAGCCGATCCCACAGACCCCAGCGGTCCATGACCTCGGCGCCGTGTGGCCAGATCACGTGCGTGGAAACCGTGTCGCTCGGGAACGTCGCCTTATCCAGCAACAGCACCCGGTAGCCCTTGCGGGCCAGCAGCATGGCGGTCGGAGAGCCCGCGCATCGCGAGCCAACGATAATTGCGTCGTACATATCGACCTCCTGCGAACGAGAACACATGATACTGCCGCCAGCGCCGCTCTGGACGCCGAGACCACTACTTTTGTGCGTTACAGGGGCGAATCATTACAGCCAGCGAAACTGGGGCCGGTCGCGAAGGCCGGTCGCTCCGCCGCCCGACCGCAGGCGCCGGCGGCTAAGCTCGGGCGCCAGGCGGCCGCGCGAACGCTACGGCGGGTCTTCTTGAGATTCCTCGGGCGTGGGACTCGGTGTAGACGTGGCGGTCGGCTCCGCGGCCATCGTGTTCGTGGGCGCCGGCGTCGCGCTCTCATCGCCGGCGGGCGATGACGGCGTGACCGTCGCAGACGCGGTCGAAGTCTCGTCCGCCGAGTCCGGGGTATCCGATTGAAGTGGAGCGTCTTCCGCAATGCCATGATGCCCGTGCTTGTCGTCGTCTCTCTCGAGCGTGATCGTGGCACGCGCCAGCGACGGATGGCGCAAACACAGCGCAGAATGAATTGAGACGCGGATCTTCGCTTCGAGGTCCTCCGCGGCGGTCCAGCTTGCGAGCATGTGGATGCGAAGCGCCACGCTCACCTCGCCGCGCGGCGCGATGTCGCCGATTGCGAGCGTAGCGGAGCCGGGCGCACCGCCGATCGCCCACGTCGCGCCTCCCGGGAGATCAACGCGATCGAGGTAGGTTGCTCCCTTCGTCGTGTCCAACGCCAGCACGACGTCGACCGCGTAGCTCTGGCTGCCGCTGTTGCGCAGCTTGAGCACGACATCGAACGGACCGTCGCCGTCGCGTTTGATCTCGTCGGGCCGGAACTCGAGGCTCGCATCGGCGACGGCGCCGCATGCGCGCGGCGTCGCGGTTTCCGTGGCGGTCGCCGTGCTGGTGGCGGTAGCAGTCGCCGTAGGCGAAGCGGTCGATGTCGCCGCGATGGCTGGCGTCGACGTCTGCGTCGGCAGGCTGCCCACGCCGAACGGCTCGGGGTCGGACACGCCCGTGACGTCATACGCCGCCAGCACCACGATCGGAATCGCAATGACGAGCAGCAGCGGGAGCAGGTAGCGAGCGCCTCTGCGCAGGAGTGTTGGCATCGAACGGTCCCTGACGGGGGCGCGATGAGCGGCTCGCGCCCCCGTGCAGAACTCTCCTGATGGCTACGGCATGGTGCCGGTTGCGGTCGCAGTCACGAGGAGGCCGGCGTTGCCTTCGCAACTTGGGTCGGCGTTGCCCATGCTGACGCCGACGACGACGCCTACAGAAGCTCCCCCGGCCAACGCGATGGGCGTCGTCCAGGGAGTCGTCGTGAAGGCGCATAGCCCGCCGTCATTGAACGTCAGGTCGACGGTCAACAGCGACACGCCGACGGCGTTCGGGTTCGTGACGAGGACGTCGACGGACCGGCTTTGACCCGGCAAGATGCCACTCAGGTCACTTTCGTCGGGGTCGGGGCTGAGGTTCGCGGCCGAGCCGGACGTGAAGCCCTGGCCGCCGGAAGAACCGGTGACGTCGTAGGCCGCCCAGACGGCAACGGCGCCACCGACGAGCGCCACCATGGCGGCCGCGATGAGAGCGTACTTACGCATGTGGTTACTCCTCTTTGTCTACGTTGCGGGGCGTCAAGGTACGGTTAGACTCGGGGCCACCCCCTTTCCCGGAATCCATCCGACACCCGCAACCGAACGTGAATCATGAGTAAACTATGCGGGCAGCGTGGCTCGCCTAAGGACTCCGCTGCAGATGCACCCTGCGGGTCACATCCGCAGGGTGTACATTTGCTCCCAAGTTTCGCTATTTCGAGCGTATCAGAAGCGCGAGATGGCTACCGTGACACGATCATCAGTTGGTGTCAAGCGAAATATTTACACAGGACGGCGGCCGCGGACGGCGCTGTACACCCCGGCTCAGATATCGCCGCGGAAGGTGTCGCAGTTGCCGGCTTCACCGGAATCGAACCCGCGCCGGAACCACTCCACACGCTGCTCCGACGATCCGTGCGTCCACGTCTCCGGGTTCACGTCGCGACCCGCCTGGCTCTGAAGCCGGTCGTCGCCGATCGCCGAGGCCGCCGTCAGCCCTTCCTCGAGGTCGCCCGACTCCAGGAGTTGCCGCTCGTACGTCGACTGCCCCCACACGCCCGCCAGACAATCGGCCTGCAACTCCTGCCGCACCGATAGCTCGTTCGCCACGTCCGGGTCCTCCGACGAGCGCTGCCGCACCTGCGTGCTGATCCCGGTCTGGTCCTGCACGTGATGCGCGATCTCGTGCGCGATGACGTACGCCTGCGCGAAGCCGCCGGGTGCGCCGAACCGGTTGTGCAGATCGTCGAAGAAGCCGAGATCGAGGTAGACCGTCTCGTCGAGCGGACAGTAGAACGGCCCCACATCGGAGCCGGCCGTGCCGCAACCCGTGTCGACGGCATCGCGGAACAGCACGAGCGTCGCGGGCTCGTACGTCATCTCCGCTTCAAAGAACTTCTCGTCCCACATCGCCTGCACGTCGTCCAGCACGAACGACACGAAGTCGACGAGTTGCTCCTCCTCCGCCGACGTCTGCGGCAGCGCGCCGGGCTGAGCATCCGGCTGCACCTGAGGGATCGTGTCGAGCGGCGAGTCGAACCCGAAGCCGCCGCCGCCGCCGCCGGACACGCACATCTGCAGCACCAGCAAGAGCACGACGAGCAGGATGCCCGTCGCGCCGCCGCCAAGCCCGACCGGCAGCGGGATTGGCATGCCGCCCGCGCGGCCGATGCCGCCGCCGCGCGCACGCTGTCCGCGCCGGTCTTCAAGGTTCGAGCTGCGGCGCTTGGGGAATGCGATCTTCATGCGTCAAGCATGGCGCACCGGTGCCGCTTCGAACAGTCGCGAGACGATCGAAGGGTGTTGCAGCGACATCTAAAGGGTTAGTGGCTCCCCGGGCAGGATTCCGGGCCTCTACTCTGCACACACGTTCTGAACGTGAGAGCCGGTCAATTCTACAAGGGTGCCCAGTTTGGTGCTCATCAGCACGCGCACGCCAAGGCTTAACGGGTGAATCTACTCGCCGCCGTCCAAACTCTGTTTCCCCACCTGCGGGTAAACAACGCGGTCGAGGCCCAATCGCTAGCGCCAGTCGCGCTCCACAGAGTGCCGGGCTGCATGTCACGCGTGCCAGAAGTCAGCCCGATGTCAGAGCGGCATCATGGCAGTTTCCCCGGTGCGACGCCGAGCATCCGGTTAAGAACTATCGGAATGGGACAAATCATTACGTGGCGTGCAGCGTTCGGTGCGGCACGCGCTACGGGCGCAGGCGCTCGCCGCAACAACGGGAGGCCCATCGGATCGACCCCGACTCGCCGTCCGCCTCCCAGCGATGACGCTTGGAAATCGCGACAGGTCACGGCCTGCCGATGACGCAGGGCCTCCGGCCTCCGCCGCAGCGACGGCGATACCGGAGTAGACGCTACCGCTTCGGCACGTGACGGATCTCGCGCTCGACGATCCGCTCGACGAGCGCCACTCGTCGTCCGGCTCCGGCAGCTCGAACGGCCCCGTGTACTTCTGCACCTGCAGGTGCAACTCGGTCAGCATCGCTTTGGCCTCGTCACCCGATCTCGGACTGAGGATGCAGCACGTCCTCGCCGTCGCCAGGTCGGAGCAGTTGCTCCGGGCCGCCGTAGGCTCACGGCCACGCACGGAAGTCAGCTTGGAACTGCTGGTGCCGACCCGATCGCCTTGTGGCGTTGTTCAGGGAACTGCTAGCTAACGTTCCACCCCGAAGCCGCGCCTAGTAGGCGCGCTACGGCAATGTCGAGCACCAAAGCCGTCACGACAGGACGATCCCAGACGACGAAGGACACCCTGCCGGATGTAGTCTGGGATCGCTAGGCAGCGGTCACCGAGCCGCTCGCATCGTTCATCAGTCCGATAGCGTGTTCATCGACGATGGCAGCATTTAATCCGCGCGCAGCGCACTAGTTCGGTCCGCCGCGCAAGTCGACGTGTCCTCGAACTCGCTCGTCGGCTGGACCACGTAACACACCCTGCAAATGCGCCCCAGCTTGAACAGGAGCCAGATATGCCGCGCGGTCGAATTGGGCTTCAGTGGCGTCGTCGGCGTCGTCATCAGGTCCTCCTGAATCGAACACAAAAACACCGGACGGAAGTCTGCTATGGATGCGTTTCGATCCTAGATCGACGAGGGTGGCCACCGCAAGAACGCACCTCGTCAATGGTGCAGTCGAGTGACCGCCTCACCGAAACGGCCCGGCTGAGGGGTGCGGAACATCCGGTCTCCCACGCCGTCAACGTGAACGTCGGACGCCGTCGTGCCAGCGCAACGGCAGCAGCCCTGAGCGCCCTGGCGCCGGTGGTTCCAGTGGCTTGTATCCAACCACCGCAGTCTGTTTGCTGTTCGATAGACGCCGGAACGACGCATATGCGCCGCGAGCGCATCGCGCGCGATAGTGTGAGCTTGGCCGACGTGCGCCACGCGAGCGATCGCTGTTGGCGCCTCGGTGCGGGAGCGGAGGGTCGCCGTGCGCACACGCGGCGGCCTCATTTCTTACCCGTCGACGCCACGCCGGGAAATTGCATCACTATCGCGAGAGAGCGGTGCAATCGTGCTCACGTCGTTGCGACTTCTCGGCTCAGACTGCGCGCATCCGCGACCATGCCAATCGCGAGCCACGCAACAGGTGTGCAATCGTTTCCGGCCGCCTGCGGACGGGTTCATACACCCTCGTCGTAGTCCGCCCCTAATAGCATCTCTAATTGCTGGCAGTCCCGCCGCGCGCGTGGTTTTCGGTTGTAAGGGCCGGCATGCCTGCCTAGGATGGAGCGAAACATCTTTCATTCTCCAAAGGAGGAGGCTTCATGAACAAAGGAGACACGTACGGCCAAGGACGGGGCTTGGATAAGGCCCGCCTCGCGAAGGACACGGAGACGATGGTTGGCAACAGTGTCGCCACAATCTTGGCTGTGGTGGCCGGGATCGTGGCGGTGATAGGACTGCTCACCGGATTTGACGCTATCAATGTCGAAAATCCGTTCGAGAGCGGCCTGCTGTGGCTTGCAACTGCTATCGTCGCAGGACTTTGTGCCAACGTCTTTCGACGTGAGCACCACATTCTCGATGAGGACGAAGTGCGGCGGGGCGAGGTCGGAAGCCGGCGCTGACAACACGTACGAAACCTGCGGGGGGCCGAGTTCGTCGCAGAACTCGGCCCTTCATTTGCGGCTCTGCGTGCCGCGGGCTGCTCGCGCCAACCGAAAGTAGAAGCTACCGCGTCGGCACGTGACGGATCTCGCTGCAGCGGCTGCGCGCGCACATCGACTACAAGTTCACAGCCTGCCGCGAGGACTGGAACGAAGCGGCGGTCTACGAGCTCAAGGCGATCTCCGGCAAGGACGCGTTGCGCAGCCACGATATGCAGCGGCTCTTCGCAGACATCGCCGCCGGGCGCATCGCCACGGTCGGCCTGCACGGCGCTCGACCGGATCAGCCGTTCCGTCGCGGACTTCCTGAAGTTCTTCGAGGTGCTCAACCAGTACGACGTGGAGTTCGTCTGCCTCAAGCAGAACTACGACACCACGAGCCCGCAGGGGAAGTTGTTCATCACGATCATGATGGCGCTCGCCCAGTTCGAGCGAGAGCAGGCGGCAGAGCGAACGCGCGATGCGACAGCTGCGCGTGCCGATCGCGGTCTGTGGAACGGCGGTCAGCTGTTAGGCTACGACCTCGACGCAAACGCAAGGGGAACCTCGTACCCAATGCGGACGAAGTCGCTCTGGTGAACTTCGCCTTCGACAGCTACCTGGCGTCAGGATCGATCAAACTGACGATGCAGGCACTGAACAGCCGCGGCTATCGCACGAAGTCGTACACCTCTCGCAGGGAACGCCACCACCCCGGCAGCGCGTTCACGACGTCATCGACGCAGTACCTCCTGAAGAATCCCGCCTACATCGCCAAGAAGGAGATCAACAAGTCGGCCAAGGTGCGCGGCAAGCGCGAGTACAAGATGGTCGACGCGATCTGCCGGCCGTCGTCGATGTCGCAAGTTCGAGGCCGTCCAGCGCCTGATGAAGTCAAATGGCAAGTCGAACCACAACGGGGCTTCACCGACGCGCCACACGTACGTGCTGAGCCAGGGACTCCTGCACTGTGGCCGCTGCCATACTGCGATGGAGGGGCGGAGCGGCACGGGACGGGGCGGCGTCAAGTACTTCTACTACGTCTGCCTCCGCGACGGATGCTCGTTGAAAGTCACGGCACCGGAAGTCGAAGACGCCGTCCTCGCGCGGCTGCGAGAACTGGCATCCGAAGATGGGCTGCTGGATGCGATCGTCGCGCAGACGAATCGGCGCCTGGCAAAGGAATTGCCTTCCCTTGAGGCGCGCCGCAGGAGCCTCGACAAGAAGCTAATCGACGTCCGCTCAATGGCGGACAAAGTGGTCGGGGAGTGGTCCAGCATGGACGCGGAGGCTGGACGCCGCTTCCTGGCCGACAAGCTCTCGCAGCTCTCCGGTCAGCGGGGTGAGATCGAGGAAGCCATCGCTGAGGTGGACGTCGCTCTCACCAGCGTTCGCGGTCTCGTCGTCGAGGCGGAGACGGTTCGGGGCGCGCTGGCGGACATGCACGCGGTCTACGAGCAACTGAAGCCATTCGAGCGCAAGGAACTCATGCGGCTCGTGCTCAACCGCGTGGAGGTCAACGAGCGGCAGATCGTGCTGGAGATACACGGAGGGATATCCGCCGGATTGGCCCAGACCCCGATCAGAAAGAGCGCCTCGCGCTCTGTGGTACCAAACTGGCTCCCCGGGCAGGACTCGAACCTACAACCCATCGGTTAACAGCCGATTGCTCTACCATTGAGCTACCGGGGAATGCGGCCCCCTATCGTATCGAACGGTGTGCCAGCCCCTCAAGCTCGACGTCAACAGCGGCGCCTAACCACCACCGTCGCTATACTCGCGGCGATTTCCGCGCGATTCCAGGAGCGTCGCATGCCAGTGCAGTGGAACAAAGTCGCCCCCTACATCGAGGCGGGGCTGGCCAACGAGGGCCGCATCGAACGGTCCGGCATCGTCGACAAGGCGTACGACGACGCCGCCGATGACGACGTCGTTGACGCGATCGATGGGCTCGGATCGCGCATCTTCATGACGGTCGACGAGGCGAAGCAGTTCCTGCTCTCCACCGGCCTGGTCGAGGAGTGACTCCTTCGTCTCCATAGGACGCGGCATACCAGGATCGCGCTCGTCTTGATCGCAAGCTCACGAGCGGGCTAGAGTGCCCTCACCGTTACGTCAGGTGCCACGCGCTCCCGACGGACGCCGGGCGCACGGTCGAGCGCTCGTGAACATGAGGTGAACATGGGCCGGCCCGTCCTGCGCACGCGTCTCTGCGACATCCTCGACATCGAGTACCCGGTGATCCTTGCGGGCATGGGCGGCGTCTCGACGGCCGAACTCGTCGCCGCCGTCTCCGAAGCCGGCGGCCTCGGCATCGTCGGCGCCGCCACTATGCCCGCCGACGAGATCGAGCGCCAGGTGCGCCGCATCCGCGACCTCACGTCGAAGCCGTTCGGCGTCGACATCCTGCTGCCGTCCGGCGTCGCCGCGCCGCAGCAAGCGCCGCCGAACGGCGAGCAGCGAGAAGCGCCGAAAATCCCCGCGAACCTGCGCGACGTGCTGCCGCCGCCGTACCGCGCGTTCATCGAGAGTGCGGAGAAGGAGTTTGCGCTGCCGCCGAAGAAGGACCCGCAGGAAGAGATGGGCGCGGGCATCCGCCGCGTCGGCTTCGGCGGCAACTTCTCGAAGAGCCAGGTCGATGCCATTCTCGAACTGAAGGTGCCGGTCTTCGCCGCCGGGCTCGGTAACCCCGCCCCGTACGTCGAAGCCTTCCACGCGAACGGCTCGAAGGTGATCGCGCTCGTCGGCAACGTCAAGAATGCGCGACGCGTCGCCGATGGCGGCACCGACGTCGTCGTTGCGCAGGGCACGGAGGCCGGCGGCCACACCGGCCGCATCGGCACGATGGCGCTGCTGCCGCAGGTGATCGACGCCGTCGCGCCGACGCCCGTCTGCGCCGCCGGCGGCATCGGCGACGGCCGCGGCATCGCCGGCGCCCTCGCGATGGGCGCGGACGGCGTCTGGGTGGGCACGGCATTCCTCGTATCGCGCGAGGCATCGTGGCCGGAACTGCTCAAGCAGCGCATCATCGACGCGACGGAAGAGGACACGCGCGTGACGCGGCTCTACAGCGGCAAGACCATGCGCAACATCAACAATCCGCTGATCGAGTACTGGGAGTCGCAGAAGCTCGACGCGCTGCCCATGGGCATGCAGGGCATCATCTCCGGCGAAATCATGTCGGGTGCGCGCGAGGCCAACAAGCTCGAACTGCTGATGAACCCCGCCGGCCAGATCTCCGGCATGCTGCACGAAATGCGTCCCGCGAAGGAGATCCTGCAGGACATGGTGCGCGAAGCCGCGCAGATCATGTCAGAAGGGCTCAGCAAGCGCGTGCAGGCGAGCGTCTAGGAGATAAATATGGAGTACCTGCTCGTTATTCATTCGGCTGAAGAAGGCGGGTACTGGGCGGAGGTTCCGGCGCTTCCCGGTTGCTTTACTCAGGGAGAGACGCTGGACGAACTTCTAGCCGAGGCTCGCGACGCGATATCGTCCCACATCGAGGCGCTGCGGGAGGACGGGCAAGCGATTCCCGAGGAACAGATCGTAATCGCGACGGTCCATCTTCCAGAGCCGTCTGCGGCCTGAAGTAGTGCGTGAACTGCGGAACGTTCGTCCAGAGACCGCTGTGAAAGCCTTCGAACGCGGCGGTGGCGTTACGCGGCAGGGTAAGGGCTCGCACATGAATGTAAAGATGCCGAACGGTCAGCTTGTTTCGATATCCAAAGTCGGGGAAAGCATTGAAGAGAGGCCTATTGAAAGCATTGATTCGAAAAGCTGGGCTGACTGAGGAACAATTCGCGCAGCTGATGAAGGCGTGACGCATGACTGCGGCCGCCCTCGACGACATCCGCGTGCTCGACCTCTCCGGCGAGATCGGCGTCTACGCCACCAAGCTCCTCGCCGACCTCGGCGCAGACGTCATGCGCATCGAACCGCCGGGGGGCGATCCGATGCGCATGATCGGGCCGTTCTTCGGCGAGCGCGCGTCGCCGGACCGCAGCCTCTACTTCTGGAACCTCAACACAAACAAGCGCAGCATCACGCTCGACATCACGAAGCCGGAAGGCCGCGCCGTCTTCGAAAAGCTCGTGCGCAGCGCCGATGTCGTGGTCGAGACGTTCGAGCCGGGCTACATGGAGTCCCTCGGCCTCGGCTACGGCCGCCTTTCGACGATCAAGCCCGACATCGTCATGACGTCGGTGACCGCCTTCGGACAGGACGGCCCGCACGCGCACTACAAATGGTGCGACATCGTCGGCGTCGCGATGAGCGGCATGATGACGCTCGCCGGCGACAAGGAAGACCCGCCGAACCGCCCGTACGGCAACCAGGGCTACATCGGCGCCGCGATCCAGGCGGCAGCCGGCACGCTGATGGCGATCGTACACCGCGACAACAGCGGCGAAGGCCAGCACGTCGACGTCTCGATGCAAGAAGCGCTCTCCATCAACCAGGAGACCGCCATGCAGACGTACGACATGATGAAGGCGATCCGCACGCGCACCGGCGCCCGCGGCGCGCTGCCCATCGACATCCCCGGCATCGGCGTCTATGAGTGCACCGATGGCCAGGTGTTCGCGTATCTCGGCACGCCCGGCGGCGCGCCATGGACAGCGATGCTCGACTGGATGACGCGCGAAGGCATGGCGGAAGACCTCAACGACGAGCCGTACCGCGAGTTCATCGGCAATCTCAACCTGTCGTTCCTCACGGGGCTCGTGCGCGAACCGGAGAAGCTCCCGGAACGGCTGAAGATCATGGCCCACCTGTACGAAGTGTTCGCGAAGTTCTGCGCGAGCAAGAGCAAGTGGGACCTGTACCAGGAAGGCCAGCAGCAGCGTCTCATGTTTGGCATCGTCTCGACGCCGGAGGACCTGGTGAAGAACCCGCAGTTACAGCATCGCCAGTGGCTGCAAAAGGTCGAGCACGAAGAGATCGGCGCGACGGTCGCGTACGCCGGCCCGCCGTACCGGCTGTCGGAGACGCCGTGGGCGATCCGGCGGCGGCCGCCGCTCCCCGGCGAACACACGATCGACGTGCTGTTCGAAGCCGGCTATTCGACCGAACAGATCGATGAACTGCGCGCGAAGGGCGCAGTCTAGGCAGGGAGCAGCGAATGTGAGCGACAAGCAGCAGCCTCTGTCTGGCCTGAAGGTCGCCGACTTCTCGTGGTTCGGGGCGGGGCCGATCTGCGCGAACAACCTCGCTGCTTTCGGCGCGACCGTCGTGCGCGTCGAATCGGAGGCCCACCTCGACGGCCTGCGGCTGGTCGGGCCGTTTCCGCCCGACAAGAACACGTTCAACGTCAGCGGCTACTTCAATAACTACAACGCCGGCAAACTCGGCCTGACCCTCAATCTCAACACCGAACTCGGCATGGACATGGCGCACCGGCTGATCGCGTGGGCCGATGTCTTCATCACCAATCACACGCCGCGCATCATCGAAAAGTGGCAACTGGGGTACGAGCAGGTGCGCGCCCTCAACGAGAACGTCGTCGCCGTCTACCAGCCCATGCAGGGCTTCGATGGCCCGCACAAGTACTTCATGGGCTTCGGCGCCGTGCTCGGGCCGATCACCGGCTACAGCCACCTCAGCGGCTTTCCGCATCGCGCGCCGATGGGCCTCGGCACGAACTATCCCGATTACGTGATCAATCCCGGCCACACGCTCGTCGCGATCCTCGCGGCGCTGCGCTATCGACGCAAGACCGGCAAGGGCCAGTGCATCGAACTGGCGCAGATCGAATCGTCGGTGGCGCCGCTCGCGCCTGCCGTCATGGACTACGCGAACAACGGCTGCGTGCAGGGCCGCCAGGGCAACCGCCTGACGCACGCCGCGCCGCACGGCGCCTTCCGCTGCAAGGACAACGAGTGGAACGGCCAGCCCGAAGAGCGCTGGATCGCGCTCGGCGTGTTCGACGACGCGCAGTGGCGCGCGTTCGTCGACGCCATCGATGCGCCGACGTGGGCGACGGACGCCGCCCTTGCGACGCTCGACGGCCGCAAGCAGCGCGAGGACGAGATCGAACAGAAGATCGGCGAGTGGACGCGCGACCGCACGGCCGAAGAGGCGATGGCGCTGCTGCAGTCGAAGGGGGTGCCTGCGGGCGTCGTGCAGAACGCGCGCGACATGCTCGAGAGCGATGAGCACCTGAAGGCGCGCGGCTACTACGTCTACCTCGACCACCCCGAAGCTGGCCACAACGCCTACGACGGCCCGCCGTTCCGCCTGTCGAAGACGCCCGGCGAACTGCAGGGGCCTGCGCCGATGCTCGGGCAGCACAACGAGCAGATCTGCAAAGACATCCTCGGCATGAGCGACGAACAGATCGCCGACGCGATCGTCGCGCAGGCGTTGTATTAGCGGGTAGTCCTCAGTCGTCAGTTTTCAGTCGTCAGTTTTCGCGTGGGCTGTAGGCGCGCTGTGCTTGAGTCCGGCGCTGCCGGTGTCGGGCGGCGCCAAACCAGCGCCTGTGGCAGGCACACATACCTGCTGTCCTGGCGGCGGGTTCGCGGGCGGTGACAGCGACGGCGGGCTCAGCGGCAGATCAGCCGGTGGCGGACTGGCGGGCGGCGGGCTCAGCGGCACTTCTTGCAGCGCGTTCACGCCTGTCGCGGATGGCGGGCTCTGCGGCCATGGATCGGGCGACGATCGCGGCGGACTCTGCGGCGTGATGTCGTCTAGGTTGGGCGGCGGGCTCAGTGGCGTGGCCGGGTCGACAGGGATGATGGCCACCGGCGGGCAGAATGGCGCCGGCGGCGGGCTGTCGGGCGTGGGCAGCGGAAACTCCGACGCATCGCTGCCGAAGAGCTGGCCCATCGACGGGTACCAGTGCACGTCGTACGTCACCGCGTCGCCGATGACGACCTGCTTGTTGAAAAGGCAGTCGTCGTCGATTTCCTCTGCGAGGGCAGGCTGACCATGGCTCTTTGCCCGGTCTCTGACTGCCGCGAGCACTAAGAACAGCGTCGTTAGACGCTGCTGGCCATCGATGAGCATGAACTTGGTGGAGTACTCGGGGGAATCTTCCAGAGGTTGAGTAACGATCGCACCGATAAAGTGGCTTCGTGGTGCGGCCAACGCGTAGATCTCCAGAATGTCATCCCAGAGGCGTTGCCAGTTCTCCTCCTGCCAACTGTAGGTTCGCTGGAACAGCGGCACACGATACTGGATCTTGCCGTTCAGTAGTTCCTGAAACTTGACTTCGCCGGCCTTCATGTTGCCTCCCCCATGCAACTCATGACATCAACGCCGCGCTGACCAGCAGCTCCTTCAGCCGCTCCTCGGCCGCGTACGCCTCGTCGAGCTTTATCTTGAGATTGGCGATGACCTCCAGCACCGTAATGGTCTGCTCCTCGACTACGGGCTCCACGTAAAGGGAGATGTTGAGATTGAAGTCGTTCTGCGCGACATCCTTTGTCGCGACGACCTTTGCAGTGCCAGGAACATCTTGGTAGTCGCGGTACCAGCCGTAGATGCGCTCGACGTGCTCGGGTTCGAGCGTGTTCTGATTGCGGCCCTTCCTGAAATCTTTCGACGCGTCGACGATGAGGATCTTGCCGCGCCGCTCGTCGGCCTTGCGCATGCGGAAGACCAGGATGCAGGCAGCGAGCCCGGTGCCGTAGAACAGGTTCGGCCCGAGACCGATCACCGCTTCGAGCTTGTCGGAGTCGATGATCTTGCGACGGATCTTGCCTTCAGCAGCCATGCGGAACAGCGCGCCGTGGGGCAGGACGACGGCCATTCGTCCGTGCGGTGCCGCCATCGACATGATCATGTGCTGCACCCAGGCGTAGTCACCGCTCTTGCGCGGTGGTAGTCCGGCGAAGTTGCGCCCGTAACGGTCATTGCTCCAGATCTCGTCGCCCCACTGTTCAAGCGAGAACGGTGGATTAGCGATCACGCAGTCGAACTGCGAAAGCAAGTCGCCGGAATAGAACGCCGGCTCGCGCAAGGTGTCGCCGCGGACGATCTTGAAGTCCTCGACGCCGTGCAGGAACAGGTTGATCCGCGACATCGCTTCGTTCGTCAGGTTGCGGTCTTGTCCGAAGAGCTTGCCCCAGAGGAGCTTTACGTCGCCGCCGGCGTCCTTCACATGCGCGATGGCGCCGAGCAACATGCCGCCCGTCCCACACGCGGGGTCGTAGATGGACTCGCCTTCCTGCGGGTCGAGGATATTGACCATCAACCGCACGATCGGTCGCGGTGTGTAGAACTCGCCGGCCTTGCGGTTCGTGGCGTCGGCGAACTTCTTGATCAGGTACTCGTACGCCTGGCCGAGCACGTCGGTCTGCACCGCAGCGTTCGAGAGGTTGATCCGCGAGAAGTGTTCCATCAGGTCGTTGAGGAGCTCGTCGGAGAACCGCTCCTTGTTCGCCCACTGGGCATCGCCGAACACGCCGTACAGAGTGCCGGGGTTCGCCTTTTCGATCTCCCGCAGCGCATGCAACAACGCCTGTCCGACGTTCGTCGTCCGCTCGCGCACGTCGTTCCAGTGGCATCCGTCGGGTATCTGGAACCCGTGATTCTCCGGGAACGACGCGAAGTCGAGGTCACCACGTGACTCCTGCTTCGCCTCTTCGAACTCCTCGTCGTAGACGTCCGAGACCCGCTTGAAGAACAGCAACGGGAAGATGTACGTTTTGAAGTCGGCAGCATCGACCGGCCCGCGCAGGATGTTCGCGGACTCCCAGAGGTGCGATTCCAGCTGGTCGATGGTGTAGTTGTTCACGGGCCCCGCCTACCGTGTGCCGATTATAGGGCGATGCCGCGCTAACGAACAATCGGAGGAAGAGCAGTCGGCGAGAGCTCAGCTCGCTAGTGGAAGCTGCGCGTCGGGCGGATCTTGACAACGCCCTGCATCGATGATGCGCTCGATTAGTGCGTGGAACTCGACGAACGAGTCGTACTCCGTCTTCACCTGGCCCCATGCTTCCACCAGCCACCTCCGTCGAAGAGCGATGACGATTTCTTCTTCCCAAATCGCCCACGTCCGGCCGTCGATGATGTTCTTACGGAACAAGTAGTACTCCTCCGAGCACAGGTTGAGGTAACGAATGGCAAGCGCGAGGAGTCGATCGCGCTCCGAGTCAGGCTGCGAAGCGAGGCTGAACGTCTGTGGCTCACGTCGGGCCGCCATTGGTATCTCATCCAGGATCTGGATGTACCGTCCGGTGTACTCGGCGAAGGTCGTGAGCCACAGCTGCTTGCGAATGCCCGAGAGCGTGACGACGAGCGCAGCCGCCGCTATCACGACCGCAACAAGCTGGGCGAGGCCAGCCATGGCATCGAGTGACATCACGAACCTCCTGCGAGGCATGTGTCGCCGTGAAGCGGATTGGGCGAGATCGGCTAAACCCTTAGGTGCGGTGTCCTAGGATCGCAGGATCTCCTCCATGGCGTCGGCCGCCTGCTTGTGCATCGCGGAGGTGACATGGCTGTAGAGATCAAGCGTGATTGCGATCGTGCTGTGGCCGAGCATCTCGGAGACGATCTTCGGGTGCATGCCTTGCTCGAGCAGCAACGTGGCGGCGGTGTGGCGCAGGTCGTGGAAGCGGATCGGCTCAATACCAGCTCGCTCGAGAAGGCGGCGAAACGAGCGGTTGAGGAGATTGCTCGCCGAGACCGGGGTGCCGATCTCACTGCAGAACACGAGCTCGTTGTCCTCCCACGCCGAGCCAACAGCAAGGCGCTCCTCGTGCTGGCGGACGCGATGCTGGCGGAGCGCCTCGACGGCAGCGGGCGTGAGGTGTACCTGCCGCCGTGACGTCCGCGTCTTCGGCTCACCGATCGTCAGCGTCTTGACGCCGCGCTCCAGCGACCCGCGCACCGCCAGCGTCTGGCGCTTGAGGTCGACACTCTTCCACTGCAGGCCAAGCAACTCCCCCTGTCGCATGCCTGTCGTCAACGCGACCACGTAGAGGGCCTCGAAACGGTCGCCCTCGGCTGCCCTCAGCAGGGCGCGCGCTTCTTCGGCGGAGAGCGTGCGGAAGCTGTGGCGCTTTATCCGCGGCGCGTCGACGAGGGACGCGACGTTACGGACGACGTACCCCAGCGGACGGCATGGTTGAGAGCGCGATGAAGCACGGCGTGGACGTTGGTGCACCGACGTCGGGGAGAGTCCGCGCTTGAACAATGTGCCTGAAGGCGCTGCACGTGGCCAGGGTTGAGTTTCGAGAGGCGCGTCGCACCGAGTTCGGGGATTAGGTCGTGACGGACCACCTGCTCGTAGCGGCGGTACGTCGTCGGGCGGACGGTGTGCTCGATGCTGGTCAGCCAGCCGGCAAGGAAGGTTCTGAGTTGCGGGTCCTCCTCCGGGATGGGGATGCCCTGGTCTGCGTGAGAGAGCAGCTCCCTGAGCTTCTTGGCCACGTCCGACCTCGACCGTCCGTAGACGGTCTTGACGCGGCCGCTTGGCAGCGTCACCCGGCCCATGAACCGGCCGTCGTTCCGTTTGCTGATGCTCCCTTCGCCTCTCGCGCGCCGCGCAGTCGTCATCGTCGCCTCCCTTGGTGCGTTGATCCCAACGCCCCGAGCGAGGCGGCCATATCGCCGTACTGTGTCACTTCTGTGTCAAGTGCAGCGGTAGAGAGCAAAACGACCGGCCTCGCCAGCCGGTCGTAGATTCGAAATCGTGGCACGGGTGGAGGGACTCGAACCCCCGACCGGCGGTTTTGGAGACCGCTGCTCTCCCAACTGAGCTACACCCGTGCGCACAGCCAGTATAAATGAACGACGCTCGGCCGAGAAAATGGACCGCCGGCGCCGCCCGCAAGGCGCTATCGGCGCGCGGATGCGCGGTCCTCGATGACGCTGCGCACGAGGTCGGGGAAGTTGCTGCAGATGCTGTCGACGCCGGCCGCGACCATCTTCTGCATGTCGGCTTCGTCATCGACGGTCCACACCATGAAGGTGAGGCCGCGCTTCTGCCCCTGCGACACGAGGTCGCGCGTCGCCCACGAATGGTAGACGCTGACGCCCTGCGCATTCAGCGACAACGCGAAGCCGAAGAAGTCTTGCCAGTCGACGACGCGGCGGCCATCGGTCAGGAGTGCTGCCGCCATGCGCGGTTCGACGGCGCGCATCTCCTGCACGACCTGCGGCCAGAACGAGTGTACTTCGCAATCGGCGACGGCGCCCGCATCGCGCACCACGTCTGCGACGCGTCCTTCGATGTCGCGCTGCTTGATCTCGATCTGCAGCAGTGCGTTGCCCTTCGTCAGCGCAAGCGTTTCAGCGAGCGTGGGAATTACGGCGCCCTGGAACTGCGGCACGAACTGGCGCGCACCGGCATCGAGCGCACGTGCGACGTCGAACGACATCTCGTGGATGTTGCCGGCGCCGTCGGTCGTGCGCTCGACGGTTTCATCGTGGATCAGCACGGGCACGCCGTCGGCGGTGCAGTGGACGTCGATCTCGATGGCGTCGGCGCCGAGCCGCAGCGCCGCTTCGATGCCGGCGAGCGTGTTCTCCGGCGCGTGACCTTTGCAGGCGGCGTGCGACGTGACGAGCGGCAGCCTCATCGGGCCTCCCTTCGATGCGGGACCATGGCAAGCAGCGCATCGGCGAGGGCGGGGCCGGCGCGCCGTCCCATCGACACCGACTCCTCGTAGTTGTTGTTGCGCCCGGGCATCATCCACTCGTCTTCGGGGAGGAAGTAGCCGAGCGTGTCGTGCGTGAGTCCGAAAAACATCCGGTGCGGCGCGCCCATCGACGCGCGCAGCGGCGCCGCCAGGCGCGTCAGCACTTCGCCGGGCGTTGCGAATGCTTCGACGCGATCGCCGATGCTCACGTAGCCGCAGTGCGTGCGAAGGAACGCCTGGCCGTCGCGATGCGTCTTTGGGCGTTCGGACATGCCTTCGAGCGCGGCGACGAGTTGCGCGAGGTCGCGGCGGCCCGCCGTGTGCAGCGCGAGTTGCGTCGCGCGCAGGCCGCCGGCCTTGGCGAGCGCCGCGATCGCGAAGCCGGAGCGGTCGATCGCGGACTGCACGCGCTGCGACAGCCGCTCGAAGTTCAGCGGCACCTCCAGCGCGTCGGAGCGCACGTACACTGCGCCATTGACGGGATCTGGCGTCTGTAGTGACGCGATCGATGCGCGCGCGACCGCTTCGCCGAGGCGTTCGGCAGCGTCAAAACTGCCTGCATCCAGCGGATTGACGTCGCCGATGGCGCCGTTGACGTAGATCGCGACGCCGCCTGCCTCACGCTCGACCGCGTCGACGGCGTAGCCGCACCAGTCTCGCGAGACCTCGGTGTTCGCGGATCCGGTCGCCGTCGGATGCGCGGCGAAGTTCACGAGCGTGGAGATCGGCGCGCCTTCGAGCGACGTAAAGCGCACGCTCGTCAGCGTGTCGTCGGTCTCCGGCCAGGCGCGGCGGTTTTTCGTAACGCCGGCGAGATGCGTGGTGGCGGCGCTGGCCGACGCGGACGCGAGCGCGTGGTGCGCCTCCCAGATCGCGCTGCCCGCTCGATGAGCAATGTGCGTACGGTACGAGTCGCCGATGCCGCCCCAGAGCCCCTGCGTATCGGGGCTGGCGTGGCTGTGCGTGCAGGCGAGGAGGATGTGACCGGGCGGCAATCCGGTGAGCCGCGCCGCGTCATCGCGGATCGATGAGAGCAGCGGGCCGCTGGCGCCGACCAAGTCGAGCGCGGCGAGCACGAACGCCGTCGTGCCGTCGCTGATGGCGATCGCGCGGCACTGCGGCTCGTCGTGTACGGCGGTGGCGCGGCGCTCGCGGTACGCACCGAAGCCGCCGAGCCACACGCCTTCGCGCAGATCGTCGGGGCGCGGCCCGATCGATACGCGCGCGGCGCCCGCCAGCAGGGTCATTCGAGCGCGCCCAGATGATACTCGAGCACGTGGCGTGGCGTGAGCGCGACGAAGAGCGTCATGCCGGCGGCGACGATCACGAGATCGTCGATCTGGCCGAGGAGCGGGATGCGGTCCGGGATGACATCGAACGGCAGCGCGACGTACGCGACGACGAGCGGCAGCACGGCCTTCGCGAAGACCGGCACATCGGGATCGCGGAACGTGCGCCAGATGAGCGAGATTTTGCCCCCTATGGAGAGCGCCATGACGCGGCGGCTGAGGTTGCGTTTCATCGAGGCGATTATAGGAATGTGGGGAACCGTCGGGCCAGCCGATGAGCCTGCGACGCTTGCCAAAGCACGCGCCAGAAGGGGCGCATCACCGATGCGCCCCCTCCTTGAGTCGAGTTCCTCGTGTGCGGTTTACGCCGCGCACACCTCGCGAGCGGCGAAGGCGGCGTTCGGAGCCAGCCACTGCGAAGCCGGCAGCTCGATGGGCTGGTGCGCTCGCGTCGCGCGCGCCTGGCGAGCGACGAAACGCTTTGCGACGCTGAGGTGACCGGCGACCCACCACGATGCCACGATCACTAGGCCGCCGAGCGCCATGTCGATGAACAGGTGGTTGGCGCTGGCCACGATCGCCCACGTCATCAGCACCGTCAGGCTAACGGCGACCGTGCGGGCGAAGGGATTGCGCGTCGTCGTCCAGATCGCCGCCGATGCCAGCGCGATCCATCCGAAGTGGAAGCTCGGGATGGCGGCGTACTCGTTGGTGATCAGCGAAGGCTGCGCGTAGGAGACGCTGGTCTCGGCGCCGAACACCGTGTCGGTGAAGCCCATGTCGTAGCCGTGCAGCTCCATGAGGCGGGGCGGCGCCGCCGGGAAGGCGTAGTAGACGAACAGCCCGATGACCATCGACGTGAACATCACGTTGCGGAGGAAGACGAAGCGGCTGCGGTCGCGGAACCAGAGCCAGATGGCGACCATGGCCAGCACCGGGAAGTGCAGGTACGCGTAGGTGAAGTTCGCCAGCTCCTGGACCCAGTGGTTCTGCAAGGACCAGTCCTGTATCTGCGGCTCCCAGAAGGTGTACGTCGCCTTCTCGACGGCCACCAGGTCGTTGGTCAGCGCGACGGACTCGTCGAGCCGGGTCGGGGCGAGGCCGCGGAGCACGAAGTAGACGCCGATGACGCCGAGCACGATGGTCAGGTCGCGTGCGAAGGCGGGCGCCCATGCCAGCGATCGCCGCGCGTTGGCGGCGGTGCCGCGAACGTCGCTTGCGGCGCCGCGCGCCAGGGCGATTGCCCGCTCGAGCCGCTGGCTGCCGATTCCCCTGTGTTGTGCTGTCGTCGTGAACGTTGCCATCCGTCTGTCCCCTGATGTCGTATCTGTCTTGAATCTGACGACAGTTTCCTTCAAATACGGTCGCGCCGAATCCGGCGATAGTGGTCACTGTGGCGCCCGCTTTAGGGTGACGCGGGCCTCCTACTAACGACGGATGCGGGGCGGGATGATCGACGGTCAGCGGCCAGCGGTCAGCCGTCAGAAGTCAGAGATACAAGGTCGGAGGCCGGAGGTGAGAGAGGGTTCGAGGTTCCAGGTTCGAGGTTCCAAGGTCGACGTTCGACGTTCGAGGTCGGCGGAAGCGCGTCGCAGGGGCTTAACGGACGGCTCGCGCGCCCGCGGTCAGATCGCGCCGGTGCGGAGCCATTCGCCGGCGCGTTCGCCGATCATGATCGACGTGAGGTGGATGTTCGCGCGCGGGCACTTCGGCATGACGGAGGCGTCCGCGACGAACAGGCCGTCGAAGCCGCGCACGCGCAGGTGCTGGTCGACGACGCCCATCGGGTCAGCGGCCGGCGCCATTTTCGCGGTGCAACTGGGGTGGAAGCCGCTGGCGGCGACCTTCCGGCAGAAGGCGCCGAGCGTCTCGTCGTCGGCGATGGCGTCGTCGTTCGGCGAGAGCCGGCCGGCGTTGAGGCGCGCGAACGCGTCGTTCGAAGACACTTCGATGCCCATGCGCACGCCTTCGACGAGACGTCGCACGTCGTCGGGGTGCTCGCAGAAGCGATTTTCGATGCGGGGCGCGGCGTGCGGGTCCGCGGACGTGAGCGAAAGGCGTCCGATCGACTTCTGACGCTCGATCACGCTGCCGATCGAGTACACGACGCGGCCTTCGCCGGCCGAGACGGCCGATGCGGGCATGAGCTGCATGTCGTTGCGTTCCTCGCCCAGGCTCGACGTGTAGCGATACGTCACCTGCACGAGCGGGTCGTCGGGATTGAGCAGGCCTTCGTGCGCCAGAAACGTGACGCCGAGCATCGGGTGGTCGTCGAGGTTGGCGCCGACGCCCGGAAGATCGGCGAGCACGTCGATGCCAAGCTCGCGCAGGTGCGCCTCCGGTCCGATGCCCGAGCGCATCAGGATGGCGGGTGTCCCGATCGCCCCGGAGGCGATCACGATGCGGTCGCCTTCGACGACCTGGGTGGCGCCGCCTGACTCGACTTCGACGCCCGACGCGCGCGCGCCGTCGAAGACGATGCGGTGCGTCAGGCAATCGCCGCGCACCGTCAGGTTGAGGCGATGTCGCGCCGGCTCCAGGTAGCAGATCGCGACGCTCATCCGGAGGCGGCCCTGCTTGTTCATCGGATGCGGCGCGAGGCCGGTGGAGTCGGGGTCGTTATTGTCCTTCGTCTCCGGATAGCCAAGGTCCCGCATGGCCGTCACGAACGCCGACTGCACGGGCGTGAGTTCATCTTCGCGATAGCGGCGGATGGGGATCGGGCCGCTTTTGCCGTGGAAGTCGCCGTCGAAGTCCTGATCGTGTTCGAGACGGCGGAAGCAGGGGAGCACCTTCTGCCACGACCATTCGTCGTTGCCGAGCCGCGCCCACTCGTCGTAGTCCTCCGGCACGCCGCGCAACGCGATCGCCGTGTTCACCGCCGACGAACCGCCGACGACGCGCCCGCGCGGAAACGCGGTCAGCCGGCCGGCGAGGTTCGACTCCGCCCGGTAGTGCCAATCGTGGTCGGTGTACGAGTTGTTGTTTCCGTTGCGCAGATCGTCGGGCATCTGTGCGGTGGTCGCGTAGTAGGGGCCCGCTTCGAGGAGGAGGACGTTGATGCGGGGATCTTCGGACACGCGAGCGGCGATGGTCGCGCCCGCGGCACCGGCGCCGATGACGATGAGGTCGTACTTCATGAGTTCTACGTTATAAGCCGTCAGTTGTTAGTAGTAGGGCTGTTCGGTGCTCCTATTCGCCCGCGGTCCCGGCGACGGCGCCGTTGCCGTTGCCGATGAGGATCTGATAGTTGTGCGCGTTCACGACGTCCACCGCGGCGCGATCGAGCTGGCGGTTGACGAGACGGCGTATCGGCGCGGACATGAATCCCGGCACGCTGCCGATCTCCATGTCGTCGATGCGGGGGCGGGCGCTGTCGTCCGTGAATTCGACGGTGCCCTTCAGGCGCACCTTCGTGTCGAAGCCGAGGATTGAGACGGTGCCCGTGCCGACGCCGTACCCCTCGTCGAGGCAGACGCGGATGTCATCGATCGGGATGTGCTTGCCTTCGACGTATTCATTCGCCCGCGACGAGATCTCGCTCTCTGTGAACGCAACGAAGCGCGCCGGGTCGACGGTCTGTCCGGCGTTCACCATATCGAGCGTGGTCTGGAACTCGTTCCACTTCTGCTGAAATGACGCCGCCTGCGCATCGTCGACGACGAGCGGACCGCCACGCGGCTCGCATGGTTCGGGACCGCCCGTCGTCGCCAGCAACAGCGACAGCGCCGAGAAGGCGAGCACGATCACGAGCAGCGTCGTCAACGCGCCGAACAGCAGGCCGAGGATCGAGCCGGTGATCAGGCGGATCAGGCACATGCGGCGTCTCGCGCGGGCGTTACGTCGGCTGCGGCTCGCTCCATCGCAGGCAGCGTACAGGTTCGGCGTCGCTGTCTACAGGCGTTCGCCGGTTGACAGCCGCCGCGAGTGAGCCGTACGCTCTCAGCGATCAGGCCACGCCCGTGGCCGCTTCCGAAGGAGGTGCGACAGATGCAAGACAAGGTCTTCACCATCGTTTCGTCGCGCCCGCGGAAGGATCACTCGTAACGTCGCTTTAGCACGCTGAAGCACGCTCGTAGGGGTCGCATTCGCGGCCCTGACTCATTTTTCCGCGCGACACATCTGCACGCTTCACTACGCATCGAGGAGGTGCTCCATGCATGAACACGTCAACACGCCGCACGCCGTCACATCGACCACCAGCGTCATTCGACGGAGCATGAATGGGACAGAACCGAGAAGCTGAACAGATGGAGGCGCTCGAAGCCTTCATCGACGACGCCACCATCGACGAGGTGGTGGGCACTATAAAGAGCGGCAAGGAGGCCACGGTCTACTGCTGCTACTCGACGCGCCACGACGGCCTGGTGGCGGCGAAGGTGTACCGCTCGCACAACGTGCGGCAGTTCGCCAACGACGCGTCGTACACGGGCGGGCGGCTGCGGCGGCATAACCGCTACGAACGCGCGATCGCGCAGAAGTCACGCGCGGGACGCCAGTTCGCGTTCTCGGCGTGGGTCAACGCGGAGTACGAGACGCTCGAAACGCTGCATCGAGCGGGCGGCGACGTGCCGCGGCCGATCGCGCGGTCGGAGAGCATCATCATCATGGAGTACATCGGCGATGAAGACGCGCCGGCGCCGATGCTCAGCAGCGTGGACTTCGACGACGTGACCGCCCGCGAGGCGTTCGGCCAGATCATGCGCAACGTCGAGCTGGCGCTCTCGCACGACCGGATCCACGGCGACCTTTCGCCGCACAACGTGCTGTATCACGAAGGGCGCGTGTGCGTGATCGACTTTCCGCAGGCCGTCGACCCGCGGTTCAATCCGAACGCGCTGGAGTTGCTCGGCCGGGACATCGAGAACGTGTGCCGCTTTGCCGAGCGTCACCGCGTGACGGTCGACGCTGGCCGGATCACGCGGGAGCTGTGGGGGCGGTTTCTGCGCGCCGAGCTGTGATCTCGAGGGGTGACGTACGGGGCGGACACTGTGGCCGCCCCGTACGCGTTCGTGCCGAAGGGTGTGATCGTTTCCTACTGGAAGACGCCGGTGCAGGTGCCGTCGACGCCGGAGAGCACGAGCGCGAAGACGCCGGCATCCTGCGTCAGGTTCGTGTGGCTGACGCCGCTGATCTGCTTGAAGCAGGCGCCGCCATCGAGCCGCGAGGATGACGTCGGCACGAGCCCGTCGCTGGTGCTGTAGATCGTCGTGTAGAGCGGCGAACCGGGCGTGTCGTCGCCGGAGTTCAGCGCGCCCAGGAACGAACTCCAGGGGCACATCTGGCCTCCGCTGTTCGTAAACAGGAAGCATGCCAGCGCCAGCCCGTAGTGCGGGCTGCCGAGCGATACGTACTGCGCGACGCTCGATGTGCCGCCGAGGTTCTTGAGGTAGTAGCGCGTCGAAAGGCCGCCCATGCTGTGGGCGACAAGGTCGACCTGCGTCGCGCCCGTCTGCGCTTTCACGTTATTGACGAGCGTCCTGATCGCCGACGCGTTCGTGACGTTGTTCTGGCCGGGGAGTGTCAGGCTGAACGCCTGGCGGCCGTTGGCTTCGAAGCGAGACTTCAGCGTCGCCATGGAACTGGCCGAGCCGTTCCAGCCGTGTACCAGGATGACGGGGTTGATCTCCGCCGCCTCGGACGTTGATCCGCCGGAATTGCCGCCGGTGAGGGCGGCGCCGAGCATGAGTGCGAAGAGGGCGACCAGCCCCAGGATGAGGGTCTTCTTCACGCAATTCTCCTTCACTGCGCGGGGGATGTCAGTTTCGCATGCGACCGGCACGAACGATGGCGCGAACATACTCCCGGGCAGGTACGTCGTCAAGCAATAAGTGGTAAGGCAGAACGTTTTGGTAGGCGAAGACTGGGAGACGGACGAAAGCCCCGCACCGTGGTACGAGGCTCCGTCACACAGGCAGAGGAAGGAGGTAGCCGGATGACCGCCCCTGCACAGCGGTCCGCCGCTACCTGATCAATCGGCCGTGGGCACCGGATCTGTTGCCCCGTTTTCGAAGCTGAAATGGCCACTTCTGACCCCGATCCACGCATCATCCGGCTTCGCCCGAAGCGGGTCGCGGCGCGCCTCACGAACCTCTCGGAAATGGTCGATGCGCTCGACGACCGGGCGAGCGCCCTTCACTGCGGCCGCGATCGGCGCAAGGGCTTCGCCGAGTGTTACGCGCGTCACGCCGAACTGGTCGAGGCGCTGCGCCGCGCCGGCGTGTTCGGCAGCGCGGCAGGCTGGATCGAGCGGCTGATGCTCGAGCAAGCGAGTCAATACTTCCGCGCCCTCGACGCGTGGGACGGCGCGGACTTTTCGTTGACGCCGGCGCCATGGCGGGCCGTCTACGCCCGTGCACGCTACGAAGACATCCCGGACGACGAGCTTTCGCGGCTGAGCGCCGTGGTGCACACGGCCTACGATCTGCCGCTGGCGCTCGCGCGCTGCCCCTTCGAAGAGAGCGACGCGACGGAAGCGCACGCGGCGTTCGAACGCCTGCCGGCGCTGGTGATCTCCGAAACGGCGCCGCGCGGGTCGGCGCTTCCCTGGCGGCGACGCCCACTTACGAGCGACATCAGCCTGCGCGCGCGGGCCTGGGAAGACGGCATGCGCCTGCTGGATGTCGGCGACGCAGAGAATCTCCGAGCGGCGTTTATCCGCATGGAGACGCGCGTATTGCTGCGGGTGGCGGGATAAAGCAGTCAGCCTTCAGCGGTCAGCTTTCTGCCGTCTGCCATAACGACCGCTTTAATGCAGCGAGTCATGCGGTCCTAGTTTTGCGACGAAGGCAGGCGTTCATTCGCATCGAGAGGCGCATCGGTTAACCTTCGGGCTCGTTGGCGCGTTCTACCAGCATGCTTCTCCGGGTCTGGCTCTGCGAACTCCTGATCGCCGTGGCGTTCATCGCCGGCGGTTCGGCGCACGTCGCGCAGGCCGGCGAGGCTATCGGGGCGGTGACGGGCGTCATCTACTGGGACCGTAACGCCGATGGCGATCAGGACGCGGATGAGCCAGGCATTCCGACGAATCCCACGTTGTCATCACCGGACGGCGGAGTCCCGTCACTTGTAGGTGACCAGTACGAGGACGGAAGCTACCTCATGGAGGCGGCGCCAGGCACGTACCGCCTGAGTCCGGGCATAGCGACGAGCTTCGAGCACTGCGCCGGCGCGCCTCTGCCGAGTTACAACCCGTTCGGGTTCCGCGACTGCGTCGGCGCTGACTATCCGATCACGAGCGAACCCTTCACCGAGCCGTTCGACCTCGAAGCCGGCGCGACGATCGAGATCCACGTTCCGGTGACGACGCGCGATGAGATGATCTTGCTCGGGCGCGCGCTCACCGATAGCGGCAACGCGCCGGCGGGCAGCGTGATCACGGCGGTGCACAACGGGACCGAGTGCGGCACGGTCACAATCACCGAAGCGGACTCACCAAGCGGCGGGCCGGGAGACTTCGTGCTGCGCGCGCTCGGCGCGGACCAGCGCACCGGGTGCTACGAGCCCGGCGATAATGTGTTCTTCGAACTGGATGGCGTCGAATCGGGCGAGGGGTGGTCGTATCAGCGGTTTTCTCCCGTGCCGACGCTGAACGGCGAGTTTGGACGCGAGGGCATCGTCACCGCCGACATCTCGTTCCTCCAGGAGCACGCGTGGTTCTGGGCGGACGATCGCTTCGCGCCGAACGGTTCGATGATCGCGCCTGGCACGCCGGTTCGCGCCGTCTTCCCGGGTGGCGTCGTCTGCGGCGAGACGCAGATCGGCGACAAGTTGTCGCTTGCGGGCGAAGTGTCAGGCTTCGGCCGGCTGCTCATCCGTTCGGCGAACCTTCAGCCCGGCTGCGGCACGCACGGCGCAGCGTTCCACGCGAAACTAGACGACGAACGGGTAAAGATGAAGCCGACTCAGAGAGATCACGATGACTTTCGCGTCGTGGTGCAGGGTGACCTCAATGTCTCTCAAAGCCTGATCGGTCAGGCAGGTCGATTCTTCCACAAGGTCCTAGCAAAGGGTGATCTCCAGGGGAAAGAAATTGACCTCCCTCAGCTCAAAGCATGCGTTACCGATTACCCTGAATCTTGTGAGTATCAAGCTCGATGGGGATGACAGCGCTCCGCGCATATTCGAAAGTCTCAACAATACCGGGATGGCTCTCACTGCTTCGGACCTAGTCCGGAATCACATCTTCATGAGTATTCCCAACGAGAAGGAACAGAATGCCGCCTACCAGGCACATTGGATGCCGATGCAGTCACGTATGGAAGAACCGGATGGCAGATCATCGCTAACCGACTTCTTCTGGCGCTTCATCATGATGGACGGAAGTCTTCCTCGCTATGACGAAGTATTCGAAGGAGTTCGGGACTACATCGACAAACAGAAGAAGGCCGGTTTGACCTGCCCCCGAAAACTGATCCAGTCTAAATGAGCGTCCTCCGGGATAATGCAGTCCCAG